>NZ_JAAALL010000265.1 GCF_009906315.1 Kineococcus vitellinus | reverse complement strand
CCGCCGCACCACCCGCCGCACCACCCGCCGCACCACCCGCCGCACCACCCGCACGGAGGAGGCCGCCTGATGCCCGCGACCACGCTGCCCACGACCGCTCCCGAGCTCGCCGCGCAGGGGGAGGGCCCCGTCCGCGCGAGCCTGCGCCGCACCGCCGCGCTCGCCCGCGCGGAGCTGCTGCTGCTGCGCCGCAACCGGACCCTGATGTCCATCGCCGTGCTCATGCCGCTGGCCGTCGTCGCCCTGCTGGCCGGCCTGGGCGGGGAGGCCGGCATGACCGGCGAGGCCGCCGCCGTCGCCGTCAGCAGCATGGTGGGGATGCTGCTGCTCTTCGTCGTCTACTACAACGTGCTGTCCGCGGCCGTCTCCCGCCGCGAGGAGGGCGTGCTGCAGCGGCTGCGCACGGGGGAGGCGAGCGACGGGGAGGTGCTCGTGGCGCTCTCGCTGCCCTCGACGGCCATCACGCTGGCGCAGGTGCTCCTGCTCGCCCTGCTCGGCGCGCTCGCGCTCGACCTGCCGGTGCCGGGGGACCCGCTGCTCGTGCTCGCCGGTCTGCTGCTGGGCGCGGCCGTCTTCGCCGGGCTCGCCCTCGTCACCGCCGTCGCCACCCGCACGCTGGAGGCGGTGCAGATGACGAGCCTGCCCGTGCTGTCGATCGCCGTCCTCGGCGCCGGTCTCGCGCTGCCGCTGGAGGTGCTGCCGCCCGTGCTCGCCGACGTCGCCGACTTCACCCCGCTCAGCCCCGTGCTGACCCTCGTGCGGGCCGGCTGGACCGGCGGCACCGGTGGCGCGGAGCTGCTGCAGGCCGCGCTCGTCGCCGCGGCCTGGGTGGGGCTCTCGGTGGCGGTGGTGCGCAGCCGGTTCCGCTGGTCGCCGCGCGGCTGAGCGTCTGGGAGAGTTCCCCCGTGAGGTTGGCCGACCGCTGGCGCGCCGCAGACGACCTGCGGCGCGTCGAGCTGTACACGCGGTGGTCGCTGCAGCCGCTGGTGTTCCTGGCCCCCTTCCTCGTCGTCGCCTTCAGCGCCGACGCCGCGGCGGACGCCGGCGCGCGTCCCCCCGCCGGCGCCGGCCTGGCCGCGGCGGTGGCCGGCTCGTGCGCGCAGGCGGCCGCGGTGGCCGTCCTCGTCGGCCGCGCGGTGGACGGGAAGCCGTGGGGGCGGCGGCTGCCGGCCGCGTGGGCGGGGACCTCGGTGCTCGCCCTGCTGACCGCGGTCCTCGCCTTCGACGGGGGCGTCGCCAGCGGTTCCGCGGCGGGCGTCGCCGCGGTCACCGCGGCCGCCCCGCTGGGCCGCCACCGCTTCCGCCGCTACGCGCCGGTGGCCGCCGCCATCGCCCTCGTCGCCTCGGCCGCGGCGGCGCTCGCCGCGGACGGCTGGCGCCAGCAGAGCACCGTCGGCGTGTCCGTGGGCCTGCACGTCTTCTACGCCGTCCTGGCGCCGGCGCTGCTGCAGATGTCGCTGTGGCTGGTGGAGGTGGTGCGCCGGCTGGCCGCCGCCGAGCGCGACCGGGCCCGGCTGGCGGTGGCCGAGGAGCGCCTGCGCTTCGCCCGCGACCTGCACGACGTCGTCGGCCGCGACCTGTCCGCGATCGCCGTCACCAGCGACCTGGTCGCCGAGCTCGCCCGCCGCGGGCGCCCCGAGGCGGCGGACAAGGCGGTGGAGGTGCGCGAGATCGCGCAGGGCTCCCTGGAGCAGATCCGCGCCGTCGTCCGCGGCTACCGCGCCGTCGACCTGCAGCAGGAGCTCGACGGGTCCGTCGCGCTGCTGCGCTCGGCGGGCGTGCAGTGCACCGTGCGCGACGACAGCGGCGGCGCCCCGCTGCCCGCGGAGGTCCGCTCGGCGGCGGCCTGGGTGATCCGCGAGGGCGTCACGAACGTCGTGCGGCACAGCGCCGCGACGTGGTGCCGCATCAGCCTGCTGCGCGGCGGCGCGGGCCTGGAGGTCCGGCTGGAGAACGACGGCGCCACCGCCGCCGAGGGCGGGCGGGGTTCCGGCCTGGCCGGCCTGGCGGAGCGGTTGCGCCCGCTGGGCGGCGACCTCGACGTCCGCCACGCCGACGGCACGTTCGAGCTCAGCGCACGACTGGAGGTCCCCGCATGAGCATCCGCGTCCTGCTCGCCGACGACGAGAACCTGGTGCGCAGCGCCGTCGCCGGGCTGCTGGACCTGCAGGACGACCTGGAGGTCGTCGCGCAGGCCGCCTCCTGCGCCGAGGCGGTCGCCATGGCGCGCAAGGAGTCGCCCGACGTCGCGGTCCTGGACCTGCAGATGCCGCCCGCGGAGGGCCTGCCCGACGGGATCGCCGTCGCGCAGCGGCTGCACGCGGAGGTCCCCGGCTGCACGACGATGCTGCTCACCAGCCACGGCCGGCCCGGCTACCTCAAGCGCGCGCTGGAGGTGGGCGTGCGGGGTTTCCTGCCGAAGACGTCCTCGGGCTCCGTGCTCGCCGAGGCCATCCGCACGGTGTCCGCGGGCGGGCGCTACGTCGACCCCTCGCTGGCCGCGGACGCCATCGCCGCGGGGGAGAGCCCGCTGACGCCCCGGGAGGCCGACGTGCTGGAACTGGCCGCCGACGGGGCGAGCGTGGAGGAGATCGCGCTGCGGGCCTCGCTGTCGCCGGGCACCGTGCGCAACCACCTGTCCTCGGCCACCGGCAAGCTCGGCGCGGTCAACCGCCACGAGGCCGTGGTGCTGGCCCGCCGCTCGGGGTGGATCTGATGGCGGGTCCGGCGGGCGGCGGGCGCCCGGCACCCGTGCTGCTGCTCGGCGGACGCAGCGAGATCGGCCTGGAGGTCGCCGAGCGGCTCGTGCGCGCCGGCGCGCCCGCCGTCGTGCTCGCCGCCCGCCGCGCGGACGACCTCGCCGAGCAGTCCGCCCGGCTGCGGGCGGCGCGCGCGGACGTGGGGGTGGAGGCGGTGGAGTTCGACGCCGACGACGTCGCCTCGCACGGGCCGCTGCTGGCCGACCTCGTCGCCCGGCACGGCGCCCTCGACGTCGTCGTCGCGTTCGGGGTCCTCGGCGACCAGGCGCGCGCCGAGCACGACGCCGCGCACGCGCTGGCGGTCGTGCACACCGGCTTCGTCGCGCAGGTGAGCGTCCTGACGCACCTGGCGCGGCTGCTGCGGCCGCTGCGCGCGGGCCGGCTGGTGGTGTTCTCCTCCATCGCCGGTGCCCGGGTGCGGCGCGCGAACTACGTCTACGGCTCGGCGAAGGCGGGCCTGGACGGCTTCGCCTCCGGCCTGGCCGACGCGCTGGCCGGCAGCGGCGTGCGGCTGCTGCTGGTGCGGCCGGGTTTCGTGGTCGGCCGGATGACGGCCGGGATGTCGCCGGCACCGCTGGCGAGCACCCCGGCGCAGGTGGCCGACGCCGTCGTGGACGCCCTGCGCGGCGGCCGCGACGTCGTCTGGGTCCCCGGCGCGCTGCGCGCGCTGGCCGCGGCGATGGCGATCACACCGCGGCCGCTGTGGCGGCGCGCCCCCCGCTGAAACCCGGGGCGCCGGCCGCACCCCGCCGGGAGCACCCGCACGACGCCGCTCGATCCGGGCCGCACCCCGCGCGCGGGGTAGGTTCACCGGTGTGAGCGCACCCGTCACCACCGCCACCGAACGGCTGGACGCCCTGCCGTTCACCGCCCGGCACCGCCGGCTGCTGGTGGGTTCCGGCATCGGCTGGGCCCTGGACGCGATGGACGTGGGGCTGGTCGCCTACGTCCTGGTCGCCCTGCGCCAGCAGTGGGAGCTCACCCCGGGCGAGCAGTCGTGGATCGCCTCCATCGGTTTCGCCGGGATGGCGCTGGGCGCCGCGCTGGGCGGCGTGCTCGCCGACCGCTTCGGCCGCCGGCAGGTGTTCGCGCTGACGCTGCTGGTGTACGGGCTGGCCACCGGTGCGGCCGCCCTGTCGTGGTCGCTGGGGGCGCTGCTGGTGTTCCGCTTCCTCGTCGGCCTGGGCCTGGGGGCGGAACTGCCCGTCGCCTCCACCCTGGTGAGCGAGTTCGCGCCCAGCCGCATCCGCGGTCGCGTCGTCGTGGTGCTGGAGGCGTTCTGGGCGGTCGGCTGGACGGTGGCCGCGCTCATCGGTTTCCTGCTGGTACCCGCCTCCGACGACGGCTGGCGCTGGGCGCTGGCGCTGGGGGCGCTGCCCGCGGTGTACGCCCTCGTGGTGCGCCGGGCGCTGCCGGAGTCGGTGCGGTTCCTGCTCTCGCGCGGGCGCACCCACGAGGCGGAGGCCGTCGTGGGCGCCCTGGAGGAGTCCGCCGGGGTTCCGCGCGGTGCGGCCATGGTCGCCGAGCCGGCTCCCGCGCGCGGGAGCACCCGGTTGTGGTCCGGCGGGCTGCGCAGGCGCACGACCGGGTTGTGGCTGGTGTGGTTCTTCGTGAACTTCAGCTACTACGGGGCGTTCACCTGGATCCCCAGCCTGCTCGTCGAGGACGGGTTCAGCCTGGTGCGCTCGCTGGGGTTCACCCTCGTCATCACCCTCGCCCAGCTGCCGGGGTACGCGCTGTCGGCGGTGCTCGTGGAGGTGTGGGGCCGCAAGCGGACCCTCGCGGCCTTCCTCGTGGGTTCCGCCGTCGGCGCCGCCTGCTACGCCGTCGCCGGCTCGCCCGCGACGATCGTGGCCGCGGGGATGCTGCTGTCCTTCTGCAACCTCGGCGCCTGGGGGGCGCTGTACGCGGTGACGCCGGAGGTGTACCCGACGAGCGTGCGCGCCCGCGGCGCCGGCGCCGCCGCCGGTTTCGGCAGGATCGCCTCCATCCTGGCCCCGCTCAGCGTCCCGCCGCTGCTGGCCGTGGGCGGCACCGGTGCGGTGTTCGCGGTGTTCGGCGCGTCGTTCGCGCTGGCCGCGCTCGCCAGCTCGCTGCTGCCCGAGCGGCGCGGCGCAGCGCTGGACTGAGCGGCGCGCCGCCCGGCCGCGTCACCGGCCCGTCACCGGTCCCGTCACCAGCCCCGCTCGCGCCACTGCGGCAGCTGCGGGCGCTCGCGGCCCAGCGTGGTGGGGGCGCCGTGGCCGGGGTGCACGACGGTGTCGTCGCCGAGCACGGCGAAGAGGCGCTCGGTGACGTCGCCGAGCAGCTGCGCGAAGTCGCCGGCGTCGCCGCGGGTGTTCCCGACGCCGCCGGGGAAGAGGGAGTCGCCGGTGAAGACGTGGTCGGGGCCGGCCGGGTCGCGCAGCACCAGCGCCACCGAGCCGGGGGTGTGCCCGCGCAGGTGCACCACCTCCAGCGCCAGCTCGCCCACCCGCAGCACGTCGCCGTGCGCCAGCCGGCGGTCGACCGGGACCGGCAGGTGGTCGGCGTCGTCGGCGCCGGCGGCCGTGCTCGCGCCCGTGGCCTCCACGAGCGCCTCCAGGGCGCCGACGTGGTCGCGGTGGCGGTGGGTGGTGACGACGGTGCCCAGGCGCCCGTCCGGGTCGCCCTCCTGCACGAGGTCGAGCAGCGTGTCGGGCTCGTCGGCGGCGTCGACGAGCAGCTGCGCGCCGCTGGCGCGGCAGGTCAGCAGGTACGCGACGTTGTCCATCGGCCCCACGTGCACGGCGCGGACGTCGGCGGTGCTGGTGGCGGTGTGCTCGACCATGCCCGGGAACGTAGCGGCGGGGTGCGCGGCCCGCGAGGGCGGCTCAGGCGGCGGAGCGCGGCGTGTCGGCGGCGGGGGCCGCGGCCGGGGCTGCGGTCGGGGCTGCGGCGGGCGCCTCGCGCAGGTCGACGACCACGGGCCGCGGCCGGTGGTCCCGGTGGCGCCGGCGCGCCAGCGCGGTGGCGAAGGCGAGGCAGGCGGCCGCGTAGAACAGCGCGCGGGCCGGCTCGCCGTCGGCGGCGAAGCCCCCGGTGAGGGCGAGGCAGCCGACCGCGCCGATGAGGTGCACCAGGTCCATGAAGGACGTCCAGACCGCCACCAGGGAATGGTGCTGCCGCCGCGGCCCGCGCGCACGGCGAGCGGCGGAAGTCGACCGGGCCGGGTCACGCCTCACGACACGATGTAACACCTTACGAACTCTAAGTAACTAAGGCTGCGGGCGCCCGCCGAGTCGGCGTGAACGCCGGACGCCCCCCGGCGAGCCTCAGCACGAGCCTGGGCGCATGAGCATCACCGCGATGGACTGGGAGCTGCACGAGGGGCTGGCGCTGCGGCACGAGGAGGCCCTGGCGCTCGCCGAGCGCGAGCGGCGGGTGCGGGCCCTGCGCGTCGCCCGCCGTGCCCGCGAGGGCGCCCGCGAGGAGGCCCGCGGCGGGGCCGGTGAGGAGGCCCGCGGCGGGGCCGGTGGGTGGGCG
>NZ_JAAALL010000264.1 GCF_009906315.1 Kineococcus vitellinus | reverse complement strand
TCGCTCAGCCCGTCCGGGCCGGCGACGACCACCGCGGCGCGCAGCCGCCCCGCGTCCGCCCACCCGTCCACCCACCCCTGCGGCAGCTGCGCCGGCAGCCCGGTGAGGCGGACCAGGACCCGCCGGGCGAACCCGGAGCGGTCGCCCAGCGGTGCCCCGGGGCACAGCAGGACGCCACCGTCCTCGGTGCCGAGCTCGACGACCGCGCGCGGTGCGGGCGCACCACCGGCCGCCTCGCCGCAGGCGGCGGCCAGGCGGCGGGTGTGCTCGCGGGTGTGCGGGTCGAACACCCGCCCCCCGCTGTCCAGGGCCTCCTGCAGCCGGGCGCGGGCCTCCTCGAGGTCCTCGCGGGAGGCGCCCGCCGCGCGCTGCCGGGCTCCACCGCGCGTGCGGTCGCCGGCGGCGCGGGCGAGCTCCAGCCCCCGCACCCGCTGCGCGGCCGCCACCAGCGCACCGGGTGCCGGGCCGTCGGCGCACGCCTGCACCGCGCGGCGCACCTCCTCGCGCCCGCCCGCCGCGCCCAGCGCGAGGGCGGTGCGCACCCCCGGCCGCCGCGCCAGCCCGGTCAGCCTGCCCGCCGCCTCGCCCGAGGGCTCCTCGACGTCGACCTCCAGGTCCTCCCCGCGCACGAGGGTGCCCGGTGCGTGCGCCGCGCCGCTCGGCAGGTGCAGCAGCGGGCGCACCCGCCAGCGGCCCGGTGCCGCGAACGGCTCACCGGCGGAGCCCAGGGTGAGGTTGAGGTTCTCGTGCAGCGACTCGCCGGGACGCAGCCGCAGGACGCGGTCGTCGTCGACGGCGTAGCAGCGGCGGACGATCGGCGCGAACGCCTGCGCCGCGCCCCCGGCCGGGCCGACGAGGACCTCCAGGAGGCCGCCCTTGACGTCCAGGGCCTGCCGGGGGACGGCCACGTCGCCGTCGCCGGTGTTGGCCAGGGACACCTCCAGGAACACCGGCGAACCCTCGGCGACCACGAGCGGTCCGCCTCCGCCCGCGTGCGTCAGCCACAGCGACAGGCCCGGCGCGCCCTCCCCGAGCGCGTCCTCCTCGCCGTGCGCGGTGTCCGTGCCGGGCCCGTCGGTGCCGGGCCCGTCGGTGCCGGGCCGGTCCGTGCCGGGCCCGTCGGTGCCGGGCCAGTCGGTGCCCGTGCCGAAGGGCGCGCCACCGGGCACGACGGCCTCCCGCGCCCCGTGGTGCAGGAACGCCAGCTCGTCGTCGTCGAAGGACCAGTCGAAGTCCCGCTGGAACTCCGCGGCGCGGCGGCCGCCCCGGTAGCACCAGTCGTAGTTCATGAACGAGGTCGATCCCCAGCGCCCCACCGCGAAGCGGTGCGGCAGGTTCAGCACGTGACCGACCTCGTGCACCAGGACCTGCAGGAGGCGGCGCTCGGCGTCGGCGCCCTCGGAGCCGGCGCGCACCTCGTCGACGAAGACGGCCGCGCCCTGCCGCGGCAGCGGGCCCTCCAGGTCGAACATCAGCCCCAGCAGGCCCGGGCGGTCCGAGCGCGAGAGCAGCAGCAGGTGCGCCTCCCACGCGGTGGCGTCCAGGTCGGCCTGCGCGCCGGCGGTCATCGCCGCGTGCAACCCGCCCAGCCGCTCCAGCGCGTCGACGGTGCTCCAGCGCCCGCCCGGCGGGGCGGTGACGGGGCCGGGCACGCCGATCGAGGAGACCTCGAAGCCCGCGCGGCGCAGGCACTCCTCGACGTCCAGGTGCTCGCCGTCGACGACCACCCGCCGCGGCGCCTGCACACCGGCCTCGACCTCCACCTCCAGACCCAGCTGGCGCACCGGGGCGCCGGCGCGCACGAGCCGGGCCGCGATCGTCGTCCCCTCCCCACCGCCGTCCGCCACGTGCGCGCGCAGCAGCGCGCTGCCGGGCACGTCGTCGACGGCGGCCACGGCGATCCACCCGTCGTGACCGGCGCCGTCGCCGTCGACCCAGCGGACCGGCCACCGGGTGCCGCGCCGGCCCACCGGCGGGCGGCCGCTGCCGCGCCCGCTGAGGCGGTGCACGCGACCGTCGGCGCGCGTGGTGTGCAGGTCGGCGCTGAGCAGGCCCCCCGCTGCGGCGTCGACGCGCAGCTCCACCCACCAGCGGCCGGTGGTGCCCAGGTAGCGCCCGTCCGGCGCGCCGAGGGCGGGCAGGGCCCGGGCACCGCCGGGTGCCGTCTCGTCCTGCGCCATCGCAGCCTCCCGTCGGGCGCGGGGGAGGCCCGCGCGCCGTCGCAGCCATGATGCCCGCTGGTGCTGCCCGCGGGAATGCCCGCGGGGATGCCCGCGCACCCGCCGCCGAGCCCGCGGTGGAGCCGAGTAGCCCCCCGCCGGCGGCGGGGGAGGTATCAACCCGCCGGGTTCCCGCTCTGTACGGCGAGCGAGCGTGCCGACCGGCGGCACCGCCTCAGAGGAGGAACACCATGTCGATGGACGAGAACATCGCCCTCTCCCTGTACGACAAGATGCTGCAGGTCGTCACCGGCGCCGACCCGGGTCTGGGCCTGCCCAGCGCCTTCGACACCAGCACCACCGCCTTCCTGATGGCGCAGCGGGGGCTCGTGCTCAACGGCGCCGACTACCGCAACCCCTGGTCGCCGGGCAACACCTCCGGCTCGCAGGAGTCCACCGCCAACATCGCCTCCCTCGTCGACGACGTCCCCGGCCCCGGCCCGACGTGGTCGCCCACCCTGCGCAGGGTCTCGCAGGTCTACTCCAACCTCGTCCAGCTGGTCCACGTCACCGAGCCGCCCCCCAGCGCCGAGATCGAGGCGGCGCGGGCCCGCGCGGTCGCGGTGCTGCGCGAGGAGGGCAAGGACGACGAGGGCCGGGCGTTCATGAAGCCGACCCAGCTGGCCGACGCGGAGAAGAAGGCCTACGACGCCTACACCGACGCCTACACCACCTACATCGGCACCTGGGCGGCGGCGATGGGCGACGAGAACCTGCGCCGGGTGTGGCCGCTGACCGGGCCCACCGCCGTCTCCAAGGTGCGCCGCGCCTGGCAGGACTGGGGATCCTCCGGTCGCGACCAGGTCGCGGCGGCGAACGCCCAGCTGGCCACCCTCAACGAGAGCCAGGTCGCCCGCGTCTTCGAGCAGGCGCAGTGGCTCCTGAACGCCTACCAGTTCACCGTCGAGACCGAGAGCCAGCCGATCCTGCGCAGCCGCATCCAGCCCTCCGACTGGGCGGGCGCCGACGCCTTCACCTGGCCGGAGTTCACCTTCCGCTCCAGCGACTTCAGCAGCAACCACAGCACGGAGTCGACCAGCTGGGGCGCCTCGGCCGGCCTCAACCTGGGGTTGTGGAGCTTCGGCGGCGGTGTCGAGCGCAGCGAGAGCCGCGAGCACCTGGACACCGAGACCAAGGACATCAGCATCAAGTTCCGCTGGCGGGTCTGCCCGATCACCCGGCCCTGGATGGACGCCACCGTCTTCTCCCTGCCCAACTACGACCTGGGCAGCCTGGGTGGGCGCGGGGTGGTCTCCGACGGTGCCGGCGGCGGTCTGATGGCGCGGATCCCCTCCGCGCTGGTCATCGTCCGCGACGTCGAGGTCACCGGCACGTGGGGACGCACCGACTCCGACCACATCGCCAGCGCCACCTCCGGGTCCCTGTCGGTGGGGTACGGACCGTTCTCGGTCTCCGGCAACTACTCGCACAGCAGCACCCAGGACACCTACCGCGCGCAGGCCATCGCCAACGGCTTCCGGATCCCCGACATCCAGGTGATCGGGGTGGCGTGCACGAAGGTGCCCCTGTGCCCGCCGAAGCCGTGAACGGCCACGAGCCTCGACGGGCAGGCGCGTCGTGAGCGAGGACGGGCTGCCCGGCCGGCAGCTGTACTCCCAGCTGGCCGGCCTGCTTGCTCCGGCGGGCACCCCCGCGGGCACCGGCGTGCTCCTGCTGGTGGAGCCGGCGGGCAAGGACCTCGACCCGGCCGACTTCAGCGCGGACTCGGCCGTCTCCGCCGAGGCGTTCTCCGACCTGGTCAACCCGATCCCCGTGCCGGCGGCGACGTACGTCGACTCCGGGCGGCGGCTGGACGACCTGGCGATGATGGTCCTGCGCAACGCCACCGTCGTCCCCGACTCGCCGTCGGCGACCGCGGCGAGCCTGCTCCTCTCCGACGCGCGGGCGGACCTGGAGCTGATGGTCAGGGCCAGCAGCACACCGGGTGACCTGTACCGCCCCGCCAACGCCTCCCCCTCCACGTGGTGGCAGGACGGCGGCTGGGGGCAGGTCTCCTTCACGGTCGGGCCGCAGCAGCCGCCGGCGCCGCTGCCGCCGGTCTTCCAGGCACCACCGGTCGTCCCGCGACTGGCGTGGAAGCGCCTGCCGCGGGGCTTGGAGGCCACCAGCCCGACCGTCCGCCTCATGACGGGGGGCAAGTTGTCGATGACGTCGCTGCGGGCGCTGGAGCTGGCTCAACCGGTCGTCGAGCCCACCTCGGGGCGCCGGCTGGGCGCCGTCCCCCGGGCTGCTGCGCTGCTGCAGGCCTCGGAGGCGCGCACCGCCGTCCACGCTGGCGTCGAGGTCGGTACCCGCACGGGTTCCTTCCGCCAGCTGGGTGGGCGCAAGAGGATGATCGGGGAGGACGGCGCTCCCGTGGTGCCGCTGCGCCTGAAGGACGCCCTGCTGGAGTCGCGCGCCATCGACGCGGTGCTCGAGGAGACGCCCGCGCAGCCGCCGGGCGGCGGGGTGTCGTTCTCGTTCTCCTACAAGGTCGTGGACATCGACCGGCCCTGGTGGCACCCGGAGGTGTTCGACCAGCCCGGCTGGAGCATGCCCGGCTTCCCCGAGGCCGCCGTCTCCACCGGGACACCCGCCGACAACCCCGGCCTCATCGGGGTCGTCACCACCCGGATGCTGGTCGTGCGGGACCTGCGCATCAGCGGTGAGTGGAGCGGCGCGGACGGTGCGGCGGCCGCCGGCGCCCAGCAGGAGCTCGGCGCCGTCGGGCTGGGCCCGTTCGCCCTGACCGGTGACGTGGGCTGGGACGGGACGACCCTGTCCCGCCCCGGGATGCAGGTCGTCGCGTGGACGGGCGTGCTCACGCGGCGCTTCCCGGCCGCACCGGCCCCCGGGTGAGGGCCCCGCCGCCCGGTGCGTCGCGGCGCACCGGGCGGCTCGGGCTCGCGAGCGCTGCACCGGCCGGAGGACCCGGCGGGTGCGGCGCTCGCTCGCGCGTGCCCGGCGACCGGCGGGTCCTCACCCGGCGGGTTCTCGGGCGACGGGTTCTCCCCCGGTGGGTTGGCGGGCGGTGGGTTCTCGGGCGGGTTCCGCGCCCGGCTGCCCCCGGTGCGGCTGGGCTTCCAGCACGCGGTCCGGCCGAACGGGCCTACCCTCGAGCCCATCGCCGAGGATCGACGCGAGGAGGACGCCCGGTGGCCATCGATCGTGTGCGTCAGGCGGCGCTGCTGCGGGCGCCGAGGGCGAGCGCCCAGCGCCTGGCCGTGCTGTGGAAGCGGCGCCGGCTGCGCCTGGAGGTCGAGCAGCTGGTCGCCGGCCACGTGGGCGGCCTGGACCCCCACCAGGGCGTCGCCGACGGCTGGCGGGCGCAGCGGCGCTGGTCGGTGCTGCCCACCGCCGACGGCGCGGTGAGCGTGAGCGTCTCCGTCGAGCACGTGGCCGCCGCCGGGTCCTCCTTCGGGGGCGACTCGATCGAGCCGGACCGGTCGGCGCCCAGCTCCGCCACGTTCAGCGAACGGGTCGCGCGGCCGGACTGGGAGTACGGGCTGCTGCTGGAGCTGCGGACGCTGCTGGTCCAGCACGGGCACGGGGTGGGCGAGGTCAAGACCGACTGGCGGCTGACGGGTCTGCGCGTGGACTCCTGAGCGCCTGCCCGCGGCGCCCACCCGCGTGAGCGCTCCCGAACCGGTGCTGTTCGCGGAGCGCAGCGCCGGTCGGTTCCCCGGTACCGCTTGCACCCGCTGATCGCCGCGCGTTCACTGATCCCAGCAGTTCCCCCGTCCCGCGATCGATCCCGTGCGCTGCGACGTCGCGGCGAGCACGAGAACCGGAGCACTCCATGGCCACCTCCCAGCACGCGCTCTCGCTGAACATCCCCGCCGAGCTGAGCGTCGGCTCCCGCCCGGTGGAGGTGCCCGTCCGCCGCAACGGCCGCCGCTACGGCGTGCTGAGCATCAGCTCCCGGGGTGTCGAGTGGAACCCCTCCACCTCCCGCCCACCGGTCAGCCTCAGCTGGGAGGAACTGCCCGCCGCGCTGACGGCGGCCGCCGGAACCGCCGAGGCGGCCGGGAAACCCGCCGCCCGGCCCGCGCGCGGCGGCTCGAAGGCCGCGGGGGGGAAGAGCGCGGGCCGGGCGGCGGG
>NZ_JAAALL010000263.1 GCF_009906315.1 Kineococcus vitellinus | reverse complement strand
CGGGGGCGGTGGCGGGGGTCGCCGCCGCCGCGCTGCTGGTGCAGACCGCCACGCCGGGCCAGTTCATCGAGTACGCGCCGCGCCAGCTGCTCGGCGTGCTGCTCGTCGCGCCGCTGCTGCTGCTGCCGCGCTCGCCATTGGTGGGCGGGCACCGCAGCAGGGCCGCGGTGACGGAGTTCGCCGCCGTCGTGCTCGCCGCGGCCGGGGTGGCCGCGGCGGTCTTCTGGTCCCGCTTCTCCGACCCGTGGTCCTTCCTCGTCGTCGTGCCGGTGCTGTGGGGGGCCGCGCGGCTGGGCGTGGGGCGGGCCCTGGCGGTGCAGCTGGTGGTGGCCGTCGTCGCCACGGCGGGGACCGTCGTGCGCGACCCGGGCCAGACCGACGGCGTGCTGCAGGCGCTGCTGTTCACCTCCGGCGCCGTCGCGCTCGTCATGTCGCTGGTGGTGCGCTCGCGGGAGCGGGCCGTGGTCACCGCCGAGCGGCGCGAGGAGGTCTTCCGCCGCACCTTCGACGACGCCCTGCTGGGCGTCGCGCTGCTGCGGCTGCGCGCCGACGGCTCGGCCGTCGTGGCCCGCGCCAACGACCGGCTGACCTCGATGCTGGGCCCGGGCGCCCGCGTCCTGCCCGGCTCCGACTGGTCCGAGCAGGTCCACGAGGAGCACCGCGAGGTCTTCGCGGAGGCCGTGCGCGAGATGGTCGAGGAGGTCGACGCCGGCCGCCGGGCGCACTGGCACGCCGAGCTGCAGCACGGCGACGGGGAGGTGTGGCTGGAGCTGGCGGTGGCGGCCTGGCCCACGCCGGGCGAGGACGGCACCCGCGGCGAGGTCGCCGCGGTCGTGCAGGTCGTCGACGTCACCCAGCGCCGGCTGGTGCAGCGGCGGCTGCGCGAGGCCGCGCTGCACGACCCGCTGACGGGGCTGCCCAACCGCACGCTGCTGGAGGACCGGCTGCGCCACGCGCTGTCGGCGGCCGGGCGCAGCGGCCGGCGGGTGGCGCTGCTCTACTGCGACCTCGACGACTTCAAGCCCGTCAACGACACCGGCGGGCACGCCGCGGGCGACCACGTCCTCATCGGCGTCGCCGAGCGGCTGAGCGCCGCGGTGCGCCCGGGCGACACCGTGGCCCGCCTGGGCGGCGACGAGTTCGCCGTCGTCTGCCCGGAGCTGCCCGACGAGGAGGCCGCCGCGCACGTGGCCGAGCGCATCGTCGCGGAGATGGCCGAGCCGTTCGCCGTCGCCGGGTGGAGCTTCCCCGTCGGCATCAGCGTCGGGCTGGCGATGGCCGAGCCGGGTGCGGACGCCCAGCGCGTCCTGCAGGACGCGGACGCGGCGATGTACGAGGCCAAGGGCTCCGGCAAGGGGCGGGTGCGCACCTCCGCGCGCCGCGTCGTGGACCTGCGCGCCCGGGGCTGACCGCGCGCACCACCTCAGGGGAAGCGCACGGCCAGCAGGGCGCAGTCGTCCTCGGCGTGGCCGCCGACGAGCTCGGTGAGCAGCGCGTCCAGCAGCTGCGCCGGCGGCAGCCCCGCGCACCGGCCGAGCACGGCGCGGGCGCGCTCGACGCCCCCCGCCAGGCTGCGGCCGCGGTGCTCGATGAGGCCGTCGGTGTAGAGCAGCAGCGTCGAGCCGGCCGGCACCTGCACGGAGTGCTCGGCGCGCACCACGTCCGGCAGCAGCCCGACGAGCAGGTCCGGCGGCGAGCTGAGCAGCCGGGTGCCGCCGTCGGGCAGCAGCAGCAGCGGCGGCGGGTGGCCGGCGTTGGTCCAGCGCAGCCGCCGCGCCCCCGTGAGCGGGTCGCGGGCGCCGACGCGGGCCAGCACCAGGGTGGCCAGGCCCTCCACGCCCAGCCCCGGCAGCGCCCGCTCCAGGCGCGAGACCAGCGCCGGCGGCGCCTCCGGGCGGTCCCAGACGAAGGCGCGCAGCAGGCCGCGCAGCTGGCCCATCGTCGCCGCGGCCACCACGTCGTGCCCGGCCACGTCGCCGATGACGAGCGCGACGTCGCCGTCGGGCTGCACGACGACGTCGTACCAGTCACCGCCCACGGACTCCTCCCGGCTGGCCGGCAGGTAGCGCCCGCGCACCAGCAGCCCCTCCACCTCCGGCAGCCGCGGCAGCAGCGAGCGCTGCAGCACCTCCGCGCGTGAGCGCCGCTCGGCGTCCAGGCGGGCGCGCACGACGGCCTGGGCGGTGAAGCGGGCCAGCGCGCTCCACACGTCGGCCTCGGCCTCCAGCGTGGGGCGCGGGGAGTCCCACACGAGGACCAGGACGCCGAGCAGCTCCTCCCCCGCCAGCAGCGGCAGGTACGCCGACGCGGCGAGCACCGGCAGCGGCCCGGGGCCGTCGGCGTCGGGGAAGGCCGCCCGCAGGGACCGCCCGTCGGCGAAGAGCCGGGAGCGGCGCTCGCGGGCCGCCGCCGCGGCGGGCAGCGGCGCGTCGAGGCCGACGACGTCGCGCTGCGCGGACGCCTGCGGCACCGTCGCGGGCTCGACGGGGCGCAGCCGCCGGGAGGCCGGCTCGTGCAGCAGCAGGGCGCTGCGGGCGCCGCCCAGGCGCGCGCGGGTGACGGCGCCGACGGTGGCGGCCACCTCGCCGGCGGTGCGCGCCGCGCCGAGGGTCTCCGCGAGGCTGAGCAGCAGCCGGGTGCGCTCCTCCAGCAGGCGCAGGCTCAGCTCGGCGGAGCAGGCGGCGGCCAGGTCCTGCAGCACCTCCAGCTGCTCGGGCGTCCAGCGCCGGGGCCGGTCGTCGATGGCGCACAGCACCCCGACGACGGGCGAGGCGGGGTCGACCCGCCCGGTGACGGGGTCGGTCAGGCGCAGCGGCGCACCGGCGTAGGCGACGACGCCGAGGTCGGTGATCGCCGGCGAGTCGGCCACCAGCGGTTCCAGCCGGGCGTCCTCGACGACGAACGTCTTGCCGGAGGTGACCACGTGCTGGCAGAAGGAGTGGCTCAGGGGGGTGCGGCGGGTGCTCTGCCACGGCTGCGGCAGGCCGACGGCGCCGGGGAAGACCTGCCCGTCGCGGCTGACCATGCTGACGAGCGCGACGGGGGTGCCCAGGGCCGTGGTGCCCAGCCGGGCGAAGCGGTCGAAGTCGGGGTCCGGCTGCGCGGGCAGCAGGGTGCTGGCGGCGAGGGAGAGCTCGGCGCGCGCGGCGTCGTCCACCCGCCGCATCATGCCCGCCGCCGCTCCGGGCGCCACCCGCGAGGTGCCTGCGGGGGTCCGCCGACGCGCCCGGCGGACCCCCGGCGGACCTCTGGCGAGGGTCCGGGAGGGGGAGTCCCGGTTGCCGCCGCGCGACCGGGTGCCAGAGTTGAGGGGGCAGGTGCACTGGAGACGAACGAGGTGGCATGGCGCGCTTGGAGCTGCGGGCTGACCCGTCGGCTGCTCGGCGCACCCGTTCGTGGCTGCGCGAGCAGTTCGCGGGCACGCCCCTGTCCACCGGCGTCAGCCAGGTCCTGGAGCTGCTGACCACCGAACTGGTGACGAACGCCGTGCGCCACGGCCGCGAGCCGATCGCGGTGGACCTGCGGCGCGCGGGCGCGACCGTGACGGTCTCCGTCAGTGACGGCGGGACGGGGCTGCCGCAGGTGCGGCACGTGCCGCCGACGGCGACGGGCGGGCGGGGCGTGGCCCTCGTGGACACCCTCGCCCAGCGCTGGGGCTCGCACAGCACCGGCGGCGGCAAGACCGTCTGGTTCGAGCTGGCCCTGTCCTGAGCCGCCGGCGCCCTCGGTCCCCGCGGGCCGGCGGCGGGTGCGTCAACCCTCGACCACCCCGCTCCCCCGTCCCGTGGTGATCTTCCACGGTGCACCGTGGAAGATCACCACGGGACGGGGAAGGTCACCACGGGACGGGGAAGGTCACCGGCACCGGGGACCGGGCTCAGGACCGCCGGGCCCGCTCGCGCAGGTCGAGCACCACGCCACCCGCGCGCTCCCCCGCGCCCCCGCCCGCGCGCCCACCGGTCAGGTCGAGCACGCGCCCGGCCGCCGGGGCGGCGCCGAGGCCGACGGACAGGTCCGCGGCCAGGTGCTCGGCGGCCACCCGCAGGGCCCGCTGCGCGCCCGCCAGCGCGGGCTCCTCGAGGAAGGCGTGCGGCACGCCCTCCACGAGCACGGGCCGCACGGGCACCCCGGCCCGCTCCAGGCGCTCGCAGAACTCCACGGCCTCGTCGCGCAGCGGGTCCGCCCCGGCGACCACGACGGTCGTCGGCGGCAGGCCGGCCAGCTGCGGCGCGCGCAGCGGGCTGACCCGCGGGCTGCGGCGCGCGGCCCGGTCGGGCACGTACGTGCGCCAGAACCACGCGAGGTCGGCCACCGAGGGCCCGAGGTCCTCGTGCTCGCGGTGCGAGGCGCGGTCCAGGTCGCAGTCCAGGACCGGGCACAGCAGCAGCTGGTGGGCGAGCACCGGCACGTCCCCGGCGCGCGAGCGCAGGGCCAGCAGCGCCGCGATCTGGCCGCCGGCCCCGGCGCCGGCGACGGCCAGCGGCGCGGCGGGCACCCCGAGCGCACCGGCCGGGTCGCCGTCGGCCAGCCGGCACAGCACCGCGGCGGCGTCCTCCAGGCCCGCGGGGAAGGGGTGCTCGGGCGCCAGCCGGTAGCCGAGGCTCAGCACCGCGACACCCGCGGCGGCGGCGAGCAGCCGGCAGGTGGCGTCGTCGCTGTCCAGGTCGCCGCTGACCCAGCCGCCGCCGTGCAGGAAGAGCACGGTGGCGCGGGCGCCGGCGCGGGGGCGGTAGCAGCGCGCGGGCAGCGGCCCGGCCGCGCCGCGGACGACGACGTCGCGCACGAGCAGCCGCTCGTCGTCGACGGGCCCGGGACCACCGCGCCGGGCGCGCGAGCGGGCCGTGGCCGCTCCCGCGACGTGCAGCGGCAGGTAGCCGCGGGTCGTCCGCGCCCGCTCGGCGACCCACGCCGCCACCTGCGGATCGGTCAGCCGGGGGTCCGGGCCCGGGTCCGCGCGCTGCTCGGGCCGGTGCTCGGGCCGGTGCTCGGGCCGGTGCTCCGGCCGGTGCTCCGGCCGGCGCTGCGGTGCGGACGGCGGGACGGTGCTGCGGGCCACGGCCGCTCCCCTCCTCGAGGTCCCGGCGCCGCACGCCGGGGCTCCGATCCTCCGCCGCCGGTGCGCGCGGCGCGTTGCACCCGTGTGACGAACGTGTTTCGGCCGCGGCCGCGGGGTGCCCGCGCCGGGTTCCGGCTGGGGCCGGGCGGCGGGCTGCGGCAGGATGCGCCGATGGACCTCGCCGCCTTCACCGCCGCACTGCCCAAGTGCGAGCTCCACCTGCACCTGGAGGGCACCCTCGAACCGGAGCTGAAGCTGGAGCTGGCGCGGCGCAACGGCGTCGACATCGGCCAGCGGACCGTCGAGGAGGTGCGGGCCACCTACGCCTTCGACTCGCTGGCCTCCTTCCTGGCCGTCTACTACCCGGCGATGGACGTGCTCGTCACCCGTCGCGACTTCCACGACCTGGCGATGGCGTACTTCCGCAAGGCCGCCTCGCAGAACGTCCTGCACGCCGAGGTGTTCTTCGACCCGCAGGTCCACGTCGCGCGCGGGGTGCCGTTCGCGGACGTGGTCGGCGGCTACCACGACGCGGTGCTGCAGGCGCAGCGCGAGCTGGGGCTGAGCGCGGCGCTGATCCTGTGCATCGTGCGGGACATGCCCGTGGAGAGCGCCGAGGCCGTGATCGAGGCGGTGATGGGCTTCCGCGAGGAGGTCGTCGGCATCGGCCTGGACTCCGACGAGCGCGGCAACCCGCCGGCGAGGTTCGCGCACCTGTTCGCCCGCGCCCGCGCGGCGGGGTTCAAGCTCACCGCGCACTGCGACGTCGACCAGGAGGACAGCACCGAGCACCTGCGCCAGGTGCTGGAGGACATCCGGGTGGACCGCATCGACCACGGCACGAACGTCGTCGACGACCCGCGGCTGCTGCAGCTGCTGCGCGAGCGCGGCACGGGCCTGACCTGCTGCCCGATCTCGAACTCCTTCGTCACCGACGACTCCAAGGCGCCGGTCATCGCGCAGCTGCTGCGCAGCGGGGTGCGCGTCACCGTCAACTCCGACGACCCGGCCTACTTCGGCGGGTACGTGACGGAGAACCTCATCGCCCTCACCCGCCAGGCCGGCCTGGGACCCGACGAGCTGATCCAGCTGCAGCGCAACGCCATCGAGATCAGCTGGGCGGACGAGGAGGTGCGCGAGCGCTTCCTCGGGGAGCTGGACGCCTACGAGGCCCTGGCCGCGCCGGACCTGTGAGCGCCCGCGCTCCAGGGCGGCGCGGTCGTCGGAGGGCGTCTCGACCTCCACGTACGCGCGCAGGTCGGCGAG
>NZ_JAAALL010000262.1 GCF_009906315.1 Kineococcus vitellinus | reverse complement strand
CCCGCGGTGTCTGCCGCGTCGATGCCCAGCGGGCGCACCCGCGCGGGCACGGCCGCGGAGCCCACGTGCACGACGAGCTGCCCGGCGCCCTGCCAGTCCTCCTCGCCCACCGGCAGCCGCACGTCGACGACGTCGGTGTGCACGTGGGTGCCGGGGGTGAGCAGCGCGTCGCCGCGGCGGACGTCGTGGCGGTCCACGCCGCGCAGGTTCAGCGCGACGCGGGCCACGGCGCCGGCGCGCTCGACCTCCGTCTCCAGGCTCTGCACCGAGCGCACCCGCACCCGGGTGCCGCGCAGCTCCAGCTCGTCGCCGACGGCGACGGTGCCGGCGCCCAGGGTGCCGGTGACGACGGTCCCGGCGCCCTTGACGGTGAAGCTGCGGTCCACCCACAGCCGCACCGGCGCCTGCGCCTGCGGCGCCGGCAGCGCGGCGAGCAGCCGGACGAGCGCCGCGCGCACCTCGTCCATCCCCTGCCCGGTCACCGCGCTGCACGCCACGGCCGGCACCCGCCCCAGCGAGGTGCGCTCCAGCTCGGCCAGCGCGCGCCCGGTGGCGGCCGCGGGGTCGGCGAGGTCGGCGCGGGTGACCACGAGCAGGCCGTGGCGCACGCCGAGGGCGTCCAGGGCGGCCAGGTGCTCGGCGGACTGCGGCATCCAGCCGCCGTCGGCGGCCACGACGAACACGGTGGCGGGCACCGGCCCGGCGCCCGCCAGCATCGTCGGCACGAAGCGCTCGTGGCCGGGCACGTCGACGAAGGCCACCGGCCCGGCGCCGGGCAGCCGCGTCCACGCGAAGCCGAGGTCGATGGTCAGCCCGCGCCGCTTCTCCTCGGCGAAGCGGTCGGGGTCGCGGCCGGTGAGGGCCCGCACGAGGGTCGACTTGCCGTGGTCGACGTGCCCGGCGGTGGCGACGACGTGCATCAGCGCGTCCCGGCCGCTGCGAGGGCCGCGACCGCGTCGGCGACCTGGGCGTCCTGCGCGGGGGCCAGGCAGCGCAGGTCCAGCAGCAGCCGGCCGCGCTCGACGCGCCCGACGACGGCGGGCGTGGCGCGGCGCAGCGGCAGGGCGAGCGCCTCCGGCAGCGAGAGCACCCACGAGGCCAGCTCGACACCGGGCGCTCCCCCGCCGCCGACGACGGCCGGCGCGGGTTGCACGGACACCTCGACGCCGGCGCTGCGCACGATCTGCGCGGTCGCCTCGCAGCGGGCGCGCAGCCGCCCGGGGTCGGCGTGCACGGCCGCGCTCGTGGGGGTGCGCACGTCGCGCACCGTCGCCTCCAGCGCGGCCAGGGTGAGCTTGTCCACCCGCAGCGCCCGGGCCAGCGGGTGGCGCCGCAACCGCTCGACGAGGTCGGCGCGCCCCAGCAGCAGCCCCGCCTGCGGGCCGCCGAGCAGCTTGTCGCCGCTGGCGGTCACCAGGTCCGCGCCGGCGGCCAGGGTGCTCGCGGCGTCCGGCTCGTCCGGCAGGGCGGGGTCCGGGCGCAGCAGGCCGGAGCCGGTGTCGACGACGACGGGCACGCCGAGGGTGGCCAGCTCGCCGGGCCCGACGCCCGCGGTGAAGCCCGTGACGACGAAGTTGGAGGGGTGCACCTTGAGGACCATGCCGGTGCGCGGCCCGATCGCCGCCGCGTAGTCGGCCAGCGCCGTGCGGTTCGTGGTGCCCACCTCGCGCAGCCGCGCGCCCGTGGACTCCAGCAGGTCCGGCAGGCGGAAGCCGTCGCCGATCTCGACGAGCTCGCCGCGGCTGACGACGATCTCGCCGCCCGCGGCGAGCGCGGTGGCGGCCAGCACCAGCGCGGCGGCGCCGTTGTTGACCACGTGCACGTCCTGCGCCTCGGGGACGGCGTCCCGCAGCGCCTGCAGCGTGCCGCGCCCGCGGCGGGCGCGGCGGCCCGTCTCCAGGTCCATCTCCACGTCGGTGGCCCCGGCCGCCGCGACGACGGCTTCGAGCGCCGGGGCCGACAGCTGCGCGCGCCCGAGGTTGGTGTGCAGGACGGCTCCGGTGCAGTTGAGCACCGGGCGCAGGGAGGAGCCGGCGGGCGGCAGCGCGGCCAGCACCTCGGCGACGACGTCCCCGGCGGGCACGGACCCGGCGCGCACCCGCTGCTGCACCTCGCGCACCAGGCCCCTGACGAGGTCGCGGCCGTGGCGCTCGAGCGCGTCGGCGAGCTCGGGGGCGGCCAGCACCGCGTCGGTGCGCGGGACGCCGCGGCGCACGTCCTGCGGCACGTCGTGCGGCGCGGTGGGGGGCACGGTCGCTGGCACGGAGCAGGAACCTACGCGCTGGCGGAGGCGGATGGGAATCGAACCCACCTGACCGAGGTGCTCGGTCACGTCGGTGTTGAAGACCGCGGGGGCCACCAGGCACCCGTACGCCTCCCCGGCAGCGCGCGGGGCCACCCTGCCACACCGCGGCGGCCGTGACCTACCGTGGCGCCCGTGACGGCTCGCAGCAGTGCCCAGCGCGTTCGGCTGACCCAGTACGCCCACGGCGGCGGCTGCGCGTGCAAGATCCCGCCCGGCGAGCTGGAGGAGATGGTGGCCGGGCTCGCCCCGCCCGCCGGCGGCGACCTGGTCGTGGGTGTCGGCGACGACGCGGCGGTGGTGACGATCGAGGGCGGCACGGCCGTCATCGCGACCGCCGACTTCTTCACCCCCGTCGTCGACGACGCGTACACCTTCGGCCGGATCGCGGCCACGAACGCCCTCTCCGACGTGTACGCCATGGGCGGGCGCCCGCTGGTGGCGGTGAACCTGCTCGGCTGGCCGCGCGAGGTGCTGCCGCGCGAGCTGGCGCGCGAGGTGCTGCGCGGCGGGGCGGACGCCGCCGCCGCCGCGGGCTGCCACCTGGGCGGCGGGCACAGCATCGACGACCCGGAGCCCAAGTACGGGATGGCCGTCACCGGCACCGGCGACCCGCAGCGGCTGCTGCGCGGCGACGCCGCCGTCGCGGGTGTGCCCATCACCCTCACCAAGCCGCTGGGGCTGGGGGTGCTCAACAACCGGCACAAGCAGACCGGGGAGGTGTTCGAGGAGGCGGTCGCGCTCATGACGACCCTCAACGCCGACGCCTCGGCCGCGGCGCTGGCCGCCGGTGCCCGCTGCGCCACCGACGTGACCGGCTTCGGCCTGCTGGGGCACCTGCACGAGGTCGCCCGCGCCAGCGGTGTCACCGCGGTCGTCGACGCGGCCGCCGTGCCGTACGTGGAGGGGGCGCGGGCCTCGCTGGCCGACGGGTACGTGCCCGGCGGCAGCCGCCGCAACCTGGAGTGGGTGCGCCCGGGCCTGGAGGCCGGCGGGGTGGACGAGGACGAGCTGGTCCTGCTGGCCGACGCGCAGACCTCCGGCGGGCTGCTCGTGGCCGGCGAGGTGCCCGGCTACCCGGTGGTCGGGGAGTTCGTGCCCGCGCGGCCGGGCACGACCCTGCTCGTGCGCGGCTGAGGCACCTCCCGCAGCACCCTCCGCAGCACCGCCCGGCCCCGGCGGTCAGCCCTTGCGCTGCTCTTGGCGCGGGGCGCCGGAGGTGCCGCTGCCGTCGGAGGTGCCGGCCGTCGTGGCCGGGGTGGCCGGGGCGCCGCGCAGGTAGAGGAACCAGTAGGCCAGGCCGACGAAGACGCTGCCGCCGACGACGTTGCCCATCCCCGCGAACAGCCAGTTGCGCAGGATGTCGCCCCAGCCGAAGCCCGGGGTGCCGGCCCAGTGCGCGGCGGGCAGGAAGAACATGTTGGCCACGATGTGGTCGAAGCCCAGCGCCACGAAGGCGGTGATGGGGAAGAAGATGGCCAGGACCTTGCCGGCGATGTCCTCGGCCGCCAGGGCCATCCACACGCCCAGGCAGACCAGCCAGTTGCAGCCGATGGCGCGCAGGAAGATCGTGCCGTTGGACTCGGTGACGGCCTTGCCCGTGGCGATGGCCGACAGCCGCTCGTAGGTGGCGGCGGCCGTGGAGCCCTCCGGGGAGCCGGCCGTGCCGACGACCCCGGCCTGGATGGCGAGGACGTAGGCCACGAACAGCGCGCCGAGCAGGTTGGCGAGGAGGATGACGGTCCAGTTCAGCCCGAGGCGGCCGATGGTGATCCGCTTGTGCAGCACCGCCATCGGGACCAGGGCCATGTTGCCGGTGAGCAGCTCGGAGCCGGCGACGATGACGAGCACGAGCCCCATGCTGAAGACGGCGCCGGTCAGCAGCGTGGTCACCCCGCCCCACAGGGCGGGGTCGAGCCCGGCGGTCACGTCGACGGCCAGCAGACCGGCGAAGGCGATGTAGGCGCCGGCGAGGAACCCGCCGACGAGCATCTTGGGGATCGGCAGGTGCGCCTTCTTCTCACCGGCCGCGGCGGCGGCGACGGCGATCTGGTCCGGCGTCTTGTACGCCACGGTGGTGCCTCCCTGCGGGTGTGGTCAGCGGGCGGCCGCGGTGCCGGTCGTCCGCGCGGCGGGTCGTTCCACCGGTGCTCTCAGGCGCGGGCCCCGCGGGCCCGCTCGTCCTCGGCGTGGTGGTCCTCGCGGGCCAGCGCCTCGCGGTCGGCGAGGCGCTGGCGCTGCGGGACGACCACGTACTTGGGGTCCTTCGTCGAGGCGACCCCGGCCTCGAAGACCGCCATCCGGGTCAGGAACGAGCCGGTGAGCAGGGCGGCCCCGGACAGCGCGGACACGACGCGCGAGCGGCGGCCGAGGACGGCCCCGAGCGCCCCCGCGGCCGTCAGCGCGCGGGCGGTCTTGAGGAACCTCCCCGGGCGCCCGAGGTGGAAGGGCTCGCTGACGAGGCCGTGGCCGGACTCCATGCGGTGCGCCGCGACCAGCTCGACGCTCGCGCCGATGAGCGCGGCGCGCGAGGCGGCCGCGTTCTGCCGCACCGGGGCCAGCACCAGCCCCGCGCCGGCGCCCGCGGCCAGCGCGCTGCCGCCGAAGACGAACGGCAGCTCGCGGTAGGGCTCGTGCCAGCTGGGGACGGCGGTGTCGGCGAACAGGACGGCGGTGTAGGTGGCCAGCAGCGGCGCCGTCAGCGCGGCGCCCGCCCCGGCCGCCGAGCCCAGCGGCCCGGCGAGGCGGCGGGCCAGGCCGAGCAGGCCGTGGCGGGGCAGCAGCGGGCCGACCTCGGCGACGGCGGCGGCCCCGCACAGCGGCCCGAACGCGGACAGGATCCACGTGCCGACCGACATGGGCGAGGTGGGCTTGGCGATGCGGAGCATGTTGTAGAACCGCTCGGGCCGCCCGAGGTCGATGATCAGGAAGTACGCGCTGGCACCGACAGCGCCCAGCGAGGTCAGGCGCAGCCCGCGGCGGGCGGCGACGTGCCCCTCGGCGTCGGCGACGGCCGCGAGCATCGAGGTGCCGGCGGCCAGGCCGCCGGTGAAGAGGTAGTACGCGATGTCGTGCGTCCACACGGGCGGCTTGAGCACGGCGCGGCCGTAGTAGGAGCGGAACTCCGCGTCCGGGACGACGGCGTTCACGTCGCCCTTGCGCCCGCGGCCCTTCTCGCG
The DNA here is from genome assembly GCF_009906315.1 of Kineococcus vitellinus. Lineage (GTDB taxonomy): Bacteria > Actinomycetota > Actinomycetes > Actinomycetales > Kineococcaceae > Kineococcus > Kineococcus vitellinus. The sequence continues at coordinate 855 of NZ_JAAALL010000262.1, read as the reverse complement.
CTTGCCCATCCCGGCGCCCCACATCCGGGCCGCCTGCCCGCCGATCGGGTCGGTGCCGTCGGCGTGCTCGGAGCCGGGCTGTCCGGGCTGGTGCGGGGTGCGCTGGGAGGGCCGGGGGTCCTCCTGGCGGAAACCCTTCAGCTGGGGCGGTTCCTGCCCGCTCATCGCCTGCCCACCGCCGCGGCGAGCGCGCCGAGCACCATGAACCCGGCCGCGGCCGCCATGTGCCGGTACATGGAGGGCAGGTCGCGGGTGGTGACCACCGGGTCCGGCGGCAGGCCGTAGACCTCCGGCTCGTCGAGGAGCAGGAAGAACGCCCCGTCCCCGCCGACCCCGTCGTCGGGGTCGTCCCCGTACAGGCGGGCCTCGGTGACGCCGACCTCGTGCAGCTGCCGGCGGCGCCGCTCGGCGCGCTCGCGCAGCTCGTCGAGGTCGCCGAACTGGATCGACTCCGTCGGGCACGCCTTGGCGCACGCGGGCGTCTGGTCCTCGCCGAGGCGGTCGTAGCACAGCGTGCACTTCCAGGCCCGGCCGTCGCCCTCGCGCTTGTCGATGACGCCGTAGGGGCAGGCGGAGACGCAGTAGCCGCAGCCGTTGCAGACGTCCTGCTGCACGACGACGGTGCCGAACTCGGTGCGGAAGAGCGCCCCGGTGGGGCACACGTCCAGGCAGGCGGCGTGCGTGCAGTGCTTGCAGACGTTGGACATCATCAGCCAGCGCACGTCCTGGCGGCCCTGGCGGTCCGGCAGCGGCGCGGGCGCCAGCATCCCCGGCATCCCGAGGAACTGCCCCGCCTGCGCGTCCGCCGGGACCGCCGGCGCGCTCGCCGCCGCGGCCGGTGCACCGCCGCCGCAG
>NZ_JAAALL010000261.1 GCF_009906315.1 Kineococcus vitellinus | reverse complement strand
GGCCGGGGCGGCGGGGGCGCTGGGCGGGCACCTGGCCTACCGCTGGGCCGCGGGCCCCAACCACGCCGAGCACCTGCACCACCTGGCCGGTGAGGGGCAGGGGTCCACCGACGTCGGCGCGCTGGCGGAGCTGCCGGAGGGCACGCCCGTGCAGCGCCGCGTCGGCGAGGCACCGGTGTGCCTGCTGCGCCGCGGCTCGCAGGTGCCGGCGCTGACCGCCACCTGCACCAACGACGGCGGCCCGCTGCACGAGGGCGCGGTGCGCGGCAGCGGGGAGCAGACCGCGATCACCTGCCCGTGGTGCGCCAGCACCTTCCGCTTCACCGACGGGGCCGTCCTGGACGGGCCCGCGAGCTCGCCGCAGCCCACCGTGCAGACCCGGGTGCACGAGGGCCGGGTCCTGGCCCGGGTGGTCGGCCCGCCGCGCTGAGCGGCGGGGCGGGCGGCGTTTGCGCCCGCGCACGACGGGTAGGTGGCGAGTACGACCATCCGCAGACGCTGAGAGGGGCACTCCGTGTACCGCCACACCCGCGAACTGCAGTTCACCGCAAAGCCCGAGAAGCCCGACGCGCTGTTCGCCGCGAAGTTCCAGGAGATCCTGGGCGGGCAGTTCGGCGAGATGACCGTGATGATGCAGTACCTGTTCCAGGGCTGGAACTGCCGCGTCCCCGGCAAGTACAAGGACATGATCCTCGACATCGGGACCGAGGAGATCAGCCACGTCGAGATGCTGACGGTGATGCTGGCCCGCCTGCTCGAGGGCGCCCCCGGTGAGACGACCGAGAAGGCCGCGGCCGCCAACCCCGTCCTCGCCGCCGTCCTCGGCGGGCAGAACCCGCAGCACGCGATCGTCTCGGGCGGTGGCGCCCGCCCCACCGACTCGCAGGGCAACCCGTGGAACGCCGGGTACATCATCGCCAGCGGGAACCTGCTCACCGACTTCCGCTCCAACGCGGCCGCCGAGGGGCAGAGCCGGCTGATGACCAGCCGCATCGCCAACATGACCGACGACCGCGGCGTGAAGGAGATGCTGGCCTTCAACCTGGCCCGCGACACCTACCACCAGCAGCAGTGGATGTACGGCATCCAGATGCTCGTCGAGGAGGGCTTCGCGGAGTCCGAGATCGAGCGCTCGAACGGCGACTGGGAGGACGCGGAGGCCGCGCACGTCTTCTACACCAACGAGGGCAGCCGCGCCGGTGAGGGCCTGTGGGCCACCGGCAACAGCGTCGTCGACGGCCAGCCGTTCCGCACCGAGCCGCTGCGCCCGCTCACCGACGACCAGGGCATCCTGCCCGCCCCCGACCCGCTGCAGTACGTCACCTACGACGGCAGCCAGGGCCCGGGCAAGCCGGGCAACGCCGTCGGCGGCGCGGTGCAGCAGGCCGAGAACGTCGTCACCAAGGTCAAGGACGCCATCACCGGCGACAAGCACTGAGGTCCGCTCGCCAGCGGCCGGTCCCGCAGCGCCGTCCAGGCGCCGGGGGGCCGGCCGCTGGTGCGTCCGCCTCAGGCCGGGAAGGCCTCGGCGAGCCGCTGCCACTGGTCCCCGACCAGCGGCAGCACCCCGCCGTGCTTGGTGTTCGGCGGGATGCTGAACCCCCCGGGCGGCAGCGGTGTCCACCGCCCGCTCGCCGGGTCGTCGCTCACCAGCGCCGTGTAACCCTGCGGGCGCACCTCGAACTGGTCGACGAGCAGGTACCAGACGCCGCGGCGGCGGTCGCGGAAGACGATCGGCGCCTCGACGTCGGCGTACAGCTCGTCGGCGATGCGGGTGGCCACCAGCTCCCAGCCGGAGCCGGCGTCGGTCTCCTGGAACAGCTTGAGCGCGTCCGGCCGGCGCGAGTCGTCCTTGGAGACGCGGACGGCGAGGTCGCCGTCGCGGAAGGTCGTCGTGTCGATGACCGAGAAGCCCCGGTCGATGACCACCTCGGCCGGCCCGGCGGAGCGGAAGTCGCGGGTGCGGGCGGCCAGGACGCGGCTGTGGCTGGGACCGCGGTGGTCGGTGTCCTGCGGGTCGTACAGCGTCGAGGACCAGTGGACGAGGAACTCGCCGCTCGCCTCGTCGAAGACGGCCTCGGGCGCCCAGGCCATCCCGGCCGTCGGCGGTGCGATCTCCAGCGCCCAGGGCTGCGACCAGTGCACGAGGTCCTCCGAGCGCCAGACGACGACGTCGCGGCTGCCGGTGCGCGTCCACTCGTCCCAGCCGCGGCCGTCCCCGCCGTAGATGCGCAGGTCGGTGGCGACGACGAAGAACTCCCCCGCGCCGGCGACGACGTGGGGGTCGCGGACCCCGGTGGTGCCGGAGGACCAGATGAGGACGGGCTCCCCGCGGTTGCGGCGCGTCCACCGGCGGGCGTCGTCGCCGTCGCTGAGGGAGAAGAAGACCTGCTCGCCGTGGCCGTCGGGGGCCTCCACGTGGTGCACCAGCAGGTAGCCGTGCTCGTCGGGCACCGGAGCCCTCCTCGCTGTCCTGCCCGACCGGGTCGCCGGACGCGCGCAGGCTACCCGTCGGCGCGCCTCAGCCGAAGTAGACGGCGACGGGACGGCCGTCGATCTCGTGCACGTCCACGGGGGTGTCGAACACCGCCTCCAGAACCCGGGGGCGCATCATCTCGCGCGGTGTCCCCTGGGCCACGACCTCGCCGTCGCGCAGCGCGATGAGGTGGTCGGACCAGCGGGCGGCGAAGTTCACGTCGTGCACGACCATGACGACGGACTTGCCGAGGTCGTCGGCCGCGCGCCGCAGCCGGCGCATCATCCGCACGGCGTGCTTCATGTCGAGGTTGTTCAGCGGTTCGTCGAGCAGCACGTAGCGGGTGTCCTGGGCGAGGACCATCGCGACGTGGGCGCGCTGGCGCTGGCCGCCGGAGAGCTGGTCGATGGGCCGCTGCTGCAGGTCCAGCAGGTCCAGCAGGTCCAGCGCCTGGTCGACCAGGCGCTCGTCCTCGGCGCCCGGACGGCCCCGCGAGTGCGGGAAGCGCCCGAACGAGACCAGCTCGCGGACCGTCAACCGCAGGTCGAAGTGGTTCTCCTGGCGCAGCACCGCCAGGGCGGTGGCGACGTCGCGCGAGCGGGTCGCGTGCACGTCCAGCGGGCCGTCCGGGCCGTCGAGGACGACCGAGCCGGTGTCGGGCACCAGCAACCGGCCGACGGTGGTCAGCAGCGTGGACTTGCCCGCGCCGTTGCTGCCGATGAGCGAGGTGATGCCGTGGTCGGGGAACCGCAGGGACACCGGCCCCAGCACGGTCGTGCCGCCGTAGCTCGTGCTCACGCCGTCGACGGTGATCACAGTCTTCCCTTCCGCAGGAGCAGGACGAGGAACAGCCCGCCGCCGACGACGTCGAGGACGACCGTCAGCATGCCGGAGGCGGCGAAGACGTGCTCCAGCACGAACTGCAACCCCACCAGCAGCAGCGTCCCGAACAGGAACGCCATCGGCAGCAGGTGGACGTGCCGCTCGCTGCCGACCAGCTGCCGCGCCACCGTGGCCGCGATGAACCCGAAGAACGTCATGGGCCCGACCAGGGCCGTCGACAGGGCGATGAGGACGCTGACGACGACGAGCACGGTCGTCAGCTCGCGGCGGTGGTCCAGGCCGAGGTTGGTGGCGACGTCGCGGCCCAGCTGCAGGACGTCCAGCCGGTGCACCCGCCGGGCCACGAACCACCCCGCCAGCACGCACACGCCGAGCGCGAGCGGCAGCGAGGCCGCGTCGACGGAGTTCATCCGGGCGAACAGCCGCAGCGAGAGCAGGTCGTAGTCCGTGGGCGACAGGACCCGCTGCAAGAACGTCGCCAGGCTGTCGAAGGCCATCCCGAGGGTGACCCCGACCAGGAGCAGGACGTTGAGGTTCCCCCAGCGCGCGGTGAACAGCCACCGGAACAGCACGGTGGCGAACGCGACCATCACGAGGGTCTGCACCACGACCTTCGCCAGCCCGTCGGTGGCCGTCAGGACGCGGCCGCCCCACACGACCACCAGCGCGGTCTGCACGAGGACGTAGACCGAGTCCAGTCCCATGATGGACGGCGTCAGCACCCGGTTGCGGGTGACCGACTGGAACAGCACGGTCGCCACCGACTGCGCGAAACCGGCGACCAGCATCGCCCCCAGCATCGTCAGCCGGCGGTGCAGCGCGTACTCGAAGCTGCCGCGCACGAAGGCGAACAGGTAGGCGAGCACGACGACGGCGAGCAGGACGCCGACGACGGCGGTCCGCGCTCGCGGGGACGGCGCGCGCCACCGCAGGGGTCGCAGGGCCCGCGGGCGCCGGGGCCGCAGCAGGGTGTCAGCCACGCAACGACCTCCGGCGCACCAGGACCAGGCCCACGAACCCGAGGGCACCGACGGCACCGAGGACGACCGACACGGGGATCTCCAGCGGGAAGACGACGGTGCGGCCGATCAGGTCGCAGCCGATGACGAGCGCGGCGCTGACGAGCACGACGACCGGCAGGTTCGCGCGGACGTCGTCGCCGCGCAGCACGCTGACGACGTTGGGGACGACGAGGCCCACGAACGGCAGGAAGCCCACCACGACACCGGTGACCCCGGTGGCCAGCGCGACGGCCGCGCTGCCGAGCAGGACGACCCGGTCGTGGTCCAGGCCCAGGTTGCGGGCCACGTCGGGGCCGAGCCCTGCGACGGTGAACCACTGCGCGCAGCAGAACACCAGCAGGACCACCGCACCGGCGGCGTAGAGCGGTTCGTAGTGGCCGGCGGTGACGCTGTTGAAACCGCCGGAGCGCCAGGCGGCCAGGGACTGCTGCAGCTCGGCGCGGGTGGCCAGCAGCAGCGTCACCGCACCGACGAGGGAGCCGAGCATCATGCCGACCAGCGGCACGACGACCGAGGAGCGCAGCGCCACCCGCCGCAGCACCCCGAGGAACACCAGGGTCCCGGCGAAGGCGAACGCGCTGGCGACGGTCATCTTCACCAGGACGGGCGCCTGCGGCCACACGAGCAGCACGAGCAGGATCCCCAGGGCCGACCACTGCGCCGACCCGGTCGTGGTCGGCTCGACGAACCGGTTCCGGGTGATCATCTGCATGACGGTGCCGGAGACGCCCATGGCGGCGGCGGCCAGCACGAGCGCCACCGTGCGGGGGACGCGGGAGATGAAGAACATCTCCCGCGCCGACCCGGCGGTCCACAGGTCCGACAGCGAGATGTCGTAGCCGCCGACGGCCAGCGAGGCCGCGACGAGGACGAGCACGAGCACGAGCGCGGCGATCGTGCTCGCCGCGCCCCTGCCGGTGGTGGCCGGCGCGGACCTCATGCCGCGCTGAAGGCGTCCGCGATCTGCTCGTACACCGCCGTGTAGGTCTGGATGCCCTCGGTGACGTAGAAGTCGCTGGGCAGGTAGACGACCTGGTCCTGCGTGACGAAGGTCGTCTGCGCCCACGCCTGCTGGCCGGCGACGACCTGCTGCGCCGCCGGGGCGCCCTCGGTGCCGACCGCCGCGTCGCGGTCCATGAGGATCATCCAGTCCGGGTTCAGCTGCGCGATCGTCTCCGGCGCCAGGCCGGAGTCGTTGTGCACGGCCGTGGCCTCGTCCTGGGTGGGCAGCACGTTGCGCAGCTCCAGCGGCTCCAGCAGCGGGGCGAGGCGGCTGGTGCCGTTGTCGACGTGCCCGCCGGTGAGGCTGGCCAGGAACACCGTCTCGGTGCCGGTGGCGTCGGCGGCCTCCTGCTCGGCGGCCCGCAGCGCGTCGACGAGCTCCTGCGCGACGTCGGTGGCGCCCAGCACCTCGCCCAGGGTGCGGGTCTGGGTCTCCAGGGCCTGGACGAACCCGCCCTCGGAGTCCGCGGAGGGCGCGACGTCGATGGTCGGCGCGATCCGCGTCAGCTCGTCGTAGTGGTCGGCGAAGCGGTACCCGCCGACGATCAGGTCGGGCTCGGCCGCGTTGAGCGCCTCGAAGTCGGGGTCGCGGTGGGTGCCCACGTCCGCGATCGCCTCGTCGGCCTCCCAGTCCTCGAACCCGGTCGCCGGCAGCAGCTCCTCGGGGACCGCGACCGGCTCGACGCCCATCGCCTTGAGGGTCGCGAAGGAGGTGTTGTCGAGCGCCGCGACGCGGACCGGCTGCGCCGGGACCTCGACCTCGCCCTGGTTCGTGGAGACCGTGCGGGTGGTCGGCTCGGCCGCGGCGGCCGCGGCGTCCTCCTCGTCCGAGGAGCAGCCGGCCAGACCGAGCGCCACGGCCAGTGCCAGCGGCGCGGTGATCACGGTTGCGCGGCGGAGGGTTCTCACGACGGGCCTCTCAGGGGTGGGGGGCGTGCGCCGGCGGGCCGCACTGTGGTGAGCCTACCCTCACCGCGAGGGTCCCCTCACGAC
>NZ_JAAALL010000260.1 GCF_009906315.1 Kineococcus vitellinus | reverse complement strand
CTCGGCGAGCGCCCGCCGCGCGAGGAGCGCCGCGCGAGCACCCGCTCCGCGCCGCCCGAGCCGCCGCCCGCCCCCGCCCCCGTGGTGCAGCCGCGCGGCGCGCTCGGCCGCGTCCTCACCGTCTCCCGCCCCGAGGAGCAGCTGGCCGACCTCGCCCTCAGCAGCGACGTCATGGCCCGCCTGCACCGCGTGCTCACCGAGCAGCGGCACGCCGACGCGCTGCGGGCCCGCGGCTTCGAGCCGCTGCGCACCCTGCTGCTCACCGGCCCGCCCGGCACCGGCAAGTCGATGACCGCGCGGGTCGTCGCGGCCGAGCTGGGGCTGGCGGTCTTCACCGTGCGCCTGGACGCCGTCGCCGACCTGCCCGCCGAGGAGGCCGCCGGCGCGCTGACGCTCGTCTTCGACCTGCTCGCCCAGTCGCGCGCGGTCTGCCTCTTCGACGACCTCGACGCCCTGCTGGACCCCGGGGGCGGCGAGCGCGACGGCGGCCGGCTGCGCGACGTGCTGCGGCGCTTCACCGCCCTGCTCGACCAGGACCCCTCCCGGGGCGTCGTCGTGGTGACCACGAACCGGCCCGAGCTGCTGGAGCGCCCCGTGCTGCGCCGCTTCGACGCGGTCCTGGACTACCCGCTGCCCAGCACGGGCGTCGTGCAGGAGGTCGTCCTGCGCCGGCTGCGCGGCTTCGACCTCGGCGGCGTGGAGTGGCCGCGGGTGGCCTCCACCGCCAGCGGCCTCAGCCACGAGCAGGTCGCGGCCGCGGCGGCGCTGGCCGCGAAGCAGTCCGTCCTCGACGGCGCCGCGCAGGTGGAGACGGCAGCGCTGCTCGCCGCGCTGCGCGAACGCCGCCAGGTGCTGAGGATGGCGCCGTGAGGACCCGCTTCGAGGTCCTCCTCGTCTGCACGGCCAACGTCAGCCGCTCCCCGCTGGCGGCCGCGCTGCTGCGCCACCACCTCATCGAGCGGTTCGGGGAGAGCGCCGCCACCGTGCGCGTCACCAGCTCCGGCACCCGGGTGCCGACCGGCGCGGGCACCGACCCCGACGTCGCCGAGCTGCTGCGGCGGCTGCGCCGCCCCGCCGCGCCCGCCCAGGTCGCCCGCCAGCTGGAGGAGGAGCAGGTGCGCGCCGCCGACCTCGTCGTGACGATGACCCGCGAGCACCGCTCGCACGTCATCCGCGCCGTGCCCGTCGCCCAGCGGCGGACCTTCACGGCCCTCGAGCTCGCGCGCATCGCCCGCCGCCTGCGCGAGGGGCGGCGGCTGCCGGCCGGCGCGCCGCTGGCGGCGGGGCTGCGCGCGCTCGTCGACGCCGCCCCCGCCTGGCGCGGGCCGACTGCTCCGGACGACCCGGCCGCCGACGACCTGGTGGACGTGCACGGGGAGCCGGTGGAGGAGCAGCTGCGCGTGGCGCGCCGCCTCGACGAGGCGCTGCGGGTCGTCGTCGACTGCCTGCCGGCCCCTCAGCGCTCCAGCGGCACCGGCTCGTCGTCGGTGGAGGCCACCGGCTGGTAGCCGTAGCCGTACTCGTAGGCGTAGGTGACGTCCGAGCGGCGCGGCGGCACCATCGTCAGGACGCCGCCCAGGACGCGGGCGTCCACGGCCCGCAACCGCTCCAGGCCGCGCGCCAGGTGCTCGCGCCGCGTGCGGCCGTGGCGCACGACGACCACCGCGCCGTCGGCCTGCCGGGCCAGCACGGCGGCGTCGGCCACCGGCAGCAGCGGCGGGCTGTCGATGACCACCAGCTCCGCGCGCTCGCGCAGCCGGGTCAGCAGCTCGCCCATGTGCCGCGAGCCCAGCAGCGCCGCCGGGTTGAGCGGCACCGGCCCGCTGGCCAGCACCGAGAGCATCGTGTCGCCGTAGGGCTGCAGCACGTCGTCGAGGTCGGCGCGGCCGGCCAGCACCGTCGTCAGCCCGGCGCTGTCCTCCACGCCCAGGTACTCCGCGACCCGGGGCAGCCGCAGGTCGCCCTCCACGAGGATCGTCCGCACCCCGGCCGTCGCGGCCGTCAGCGCCAGGTTCACGGCCGTGGTGCTCTTGCCCTCGCCGGGCAGCGCGGAGGTGACCACGACCAGCTGCGGCGGGCGGTCGACGTCGGCGAACTGCAGGTCGGTGCGGATCTGGCGCAGCGCCTCCGACTGCGGGGTGCGCGAGCCCTCGACGACGAGGTCGGGGCGGTGGCCGGGGGTGCCCGCGGGCACCGCGCCCAGGGCCGGGGCGCCCAGGTCGGTGATCGCCGACAGCGTCTTGACGCTCGTGTCGAGCACCTCGCGCAGGACCGCGAGCCCGGTGCCGAGCACGACCCCGCACAGCAGGCCCAGGGCCAGCTCGCGCGCCAGGTCGGGGGCGATGGGCTCCTCGCGCACCTCCGCGGGGCGCAGCACGCTGACCCGCACGGGGCTCATCGTGTCCGGGGTGGCCTGCTCCAGCTCGCTGACCGCCCGCCCGAAGTGCTCGGCGACCGCGTCGGCGATGTCGGCGGCCAGCTGCGGCGAGGACTCGTCGACGGTCACCTCGATGAGCACCGTGCCCACGGGGGCCTGGGAGTTCACGTGCTCGGCCAGCGCCCGCGGCGTGGTGTCCAGGTCGAGCTCGTCGATGACCGGCTGCAGCACCTTGGGGCTGGTGAGCACGCCCGTGTAGGACTGCACGCGCTGCTGGGTGAACATGCTGCCCTGCATGAGCATGGCGGCGTTGCCGGTGTCGTACATGGACACGAACAGCAGGCAGTCCGCGCGGTAGACCGGCGCGCTCGCGGCGAAGGAGGCGGCGCCGCCCCCGGCACCCAGCAGGACGGCGAGCAGCACGAGGACCCAGTGCTTGCGCAGGGCGCGCAGGTAGTCGACCAGGTCCACGGCGAACCATCGGCCGCCGGGGCGAGCACTTGAACGCCCCGGAGCTCAAGTCGACACGCCGGGACGACGACGGATGAACGTGACCATGACGAGCGGGTCGAGCGCTCCCGCGCGCCCCCCGGTGCGCGCGGGCACCCCGGCGACCCCCCGGCCGCCGCGCCGGCGCAACCAGCTGGCGCTGCTGATGCTGCTCGCCGACAGCACCTGCGTCCTCCTCGTCGTCCTCCTGCTCGGCCGCCGCGACCCCGCCGTCGGCGTCTTCGCCGTCTCCGTGCTCCTCGTGCACGCCTGCGTGGGCCTGTACCGGCCGCGCCTGGACCTCAGCGTCCTCGACGACCTGCCCCAGGTCCTCGGCGCCGCCGTCGCCGCCGTCGGCGTCTCCTCCCTCGTCCAGACCGCCACCGGCATCGGGCGCGGCGGACCCTCGGCGCTGGACGCCGTCCTCATGCAGACCGCCCTCGTCGTGCTGGCCCGCACGGCGCTCTACGCGGCGCGCCGGCGCAGCCGGCTCACCGGCCGCGTCGCCCACCGCACCCTCGTCGTCGGCTGCGGCGGGCTGGGCCAGCAGCTCGTCGACATCCTCGGCAGCGGCGAGCACGGCCTGCTGCCCGTGGGCTTCGTCGACGACGACCCGCGCCTCGCGCCGGACGAGCGCACGCTGCCCGTGCTCGGCGGGGTCGCCGAGCTGCCCGCCCTCGTGCGCGAGCACCAGGCCTCCGTCGTCGTCATCGCCTTCTCCAGCGCCCCCGAGAACCTCGTCGTCGACGTGCTGCGCGGCTCGCAGGGCCTGGACGTGGAGATCCTCACCGTCCCGCGCTTCTGGCAGGTCACCAGCACCCACCGCCTCGTGCACACCGTGCGCGGCGTGCCGCTCGTCAAGCTGCGCCGCCCCGCCTTCCGCGCGCCCACCTGGCCGCTCAAGCGGGTCCTCGACGTCACCGCCTCCGCGCTGGGGCTGCTCGTGGCCGCTCCCGCGCTGGTGCTGGCCGCGCTGGCGGTGCGCCGCGAGGTGGGCCCCGGCGCGCTCTTCCGCCAGGAGCGCGTCGGGCTCGACGGCCGCCGCTTCGAGCTGCTGAAGCTGCGCACGCTGCGCGCGGACGAGCACGAGTCCGCCACCCGCTGGAGCGTCGCCACCGACGAGCGCGTCGGCCCGGTGGGGCGCTGGCTGCGGCGCACCTCCGTCGACGAGCTGCCCCAGCTGTGGAACGTGCTGCGCGGCGACATGTCGCTCGTCGGCCCCCGCCCCGAGCGCCCCTTCTTCGTCGAGCGCTTCAGCGCCGAGCACGCCGACTACCCCTGGCGGCACCGGGTGCCCTCCGGCATCACCGGCTGGGCCCAGGTCAACGGGCTGCGCGGGGACACCTCCATCAGCGACCGGGCCCGCTTCGACAACCACTACGTGGAGAACTGGACGCTGTGGCTCGACGTGAAGATCCTGCTGCGCACCGTCGGCCAGGTCCTCGCGGCCGCGGGCCGCTGAGCGCGCCGCTGGTGCTGGTGCTCGGCACCGCCGACTGGGACGCCGTCATCGCCACCAACCAGCACTCCGCCGCCGCGGCGCTGGCCCGGCGCTGGCCCGTCCTCTTCGCCGAGGGCACCGGCACCCGGCGGCTGCGCCCCGGCGACGCCCGCCGCGTCCTGCGCCGGCTGCGCCGCGAGCCCGCGGCCCGCGGCCGCCGCCCGGTGCCCGCCGGGGTGCGGGTCCTCACCCCCCGGCTGCTGCCGCACCACGCCCCCTCCACCCGGGCGGTCAACGGCTGGGCGCTGACCCGGCAGCTGCGCGGCTGGGTCGAGCACCCCGGGCCCCGCCTGCTGTGGACGTACACGCCCTTCACCTACGGGCTGGAGGCGGTGGCGGACGCCACCGCGTACCACCTCGTGGACCTGCTGCACGAGAACCCCGGGGTCCACCGCGGCCGGCTGCTGGCGGCCGAGCGCTGCCTCGCGGCGCGCACCGGCCTCGCGCTCGCGAGCAGCCCCGCCGTCGAGGAGCACCTGCGCGAGCGCGGCTTCACCAGCACCCGCTGCCTGCCGAACGTGGCGGACGTGGCGCTCTTCGCGGACGCCGCGCGCGCGCGCACCGCACCGCGCGAGCCGGTGGTCGTCGTCGCGGGCACCCTGGCCGCGCACAAGCTCGACCTGCCGCTGCTGGTGGAGCTGGCCACCGCGCTGCGCGGCCGCGGCAGGCTGCGGCTGATCGGCCCGCTCGCCGACGGCACGGCCGCCGACCCCGCCTGGCGGGCCCTGCTGGCCGCCGGCGCCGAGGTCGTGGCACCCCTGCAGCCGCCCGCGCTGGCCGCCGAGCTGGCCGCCGCCCGCGTCGGCCTCGTGCCCTACCGGCTGTCCCCGCTGACCGCCGGGATCAGCCCGCTGAAGGTGCACGAGTACCTGGCCGCCGGGCTGGCCGTCGTCAGCACCGCGCTGCCCGCCGTGCGCCCCGCCCCCGGCGCGGTGCACGTGGCGGGCGACCCGGACGCCTTCGTGCGCCGGGTCCTGGACGTCCTCGCCGACGACGACCCGCTGCTGCCCGCCCGCGCGGCCCGGCTGGCCGCCGGCCACGACTGGGAGAGCCGGGGCGAGGAGCTGCGCGCGCTGGCCGCCGGGCTGCTGCCGGGCTGAGCCGGGGCCGAGACCTGTCGCGCCCCTGGGCGGTCAGCCGCGCAGGGCGGCGGCGGCGACGCGCCGCCACGGCGGCAGCACCAGCACGGCGAGCACCCACACCCCCAGCGCGCAGCACGCGCCGGCCGCCAGGCCCGCCCAGCCCGAGCCCGGCGCGCAGGCCGCCGCCAGCCAGGACAGCGCCGCCACCGGCAGGCACGCCGCGCCCCAGCGCACGAGCACGCCGCCGACGCCGAGCCGGCCCGCCGCGACGGCGCAGCTGACGAGCGCGCCCGCCGACGCGGCCAGCCCCAGCACCACGGGGCCCAGCGCGGCGTGCAGGAGGACGTTGACCGCGAGGGCCACGACCAGCCCGGCGAGCAGCGAGGTCGCCGCGGCCCGGTTGCGGTCCTGCGCGCTGAGCGCCTTGACGAGCACGTACGACACCGACTGCGCCCAGAAGCCGGCGCCCAGCCCGGCGAGCACGCTCGCCGAGGTGGCCACGGCGCGGTCGTCGAAGGCGCCGCGCGCGTAGAGGACCTCCACGACGGCCTCCGCCTCGGCGGTGAGCACCACCGACAGCGCGGCCACGAGCAGCAGCAGCGGCGGCAGCAGCTGCACCAGGCGCTCGCGGGCCGCGTCCACCGCCAGCGTCGACAGCACCGCCAGACCGGCCAGCCCGAGCGGCACGGCCAGCAGGTTGACGCCCGTGGTGGCGACGAACCGCGCGTAGTCCACGGCGGCGACGACCTCCTCGCCCATCAGCGAGGCGACGACGCGCTCGGCGACGACGGAGGCCTGCAGCGCCACCGGCAGCGGCAGCAGGGGCCGCAGCCGCCGCCACAGCTGCCCGGGCAGGCCCGCCCCGCCGCCCGCCGCGGGACGGGCGGCGGGGC
>NZ_JAAALL010000025.1 GCF_009906315.1 Kineococcus vitellinus | reverse complement strand
GCTCCTGGGGACGTGGGCCGGTGGCCCCCGCGCGGCGCGCGGGGGCCGGGGGACCGGGGCACGTCAGATCAGCACCGCGCGCGCTCCTCGCCTCGACACCAGGACCCCTCGATGCTGCGCCGGCGCGCGCGGGCGCCGCAACGGGTTTGCCGGGCCCGGCCGTAGAGTCGGCGCCGTGAGCACAGGAGCCACGTCCGAGGTCCGCCCGCGCACCCGGCTGCCGCGCACGAGCCCGTCCGAGCAGGGGGTGGACGCGCGCGGCGTCGACGCCTTCCTCGACGCCGTCGAGGCCCTGCCCGGGGTGGAGCTGCACGGCCTGCAGGTGCTGCGGCACGGCGCCGTCGTCGCCGAGGGCTGGTGGGAGCCGTACGGGCCCGAGCGCCCGCACCTGCTGTACTCGGTGAGCAAGAGCTTCACCGCCACCGCCCTGGGCCTCGCGGTCGCCGAGGGGCTCGTCGACCTCGACGCGCCGGTGCTGTCGTACTTCCCCGAGCTGGACGCGGACGTGCGCGACGAGCGCTCGCGGCGCACCCTCGTGCGCCACGTCGCCGCGATGGCCAGCGGGCACCGCGAGGAGACGCTCCAGCGGGCGCAGCAGGACCCCTCCGGCGACGTCGTGCGCGGCTTCCTGCGCCTGCCGCCGGAGGCCGAGCCCGGCAGCCTGTTCACCTACAACCAGCCGTGCACCTACGCCCTCGCCGCGATCGTGCAGCGCGTCTCGGGGCAGGGCCTCGTGGAGTACCTGCGCCCGCGGCTGCTGGACCCGCTGGGCGTCGGTGAGGTCGGCTGGATCCGCGACGACGCCGGCCGCGAGATCGGCTTCTCCGGCCTGCACGCCACGACCGAGGACGTCGCCGCGCTGGGCCAGCTGCACCTGGCCGGCGGGGCGTGGGCGGGCGAGCGGCTGCTGGACGAGCGGTGGGTGCGCGAGGCCGGCAGCTCCCACGTGGACACCTCCGCCCACCCGAGCGCGGACTGGCAGCTGGGCTACGGGTTCCAGTTCTGGCGCTCGCGGCACGGCTACCGCGCCGACGGCGCGTACGGGCAGTTCGCCCTCGTGCTGCCCGAGCAGGACGCCGTCGTCGCGATCACCTCGCAGAGCACCGACACCCAGGCCCTGCTGGAGGCCGTCTGGAAGCACCTGCTGCCCGCGCTGTCGGACCCGCGGCTGCCCGCGGACGCCGCGCAGCGCGAGCAGGCGCTGCGCGAGCGGCTGGCCGCCGCGCAGCTGCCGCCCGTCCCCGACGCGGGCGGGGAGCTGCCGCAGGGGGCCTTCCGCCCGGCCCTGGGCAGCGAGCCGGCCTCGCTGAGCGCGCTGCGCGTGGAGGGCGGGGAGGTCGTGCTCGTCGACTCCGGCGAGGAGCTGCGCCTGGCCGTGGGGCGCGGCAGCTGGGCGGGCACCGGCCCGGTGGCCGTCTCCGGCAGCCCCTCGCGCCTCGACGTCGTCTTCGCCGAGACCCCGCACCGGCTGCACCTGCGCCTGGACGAGCGCAGCGGGGAGTTCCGCGGCGCCTGGCGGACCGCGCCGCTGCACGCGCCGGCGCTGTCGGCGATGCGCTCGCCGCTGCCCGGCCGCGGCTGAGGCGCGGCGGCCGGGGAGGGGGCGGCACGTGCTGGTGGACGCGCCGGGCGACCTGGACCGCGCGGCGCTGGAGGCGGTCGCCGCGGGGGAGGGCGTCGAGCTCGGCGAGCACCTGCTGGCCGGTCTCGAGCGCTCGCGGGCGGCCGCGCTGGCCGCGCTGACCTCCGCGGGCCCCGTCTACGGGGTCACCACCGGCATGGGGGCGATGGCGGGCATCGCCCTCGACGAGCAGGCCCGCGCCCGCCACCAGGCGCACCTCGTCGTCGGCCGCGCCGTGGGCTCGGCCCCGTGGCTGTCGCGGCGCGAGGTGCGCGCCGTCCTCGCGGTCCGGCTGCGCACCCTGCTGCACCCGGAGGCGGGCGTCTCGCCGCAGCTGTGCGAGCGCCTGGCCGCGCTGCTGGCGGCCGGGGTGCACCCGCGGGTCCCGGCGCGCGGCAACGGCGCGGCGGGGGAGATCGTGCCGCTGGCGCACCTGGGGGCGGTCGTGCTCGGCGGCGAGCGCACCGGCGCCGACACCCTGGAGGGCGGCTGGCTGCCGCCGTTCGCGCCCGGCGCCAAGGAGGGCGTGGCCCTGCTGGAGGGCGTCCCCGTCGCGACGGCGCTGGCGCTGCTGCGCGCCGCCGACACCCGCCTGCTGCTGCGCCAGGGCGCGCTGGTGCTGGCGGCGAGCGCGGAGGTGCTGCGCGCCAGCCACGACCCGCTGCACCCGGCGGCCGCGCGCGGTGACGACGTCCTCGCCGCGGTGGCCGCGCGGCTGCGCTGGTACCGCCCGGCCGGGGACGTGCACGGCCTGCAGGCGCCGGTGTCGCTGCGCGTGGGCGCCCCCGCCCTGGCGCTGGCGCAGCGCCGCCTGGACGCGCTGCTCGAGGCCGTGGACCGCGCCCTGGAGGGGGTGAGCGACTCCCCGGCCCTGCTGGAGGGCGCCTTCACCGGCACCGCCGGGTTCGCCGGCACCGAGCTGGCGGCGGGGCTGGACGGCCTCGTCGCCGCGCTGGTGCACCTGGCCGACACCAGCGCCGCGCGCACCCACCGGATGCTGGACCCCCGCCAGAGCGGGCTGCCGCCGCAGCTGTCGCCGCAGCCGGGCGTGCACGCGGGGCTGGTGGCCGTGCACAAGCGCGCCGTCGGGGTCGTGCACCGGCTGCGCCGCTTCGCGCTGCCGGCGCTGAGCGGTGCCGTGGAGACCTCGCTGGGGCAGGAGGACGTGCAGAGCTTCGCGCTGGAGGCCGCCGAGTGCGCGGGCGAGGCCGTCGCGGGCCTGCGCGAGGTGCTGGCGGTGGAGCTGCTGGCGGTGCACCGGGCGCGGCTGCTGCGCGGCGGGCTGGCGGGGCTGGCCCCGGCGGCGACCGCGGCGCTGGAGGCCGTGGCCGGGGTGCTCGGCGAGGACGTGCTGGACCGCCCCTACGGCCGCGACCTGGACCGCCTGGGCGAGCTGCTGGCCGCCGGCTGGGGCGGCTGAGCGCTCCTCCGGGTGCGGACCGCGCGCGCGGGTGCTGCACTCGTGGCCCGGCCCGCACGGACGCCGGGGTGCTCCGCCGTGCTGTCGGACGGGCCACGTACAGTGGCTCGCCCACGAACCCCGCCCCTCCGCCCGAGCTGTCCACCCGCCTGCCAGACGGCGCCCCGGTGCGTCGCGGTCCAACCACGGAGCCGCCGCTGTGATCACCTTCGAGGCCGTCCGCAAGCAGTTCCCCGACGGCACCGTCGCCGTGGAGCACCTGGACCTGGAGGTGCCGACGGGGCTGACCACCGTCTTCGTCGGGCCCTCCGGCTGCGGCAAGACGACCTCGCTGCGGATGGTCAACCGGATGGTGGAGCCCACCGGCGGCCGGGTGCTCCTGGACGGGCGCGACGTGCGCGGGCAGGACGCGGCCGCGCTGCGCCGGGGCATCGGCTACGTCATCCAGCACGCCGGCCTCTTCCCGCACCGCACGGTCGTCGACAACGTCCTCACCGTGCCGAGGCTGCTGGGCCGGCGCCGCCAGCGGGCGGCCGCCGTCGAGCTGCTGGAGCGCGTCGGGCTGCCCGCGGCCTTCGCCGACCGCTACCCCGCGCAGCTGTCCGGCGGCCAGCAGCAGCGCGTCGGCGTCGCCCGCGCGCTGGCCGCCGACCCGCCGGTGCTGCTCATGGACGAGCCGTTCAGCGCCGTCGACCCCGTCGTGCGCGGGCAGCTGCAGCAGGAGTTCCTGCGGCTGCAGGCCGAGCTGGGCAAGACGATCGTCATGGTCACCCACGACATCGACGAGGCCGTCGTCCTCGGCGACCGCATCGCGGTCTTCCGCCAGGGCGGGCACCTGGCCCAGGTCGGCACCCCCCGCGAGCTGCTGACGCGGCCCGCGGACGCCTTCGTGCGCGACTTCGTCGGCCGCGACCGCGGCTACCGCGGGCTGTCGTTCGAGGGCGTCGACGGGCTGCGGCTGCGCCCCCTCGACGAGGCCGGCGCCCCCGTCCTGGTGCTGGACGCGGCGGGCCGCCCGCTCGGCTGGGAGGGCGTCGGGGTGCCGGCCGGGGCCGACGCCGGGCCGCCGGGCACGTTCGGCCCCGGCGACTCGCTGCGCACGGTGCTGGACCTCACCCTCACCTCGCCGGTGGGCGTCGCCGTCCACGTCGACGCCACCGGCCGCGCCACCGGCCTGGTCCACCACCGCGACGTCGTCGAGGTGCTCGAGCAGCGCCGGGCACCGGCCGCCGCCTCCGGGGGGCCGCTGGCGTGAACTCGGTGCTGGACTACCTGCGCGGCAACCACGCCGCCGTCCTCGACGCGCTCGGCCAGCACGTGGTGCTGGCGGTGGTGCCGCTGCTCATCGGCGCGGTGGTCGCCCTGCCGCTGGGCTACCTCGGGGTCCGCTTCCGCTGGCTCTACCAGCCGCTGCTCAACGTCTCCGGGGTCGTGTACTCGATCCCCTCGCTGGCGGTCTTCGTGACGCTGCCCTACGTGCTGGGCACGCGGATCCTGTCGCCGGTGAACATCGTCGTGGCGCTGGCGATCTACACGGTGGCGCTGATGGCGCGGACGGTCTCCGACGGCCTGCGCGCGGTGGACCCGGCGCTGACCGAGGCGGCCACGGCGATGGGCTACACCCGCACCCGGCGCCTGGTGGGCGTCGAGCTGCCGCTGGCGCTGCCCGTCGTGCTGGCGGGCCTGCGGGTGGCGGCGGTCTCGAACATCTCCCTGGTGAGCGTGGGAGCGCTGCTGGGCGTCGGCGGCCTGGGGGCGCTGTTCACCCGCGGGCTGCAGCTGGCCTACCCCGCGCCCATCGTCGTGGGGATCGTGCTCTCGGTGCTGCTGGCGGCGGTCGCCGACCTGCTGATCGTCGCGCTGCAGCGCGCCACGACCCCGTGGACGCGCCTGGCCGAGAGGAGGTCCTGAGCCGTGGACGACACCCCGTACCTGCTCGACCCCTCGCACTGGGACTGGTCGGTCGCCGGCAGCATCCCGCACCTGCTGCTGGCCCACCTCGGCTACACGGCCCTGTCCGTGCTGGTCGGCGCCCTCATCGCCCTGCCGCTCGGCATGCTCATCGGGCACACCGGCCGGGGCGCGTTCCTGGCCATCAACGCCGGCAACGCCGGCCGCTCGCTGCCCACGCTGGGGCTGCTCAGCCTGCTCGTGACCCTCATGAGCATCGGGTTCCTGCCCGTCCTCATCGCGCTCGTCGTCCTCGTCGTGCCGCCGATCCTCACCTCCACCTACGCCGGGCTGCGCTCGGTGGACCCGAACGCGGTCGACGCCGCGCGGGGGATGGGCATGAGCGGGCTGCAGGTGCTGCTGCGCGTGGAGCTGCCGATGGCCCTGCCGGTCGTCTTCGGCGGGCTGCGCGCCGGTGTGCTGCAGGTCGTCTCCACCGCCACCGTCGCCGCCTACACGGGCCTGTCCGGGCTCGGGCGCCTGCTCGTGGACGGCCTCGCGCTCAACGACTACGGCCGCGTCGTCGCCGGCGCGGTCGTCGTGGCCGCCCTGGCGATCGCGCTGGACCTCCTGCTGGGCCTGGTGCAGCGCCGCGTCGTCTCCCCGGGCATCAGCGGGCGCGGCCTGGGGCGCTCGCGCCCGGCGCGCCCCGTGGCAGAGTCGCCCCTCGACGCGGGGGTCCTGTGACCCGCACGAGCCGCACCAGCGCACCGACCGCACCACCCGCACCACCCGCAGGACCGTCCGTGAAGAACCGTCTGGAAGGCACGATGATGAACCGCAGGAGCATGCTCGGTCTCGCCCTCGCCGGTGGCGCCACCCTGACCGCGGCCGCCTGCGGCGGCGGCGAGGACCCGCTGGCCCAGGAGACCGCGGACAGCGGCGGGGCCGCCGAGGCCTCGACCGTCGTCATCGGCTCGGCCAACTTCCCCGAGAGCGAGCTCATCGCCGAGATGTACGCCCAGGTGCTGGAGGGCGAGGGCGTGGAGGTCCAGCGCAAGTTCAACATCGGGGCCCGCGAGGTGTACCTCAAGGCGCTGCAGGACGGCTCCATCGACCTGCTGCCTGAGTACAACGGGGCCCTGCTGTCCGCGCTCGTCGACGGCGGCGCCCCGGAGGGCGTCTCCACCCCCGAGCAGGTGTACGACGCGCTCCAGGACGTCCTGCCCGAGGGCACCGAGACGCTGCAGCAGTCGGCCGCCGAGGACAAGGACACCCTCACGGTCACCGCCGCCACCCAGGCGAAGTACTCGCTGACGAGCATCGAGGACCTCGCCCCCGTGGCCGGTGAGCTGGTCTGCGGTGCGGGCCCGGAGTTCCAGGAGCGCTACCAGGGCCTCATCGGGCTCGAGGAGCAGTACGGCGTCACCTTCAAGGAGTTCCGCCCCCTGGACGCCGGCGGGCCGCTGACCATCGGGGCGCTGACCGACGGCACGATCCAGGTCGGCAACGTCTTCTCCACCGACTCGGCCATCGAGACCAACGACCTCGTGGTCCTGCAGGACCCGAAGAACCTCTTCCTCGCGCAGAACATCCTGCCGCTCATCCGCTCCTCCAAGAACGACCAGGCGATCAGCGACGCGCTCGACGCGTTCTCGGCGAAGCTGACGACCGAGAACCTCACCCAGGCGCTGGCGAAGGTGCAGGTCGACAAGCAGGACAGCGCGTCGGTGGCCAAGGAGTTCCTGACCGCCAACGGCCTCGCCTGAGCCTCGCGGGGCACCCGGTCGCAGCGGCGGTCCCCCCGCCGCGACCGGGCGCCCTGGGCACGGGTTGTGCGTCGGCATTGACAGACGGCGACTGGCGGGTGAGGCTTCCCCCACGCGCTCTGAGAGCGCTCTCAATGAGGAGGGAACCCCGTGCCTTCGCACTCCCGGCGGAAGCGCCGCACTCGCGCGATCACCGCGGCCACCGCACTGCTCGTCCCCGCCGGCCTGCTGCTCGCCCCGACGGCGGCGCAGGCCGCCGACCAGGTCGTCAACGGCACCTTCGACGGCGGCACCACCGGCTGGACGATCTACCCCGCCGCCTCCGTCCAGGACGGCGCCGGCTGCACCACCGTGCCCGCCGGCAGCGGCGCCTACAGCGCCGCGATCCAGCAGGAGGTGCCGCTCACCGCGGGCGAGACGTACCGGCTGAGCTTCCGCGCCCGCAGCACCCCGGCCACCGAGGGCCCGGTGCGCGTGGTCGTCCAGGGCGGCGCGGACGTCGACTACCAGCAGTTCCTGCCCGCCGACAAGCCCGCCTTCGCGTCGGCCTTCGGCACCTACGAGTACTTCTTCACCGCGGACCGCGACTACCCGAAGGCGCAGCTCGCCTTCCAGCAGGACGTCGTCAACGCCGTCGGCTACACCCTGTGCGTGGACGACGTCGTCCTCGAGGGCGGCGCCGAGCGCCCGCCGTACGTGCCCGAGACCGGCCCGCGCGTGCGGGTGAACCAGGAGGCGTACCTGCCCGAGGGCCCCAAGGGCGCCACGCTGGTCACCGACGCCACGAGCCCGCTGCCCTGGCGGCTGCAGAGCGCGGCCGGAAAGGTCGTCGCGCAGGGCAGGACCACCCCGCGCGGGGTCGACCCCAGCGCCGGGCTGAACGTGCACACGATCGACTTCGGCCGCTACGCGAAGGGCGGCACCGGCTACGTGCTGGTGGCCGACGGCGAGAGCAGCCACCCTTTCGACATCGGCGAGGCCGCCTACGAGCGCCTGCGCGACGACGCCATGACGTTCTTCTACACCAACCGCAGCGGCACCCCGATCTCCGACGAGCTCGCGCCCGGCTACGGCCGCGCCGCCGGCCACGTCGGCGTCGCCCCCAACCAGGGCGACACCGCGGTGCCGTGCCAGAGCCTCGACGACGACTCGCAGCAGCTCCTCGTGGCCCAGGGCGACGAGCCCTGGACGTGCGACTACACCACCGACGTCACCGGCGGCTGGTACGACGCGGGCGACCACGGCAAGTACGTCGTCAACGGCGGCATCGCCGTGGGCCAGCTGCTGCAGCAGCACGAGCGCAGCCTGCACGCGCCCACCGCGGACCGCCGGGCGCTGGCCGACGGCACCCTGCGCATCCCCGAGGCCGGCAACGGCGTGCCCGACCTGCTCGACGAGGCGCGCTGGGAGCTGGAGTGGTTCCTGAAGATGCAGGTCCAGCCGGGCCACCCGCACGCCGGCATGGTCTTCCACAAGGTCGCCGACGCCGACTGGACCGGCCTGCCGCAGGACCCGGCCACCGATCCGCAGCCGCGCGTGCTGTACCGCCCCTCCACCGCGGCGACCCTCAACGTCGCCGCGACCGCCGCGCAGGGCGCGCGCCTGTTCGCCCCGTACGACAGGGCGTTCTCGCAGCGGCTGCTGGCCGCGGCCCGCACCGCGTACGCCGCGGCGAAGGCCACCCCGGACCTGTACGCCCCGGCGCCGGACGCGGCCGTGGACCCCAACCCGGGCAGCGGTCCCTACGACGACGCCGAGGTGTCGGACGAGTTCTACTGGGCGGCCGCCGAGCTGTACCTGACCACCGGTGAGGCGCGGTTCCGCAAGGACGTCCTGGGCTCTCCCGTCCACACCGCCGACGTCTTCACCCCCGGCGGCTTCGACTGGGGCCACGTCGGGGCGCTGGCCCGCCTGGACCTGGCCACCGTCCCGAGCAGGCTGAACGCGGCGGAGCTGCGCTCGGTGCGGCGCTCGGTGCTCGAGGCCGCCGACCGCCGTCTCGCCGAGCAGGCCGCCCAGCCCTTCGGGCAGCTCTACGCCCCCGAGGACGGCCAGTACGCGTGGGGCTCCAACAGCGCGATCCTCAACAACGCCCAGCTGCTGGGCACCGCGTTCGACGTCAGCGGCCGCGACGAGTACCGCGACGGGGTGGTCCGCACCATGGACTACCTCTTCGGCCGCAACGCGCTGAACAACTCCTACGTCACCGGCTACGGCGACGTGTACTCGCAGAACCAGCACTCGCGGATGTACGCGCACCAGCTCGACCCGTCGCTGCCGAACCCGCCCGCGGGCACGGTGGCCGGCGGCCCGTACTCGCCCACCGCCACCAGCGGTGACCCGATCACGGCGCCGCTGTTCCCGGACGGGTGCGCCGCGCAGTTCTGCTACGTCGACGACATCGGCTCGTGGTCGACCAACGAGATCACGGTCAACTGGAACGCGCCGCTGGCGTGGGTGGCCTCCTTCGTCGCCGACCAGGACGGCGGCCGCGACGACGGCCGTCGCGGTGGGCACGGCGGCGGGCACGGCGGGAAGGGCTGACCCCGCCCCGCACGCACCGCGGCCCCGGCCGGAGCTTCGCGCTCCGGCCGGGGCCGCGGTGCGTGCAGGGCGTGCGGTGCCTGCTCCTGACCGGGCCGGCTCAGCGGCCGGGGACCAGCCAGGTCACGCCCAGCGGCGGCACCCGCAGCTGGGCGGAGAACTTCCGCCCGTTCCACGCGGTGTCGTCGGCGCTGATCGTGGCGGTGTTCACGACACCGGAGCCGCCGAACTCCTCGGCGTCGGTGTTGAGCAGCTCCTTCCACGGGCCGGCCTGCGGCAGCCCCACGCGGAAGTCCTCGTAGGCGCTGCCGGAGAAGTTGCAGATCGCCACCAGCGGGTTGCCCTCGGTGTCGCGGCGCACGAAGGAGACGAGGTTGCGGGCGCTGTCACCGCCGTCGATCCACTCGAAGCCGGCGGGGGAGAAGTCCTGCGACCACAGCTGCGGGTGCTCGCGGTAGGCCGCGTTCATGGTGCGCACCAGGTTGTGCAGCCCCTTGTGCCAGGGGGTGTCCAGCAGCCACCAGTCCAGCGAGCGCGCCTCCGACCACTCGGCCTCCTGGCCGATCTCGGAACCCATGAAGAGCAGCTGCTTGCCGGGGTGGGACCACATGTAGCCCAGGTAGGCGCGGACGTTGGCCAGCTGCTGCCAGCGGTCGCCGGGCATCTTGCGCAGCAGCGACCCCTTGCCGTGCACCACCTCGTCGTGCGAGATCGGCAGGCAGAAGTTCTCGCTGAAGGCGTAGACGAGGCTGAAGGTCAGCTCGCCGTGGTGGTACTGGCGGTGCACCGGGTCCTGCGAGACGTACTGCAGGGTGTCGTGCATCCAGCCCATGTTCCACTTCAGCCCGAAGCCGAGCCCGCCGCCGCTGGTGGGGGCGGTCACGCCCGGGAAGGCGGTGGACTCCTCGGCGATCATCATGATCCCCGGGTAGCGCTTGTAGGCGGTGGC
This sequence comes from Kineococcus vitellinus, assembly GCF_009906315.1. Lineage (GTDB taxonomy): Bacteria > Actinomycetota > Actinomycetes > Actinomycetales > Kineococcaceae > Kineococcus > Kineococcus vitellinus. The sequence goes on along the minus strand of NZ_JAAALL010000025.1, from coordinate 15,697 downwards.
GTTGGCCTCCTGCAGGAAGCTGATCGCCTCCAGGTTCTCCCGGCCGCCGTACTGGTTGGGGATCCACTCGCCCTCCTTGCGCGAGTAGTCCAGGTACAGCATCGACGCCACCGCGTCCACCCGCAGGCCGTCGGCGTGGAACTCCTCCAGCCAGTACAGCCCCGAGGCGACGAGGAAGTTGCGCACCTCGCTGCGGCCGAAGTCGAAGACGTACGTGCCCCAGTCCATCTGCTCGCCCTTGCGCGGGTCCGGGTGCTCGTAGAGCGCGGTCCCGTCGAACTTGCCGAGCGCGAACTCGTCCTTGGGGAAGTGCCCCGGGACCCAGTCGATGATGACGCCGATGCCGGCCTGGTGCAGCGCGTCGACGAGGTGGCGCAGCTCGTCGGGGGAGCCGAAGCGCGAGGTCGGCGCGAAGTAGCCGGAGACCTGGTAGCCCCAGGAGCCGCCGAAGGGGTGCTCCATGACGGGCAGGAACTCCACGTGGGTGAACCCGGCGTCCTTGACGTAGTCGACGAGCTCGGTCGCCAGCTCGCGGTAGCCCAGGCCCTGCTTCCAGGAGCCGAGGTGCACCTCGTAGACGGAGACGGGACCCGCGTGCGGGTCGGAGGCGGCGCGCGCGTCCATCCACGCCCCATCGCCCCACGCGTAGCCGGACTCGGTGACCACCGACGCGGTCGCCGGGGGCACCTCGGTGGCCTGGGCCAGCGGGTCGGCCTTCTGGCGCCAGTGCCCGTCGGCGCCGAGGATCTCGTACTTGTAGCGCGAGCCCGCGACGACGCCGGGCACGAAGAGCTCCCACACGCCCGAGGAGCCGAGCGAGCGCATGCCCTCGGTGCGCCCGTTCCAGTGGTTGTGGTCGCCGACGACGCGCACGGCGCGGGCGTTGGGCGCCCACACCGCGAACGAGGTGCCCTCGACGGGGCCCATCGGGCCCTGCCAGTGGCGCACGTGGGCGCCGAGGACCTCCCACAGCTCCTCGTGGCGCCCCTCGCCGATGAGGTGCAGGTCCACCTCGCCGACCGTCGGCAGGAAGCGGTACGGGTCGTCGACCAGGTGCGGCTCGCCGTCGCCGTAGCTCACCTCGACGCGGTAGTCGCCGACGGTGCCGCCGGGGTGCACGCCGACCCACACGCCCTCGTGCTCGTGCACCAGGCCGATGCGCGAGCCGTCCTCGGTCACGACCGCGACGGTGGAGGCGAACGGCTTCAGCACGCGGTAGGTGACGGCGTCGCCGTGCGGGTGGGCGCCCAGGACGGAGTGCGGCGACCAGTGCGCGCCCGCCGCGGCACGCGCCAGGTCGTCGGCGTCGACGGGACGAGGGGTGGGCCCTCCGCTCGCTGTGTCCATGGTGGTGAGTCTCCCGGTATCGGTCGGACCTCGCCTCTGGAGGACGGGTCGGGTCAGCTGGGCTCGGACGTGGCCCGACGCGGGTCGGACCGGTGCTGGGCGGCTCAGCCGGCGGCGACGAGGCGCTGCACGGCCCCCAGCGGGATGCGCAGCCAGTCGGGGCGGTTGCGCGCCTCGTAGACCACCTCGTAGAGGGCCTTGTCCAGCTCCAGCGCCGCGAGCAGCACGGCGGCCCCGGAGCCGGGCACGCGCGGGTCGTCCCCGCCGGCGGCGGCGTAGCCGTCGAGGAAGGCCTCGCGGCAGGCCGCTCCCCACGCGGCGGACGCCGCGTCCGGCGCGGGCACCGAGGAGGCGGCGTAGTCGAAGGAGCGCAGCATCCCCGCCACGTCGCGCAGCGCCAGGTCGGGCCTGCTGCGCTCGGCCAGCGGGCGCAGCGGCTCGCCCTCGAAGTCCAGCAGCACCCAGCCGCGCGCGGGGGAGTGCAGCACCTGCCCGAGGTGGTAGTCCCCGTGCACGCGCTGCAGCGCCGGCGCGTCCCGCACGTGGCGCACCGCCTCCACGCGCTCCGCGGCGGCCGCGGCGGCCCCGCCCAGCTGCGGCACCGCGGCGCTCGCCCAGGCGACCCGCTCGGCCAGGCCGTCGGCCAGCGCCCCCAGCCGCTGCGGGGTGGCCGGCTCGGTCGCCAGCTCGGCGGCCAGCAGGGCGTGCACCTCGGCCGTGGCGCGGCCCAGCTCGCGCGCCTCGGTGGTGAAGTCGCGGCCGGCGCCGACGGCGGCGGTCGCCACCCGCCAGGCGTCCTCGGAACCGGCCAGGAACTCGGTGACGTGGGCCAGGTGCCCGGCGGCGCGGGAGCCGTCCGGCGCCGTCCACTGCCCGTCGACCCAGCCGGCGGGGCGGGGCACGCGGGCGCAGCCGGCCGCGGCCAGCGCCGTCTGCACGACCACGTCGGGGTTGTCCCCGGCGGACAGCACGCGGAACACCTTGGCGATGAGGGGGACCTCGCCCTCGTCGGCGCGCACGACGATGGAGGTGTTGGACTGCTCGCCGCCGAGGACCTTCGTGCGCGCCCCGGCCGGGATCGGCAGCCCGCCGTCGGCGCTGGTCCCGTGGGCGCCGAAGGTCGCCGACCCGGCGCCCTCCTCGGCGGCGACCAGGGTCAGCAGCGCCCGCGTCCACGTCGGGTCGTGCGGGCCGTCGTAGACCCAGGCGGGCCCGTCCGGCAGGTCCGGCAGGTGCCCGACGAGCGCGTGCGCCAGGTCCTCGTCGGGAGCGGGGCGCACGGTCAGCGGGACGGAGTAGACGGTGTCCACGCCCTGCGCGCCCTCCCCGTCCCCGCCGGAGCGGACGGTGAGCGCGACAAGCTGGGCCACCCCGGCCTCGTCGAGGGGGGTGCGCTCGATGCGCACCACGTGCGCGGCGACGCCCTTGTGGGCGAACCAGCGCTGCCGCGGCGCCCACGCGCCCAGCAGCTCGGCGACCGCCTCGTCGACCGCCGCGTCGGCGGGGACCGGGGCGCTCACGCGCCACCTCCGAGCTTGAGCCAGAAGAAGCCGCGCGGGCCGAGGGTGACGGTCAGCCCGTCCTCGTCGTCCACGTCGGGGAACGCGGCGCCGCCGAAGACGTCGCGCACGCTCGACCCGGCCCGGCCGGGCATGCGCAGCACGGCGGACTGGGCGTGGTCGGACAGGTTGTTGACGCAGAGCACGGTCTCACCCTCCTGTTCCGTCGTCGGTTCGAGCACGCGCAGGAAGGCCAGCACGGCCTCGTTGCTGCAGTAGCCGTCGTCGCCCCCGGCGGCGGGCTCCTCGGCGTCGGGGTGCCGGCTGGTCAGCGCCGCGTAGCGGCCCAGGCCGAAGGCCGGGTGCCGGCGGCGCACCGCCAGGACGTTGCGCACCCAGTGCAGCAGCGAGGAGCCGGTCGCCAGCTGCGCCTCCACGTTGACCGACTGGTAGTGGTAGACGAGCGACTGGACGGTCGGCAGGTACAGCTTGCCGGGGTCGGCGGCGGAGAACCCGGCGTTGCGGTCCGGGGTCCACTGCATCGGCGTGCGCACCGCGTCGCGGTCGTCGAGCCAGATGTTGTCGCCCATCCCGATCTCGTCGCCGTAGTACAGGCACGGGCTGCCGGGCAGCGAGAGCACCATCGCGTGGATGAGCTCGATCTCCGGGCGGGAGTTGTCCAGCAGCGGCGCCAGCCGGCGGCGGATGCCGATGTTGGCGCGCATGCGCGAGTCCGGGGCGTACCAGCCGTACATGGCGGCGCGCTCCTCGGTGGTGACCATCTCCAGGGTCAGCTCGTCGTGGTTGCGCAGGAACGTCCCCCACTGGCCGCTGGAGACCGGGATGTCCGGCGTGGCGGAGAGGATGTCGACGATCGGCGTCGCCCGGCCCTCGCGCATCGCGTAGTACAGCCGCGGCATGACGGGGAAGTGGAAGCACATGTGGCACTCCGGCTCCTCCTCGGTGCCGAAGTACTCCACGACGTCGAAGGGCCACTGGTTGGCCTCGGCCAGCAGGACGCGGCCGGGGTACTCCTCGTCGACCATCCGGCGCAGCCGCTTGAGGAAGTCGTGCGTGGCCGGCAGGTTCTCGCCGTTGGTCCCCTCCGCCTCGTAGAGGTAGGGGACCGCGTCGAGGCGGAAGCCGTCGATGCCCATGTCCATCCAGAAGCGGACGGTGTCGAACATCGCCTCCTCGACGGCCGGGTTGTCGAAGTTCAGGTCCGGCTGGTGGGAGAAGAAGCGGTGCCAGAAGTACTGGCGGCGCACCGGGTCGAACGTCCAGTTGGACGTCTCGGTGTCGACGAAGATGATGCGCGCGTCGGCGTACCTGGCGTCGGTGTCGCTCCAGACGTAGAAGTCCCCGTACGGGCCCTGCGGGTCGGTGCGGCTGGCCTGGAACCACGGGTGCTGGTCGCTGGTGTGGTTCATCACCAGGTCGATGATGATCCGGATGCCGCGCTGGTGGGCCTCGGTGACCAGGGCCTGGAAGTCGTGCAGCGTCCCGAACTCGGGCAGCACGGCGTTGTAGTCGGAGATGTCGTAGCCGCCGTCGCGCAGCGGGGAGGCGAAGAACGGCGGCAGCCAGATGCAGTCGATGCCCAGCCACTGCAGGTAGTCCAGCTTGGCCGTCAGGCCGCTGAAGTCGCCGGTGCCGGAGCCGTTGGAGTCCGCGAAGGCGCGCACGAGCGCCTCGTAGAAGACGGCGGTCTTGTACCACTGGGGGTCGTTGCGCAGGCCCGTGCGCGACTGCAACCCCTGGAAGGCGCCCTCCACCGTCAGGAGCTCCGGACGGTGAAGACGTGGGCGGGCTGGGTGTAGGGGTCCAGGCGCACGTAGTCGTGCTCCCCCCACTCGTAGGTGGCCCCGGTCAGCTCGTCGGTGACGGTGAAGCGGTCCCACCACTGCCGGCCCAGCGCGGCCATGTCCAGGTGGACCGTCGTCTCGCGGGTGGCGTGCGGGTCGAGGTTGACGACCACGAGGACGAGGTCCTCGGTGCCGTCGGGGTCCACCCGCCGGCGGGAGAAGCACAGCACGTTCTCGTCGTCGCTGGCGTGGAAGACCGTGCCGCGCAGCTGCTGCAGCGCGGGGTGCGCGCGGCGGACCTCGTTGAGGCGCTTGAGGTAGGGCGCCAGGCTCCAGCCCTCGGCCTCCGCCCTGGCCCAGTCGCGGGGGCGGTACTGGTACTTCTCGTTGTCCAGCTGCTCCTCCGCGCCGGGGCGGGCGGCGTGCTCGACGAGCTCGTAGCCGGAGTAGATGCCCCAGGAGGGGCTGAGCAGCGCCGCCAGCACCGCGCGCAGCTTGAAGACCGGCGGGCCGCCGTACTGCATGGTGGGCGTGAGGATGTCGTGCGTGGTGGGCCAGAAGCTGGGCCGCATGTAGTGCGCCGACTCGCTCGTCAGCTGCTCCACGTACTCGCGGACCTCCCAGGCGGCGTTGCGCCAGGCGAAGTAGGAGTACGACTGCTGGAAGCCGACCTTGGCCAGGGTGTGCATCATCGCCGGCCGGGTGAAGGCCTCCGACAGCCAGACGACCTCGGGGTGCTCACGGGCGACCTCGGCGATGAGCCACTCCCAGAACTCCACCGGCTTGGTGTGCGGGTTGTCGACGCGGAAGAGCGTCACCCCGTGGGAGATCCAGACGTCGACGACGCGCTTGACCTCGGCGTAGATGCCGGCCGGGTCGTTGTCGAAGTTCAGCGGGTAGATGTCCTGGTACTTCTTCGGCGGGTTCTCCGCGTAGGCGATGGTGCCGTCGGCGCGGGTGGTGAACCACTCGGGGTGCTCGGCGACCCACGGGTGGTCCGGCGCGCACTGCAGCGCCAGGTCCAGCGCGACCTCCAGGCCCGCCTCCCTGGCCCGGGCGACGAAGAAGTCGAAGTCCTCGAAGGTGCCCAGGTCGGGGTGGATCGCGTCGTGGCCGCCCTCGGCCGCGCCGATCGCGTACGGCGAGCCCGGGTCCTCCGGGCCGGCGGTCAGCGAGTTGTTGGGTCCCTTGCGGTTGATGCGCCCGATGGGGTGCACCGGCGTCAGGTAGGCGATGTCGAAACCCATGTCGGCGATCGCGGGCAGGCGCTCGGCGGCGGTGCGGAAGGTGCCGGAGACCCAGCGCCCGGCCTCCTCGTCGTAGCGGGCGCCCTCGGAGCGGGGGAAGAACTCGTACCAGGCGCTGAAGGCGGCCAGCCGCCGCTCCACGCGCAGCGGGTAGGTCTGCGAGGGGCTGACGAGGTCGCGCAGCGGGAGGCGGTCCAGGACCTCGCGAACCTGCGGGGTGCGCCCGGCGTCCAGCCGCTCGTGGTCGCCGCGGGAGGTGTCGCGCAGGCTGTTCGCCGCAGCCCCCAGGACCTCGGCGTCGGCGGCCGCCCGGCCCGGCTGGGCGGCGGCGCGCTCCAGCAGCCGCGCGCCCTCCTCGAGCATGAGCGCCACGTCGACGCCCGCCTCGACCTTGATGGTGGCGTCGTGGTCCCACGTGCCGTAGGGGTCCGACCAGCCCTCGACCCGCAGGCCCCAGTCGCCCTCGGCGTCGGGCACCAGGACCGCGGCGTAGGCGTCGGTGCCCTTGTTGACCAGCGTCATGCGCACCGAGGGGCCGTCGGTGCCGTCCGGGCGCACCAGCACCGCGGTCGCCGCCACCGCGTCGTGGCCCTCGCGGAAGACCGTCGCGCGCACGGGCACCAGCTCGCCCGGGACGGCCGTGGCCGGCCAGCGGCCGGCGTCGACGGTCGGCTCCACGCCGAGCACCGGGATCCGGCCGACGAGGGGGGCGGTGCCCGGGCGGGCCGCCGCCCGCGGGGAGCCCCCACCGGGCGCGGCCTGGGCCTTGGACGCACGTGTCGTCTGCTGCTCGGTCGTCACGACCGGCAACCTACCGAGGGTGGGGGGAGAAGTCGCGCGGAGCGGGCGCAGCCCCTCGCCGGGGGGCGGCCGCGGGTCTAGTGTCGGCGCCCGTGAGAGCAATCAGGCGCTTCACCGTCCGCACCGTGCTCCCCGCTCCGCTGACGCCGCTGGGCGAGCTGGCGAGCAACCTGCGCTGGTCCTGGCACAAGCCCACCCGCGACCTCTTCGAGTCGATGGACCCGGCCGCGTGGGCGGCCGTCCACCGCGAGCCGGGGGCGCTGCTGGGGGCGCTGCGCACCGAGCAGCTGGAGGCCCTCGCCGCCGACCCGGCCTTCGTGGCCCGCGTCGAGGCGGCCGCGGCGGACCTGCGCGCCTACTTGTCGCGGCCCGGCTGGTACGCCCGCCTGGGCGCCGACGCGCCCGCCTCGATCGCCTACTTCTCGATGGAGTTCGGGATCACGGGCGCGCTGCCGCAGTACTCCGGCGGCCTGGGCATCCTGGCCGGGGACCACCTGAAGTCGGCCAGCGACCTCGCCGTCCCCGTCGTCGGCGTCGGGTTGTTCTACGCGACCGGCTACTTCAAGCAGTCCCTCTCGCGCGACGGCTGGCAGCAGGAGACCTACCCCGTCCTCGACCCCGACGGGCTGCCGCTGTCGCTGCTGCGCGAGGACGACGGGACGCCCGCGAAGGTGTCGGTGGACCTGCCCGGCGGCCGGCGCCTGGTCGCGCAGCTGTGGAAGGCGCAGGTGGGCCGCGTCCCGCTGCTGCTGCTGGACTCCGACGTCGAGGACAACGACGACGCCGCGCGCTCGGTGACCGACCGCCTCTACGGCGGCGGCGGCGAGCACCGGCTGCAGCAGGAGCTGCTGTGCGGCATCGGCGGCGTGCGCGCCCTGCGCACGTGGTCCCGCCTCGGCGGGGCGCCCGAGCCGGAGGTGTACCACACCAACGAGGGGCACGCGGGTTTCCTCGGCGTCGAGCGCATCCGCGAGCACGTCGGCCGCGGGCTGGCCTTCGAGGAGGCGCTGGAGGCCGTCCGCGCCGCCACCGTCTTCACCACCCACACCCCGGTCCCGGCCGGCATCGACCGCTTCGGCCGCGACCAGATCGAGCTGTACTTCGGCCCCGACAACCCGCTGCCGGGGGTGCCCGTCGAGCGCGTCCTGGCCCTGGGCGCCGAGGACTACCCCGGTGGCGACCCCGGCGTCTTCAACATGGCCGTCATGGGCCTGCGGCTGGCCCAGCGCGCCAACGGCGTCTCGCAGCTGCACGGCGCGGTCAGCCGCGGCATGTTCGACGGCCTGTGGCCGGGCTTCGACGCCCCGGAGGTGCCGATCGCCTCGATCACCAACGGCGTGCACGCCCCCACGTGGGTGGCGCCGGAGGTGATCCAGATGGGCAAGCAGTACATCGGGCCGCAGCTGGCTGCCGAGGGGGAGGGCTTCGAGAAGGTCGACCAGGTCCCCGACGAGGAGATCTGGCGCACCCGGCGGCTGCTGCGCGGGCGCCTGGTCGAGGACGCCCGCCGCCGGCTGAAGCTGTCCTGGCTGCAGCGCGGCGCCTCGGAGGCGGAGCTGTCGTGGACCAAGGACGTCCTCGACCCCGACGTGCTCACCATCGGCTTCGCGCGCCGGGTGCCGACCTACAAGCGGCTGACGCTCATGCTGCGCGACCCCGAGCGGCTGCGCTCGCTGCTGCTGCACCCCCAGCGCCCCGTGCAGCTGGTCATCGCCGGCAAGTCGCACCCGGCCGACGAGACGGGCAAGCGCCTCATCCAGGAGGTGGTCCGCTTCGCCGACGACCCGGCCGTGCGCCACCGCATCGTCTTCCTGCCCAACTACGACATCACCATGGCGCTGCAGCTGTACCCGGGCTGCGACGTGTGGCTGAACAACCCGCTGCGCCCCTTCGAGGCCTGCGGCACGTCGGGGATGAAGGCCGCCCTCAACGGCGGGCTCAACCTGTCCATCCTGGACGGCTGGTGGGACGAGTGGTTCGACGGCGGCAACGGCTGGGCCATCCCCACCGCCGACGGCGTCGAGGACCCCGACCACCGCGACGACCTGGAGGCGGCCGCGCTCTACGACCTCGTCGAGAACTCGGTGGCCGCGCGCTTCTACGACCGCGACGAGCGGGGCCTGCCCTCGCGCTGGCTGGAGATGGTGCGCCACACCCTGGCCTCGCTGGGCCCGAAGGTCCTCGCCAGCCGCATGGTCACCGACTACGTCGAGCAGCTGTACGTGCCCGCCGCCCGGGCGGGCCGCGCGGCGCTGGCCTCCTCCGCGGCCGGCGCCCGCGACCTCGCCCGCTGGAAGGGCGAGGTGCGCGGTGCCTGGGCGGGCGTGCACGTGGACCACGTGGAGTCCGCCGGGGTGGGCGACTCCGCGCAGATCGGCGACGTCGTCCACGTCCGCGCCTTCGTGACCCTTGGTGCGCTCTCGCCCTCCGACGTCCAGGTCCAGGTCGTCCACGGCCGCGTCAGCGAGTCCGACGAGCTGCGCCCCTCCGGGTCGGTGCAGCTGCGCCACGCCGAGCCGCTGGGCGAGGGCCGGCACCGCTTCGAGGGCGAGTTCGCGCTGCGCCAGACCGGCCCGTTCGGCTACACCGTGCGCGTGCTGCCGCAGCACGCCGGCCTGGCGACCCCCGCCGAGCTCGGCCTCGTCGCCAACGCCTGAGCCGCGCCCGGGCCGCTCCGGCGGGGGTGGCCCGGGCGGGAGCGGCTCAGGCGGGAGCGGCCAGCCAGTCGTCCACCCGCGCGACCTGCTCGGCCACGAACGCGGCCGGGGCGGCCGAGCCCTCCAGGGAGGCGCGGGCGACGTCGGCCAGCTGCTCGTCGGCCAGCCCGAGCGCGGTGCGCGCGGTCTCGTACTCCTCCAGCAGGCCGGGGCCGAAGAGCAGCGGGTCGTCGCCGTTGATCGAGCAGCGCACCCCGGCCTCCAGCAGCGCGGGCAGCGGGTGGCGGCCGATCTCGGGCACGACCCACAGCTCCACGTTGGAGGTCGGGCACACGTCCAGGACGATCCCCTCCGCGGCCAGCCGGGCGACCAGCTCGGGATCCTCGACGGCGCGCACGCCGTGCTGCACGCGCTGCGCGCCGAGCTTGTCGAGGGCGTCGCGCACGCTGTCGGGCCCGAGCAGCTCCCCGGCGTGCGGCGCCGACACCAGCCCGGCCTCGCGGGCGACGGCGAAGGCCCTCTCGAAGGGCGCCGGCGGCCACAGCGCCTCGTCGGCCGCCAGGCCGAAGGAGACGACGCCGCGGTCGGCGAAGGCCGCGGCCAGGTGCGCCAGCGACTCCGCCTCGGCCGGGGGCAGGCTGCGGATGGCCACGGCCATCAGCCCGAAGCCGATGCCCAGCCGGGCGGCCTCGGCCCGCCCGGTCTCCAGGACGAACGTGAGGACCTCCTCGGGCGTGCCGAACCGCGGGACGTAGAATATCGGGTTGGCCTGCGCCTCGATCCACACCGCCCCCGAGAGCGCGGCGTCCTCGACGACCTCGCGCACGACCCGGGCCAGCTGCTCGCGGGTGCGGATGAACGCGACGGCGCCGTCGTACATCTCCACGAACTGCGGGAAGGAGGTGAAGCCCCGCGTCGGCGGGACGGGTTCACCGGCCCCGGTCGCGAACTCAGCGAGCGTCGCGGGGCGCATCGCGCCCTCCAGGTGGATGTGCAGGTGGCCCTTCGGCAGTGCGGCGAGATCGCGCACGGGTTCCTCCTCGACGGGGTTCGTGGGGTGACGGCGGTTACCCTGCCGTCGTGACGACCCTCCAGCGCGCAGCGGCAGCCTCCCCCGCGGGGGAGCGCGAGCGGCTGCTGCGCCTGGTGGCCGAGCACGTCCTGGCCCAGGGTGTCACGTCGCTGACGCTGCGCGGGCTCGGGCGGGCGGTGGGTTCCAACAACCGCATGCTGCTGTACTACTTCGGCAGCAAGGAGCGCCTGGTCGGCGAGGCCCTGCAGACCGTGGCCCGCGAGGTGTTCCCCGGTTTCGAGAACGCCTGGTCGGCGCTGGAGTCGGGGACGGGCGGCCTGCACGAGGACCTGCAGCGGGTGTGGGACGCCATTGCCGACCCCGCCCACCTGCCGTTCCTGCGGCTGTTCTTCGAGGTGTTCGGCCAGGCCTCGCAGGGGGCCACGGGGTACGCGGACCTGCTGGGGGACATCGCCGCCTGGCACCGGCCGGCCGCGGCGCGGCTGGTGCGCGAGGGGCTGCCCGCCGAGGAGGCCGAGGACCGCGCCACCGAGCTGACGGCCCTGTGGCGCGGCCTGCAGATGACGCTGCTGAGCACCGGCGACGTGCAGCGCGTGGGCGCGGTGCAGGCGCGGGCGCTCGCGGCGTTCTGCGCCCGCGCCGCGGCGGCCCGCTGAACCCGCGGGCCCGCCGAGGTCACGTCTCCCAGCGTCACACGACCGCGCCGCGCAGTGCCGCGGCGTGGCGGGCGCCGGGGTGGTCGGGCGCCAGCCGCGCCGACGGCGCCCCGAGGCGCTCGCGCAGCGTCCCCGAGCCCGCGGGGCGCTCCGGCCCGCTCGGCAGCCGCCCGCGCCGGCGCAGCTCGGGGACGACCAGCTCGCAGAACAGCCGGTGGTCGGCGGGGGAGAAGATCGCCTCCAGCAGGAACCCGTCGACGTCGGTGACGTCGACGATCTCCTCCAGCTGGTCGGCCACCTCGACGGGGTCGCCGACGACGGTGAAACCGCGGGTGCCGCGCCCGCGCAGCTCGGCGAGCACCTCGCGCACCAGCGGCATCGTCCCGTCCGGGCGGCGGAAGCGGTCGATGTTGCTCTGGCCCATCTGCCCGATGCGCGCGTCCGCGCCCGGTTCCAGGACCTGGCTGAGCGGGCGGTCGGGGTCCAGCGCGGTCAGGTCGATGCCGGTGTTGCCGGCGTAGATGACGGCGGCGACCTCGTCGGTCTGCATCGCCTCGAACTCCGCGCGCCGCGCCAGGGCCTCCTCGCGGGTGGCGGCGACGGTGACGGTGGCGCCGACGAGGACCTGCACCGAGCGCGGGTCGCGCCCGTGCGCGGCGGCGCGGGCGCGGATGTCGGCGACGTTGCCCGCGGCGTGCGGCAGGGTCGTGCCCTGCAGGAAGACGCACTCGGCGTGCGCCGCGGCGAACTCCCGGCCCCGCGCCGAGGTGCCGGCCTGGAAGAGCACGGGCGTGCGCTGGCGGGAGGGGGCCACCGTGAAGTAGCCCGAGGAGCGGAAGTGCCGGCCCTCGTGCTCGACGCGGTGCAGCCGGTCGCGGTCGGCGAAGACGCCCGCCTCCTTGTCCTCCACGAGCGCCTCGTCCTCCCAGCAGCCCTCCCACAGCTTCAGGCAGAGGTCGACGAACTCCTCGGCGATCTCGTAGCGGGTGTCGTGGGCGGTCATCCGCTCGTGGCCGAACAGCGCCGCGACGGTGTCCTGCGAGGCGCCGGTGACGACGTTCCAGCCGATCCGCCCGCCCGTCAGGTGGTCCAGGGTGGCGAAGCGGCGCGCCATCGCCACCGGGTGGTCGATGCCCGTGGAGGAGGTGACCACGAAGCCGATCCGGGAGGTCGCGTGCGCGAGGGCGGGGATGAGCAGCATCGGGTCGATGCCGGAGAAGTTGAGGCCACCGCGGGCGGCGGCCTCGGGCAGGTCCCCGCCGACGGAGGGGTAGCCGTAGCCGTCGGCGAAGAAGAGGAAGTCGAAGCCGGCGTCCTCCAGCAGCCGGGCCACCTCGATCCAGTGCCCCACCTCGCGGTGGTGGACGGAGTCGCTCCACGGGTGCGACCAGCTGAGGGTCCCACCCACCTGCGGCGAGGCCACTTCGAAGACTCCCAGGTGCATGGTGCGCACGGGCGGCGTTCCCTTCGTTGAACCGAGTGGTTCAGATGGGACCACACGCCCGGCCGGGAGCGGGTTTCCGGCGTGTAACGACCGCGCGGCGCCGGATCGTTCACGCGCCCGGAACACGACCGGGGGCCGCGTAACACGCCGTTCACGACGACGTGACACGACCGAGCGACGCCGGTGGTTCAGTACCTGCCAGGAGGACGCCGGAGCGTCGTGGCGCCCGGGTGCGTCCGCTCCTCCCTCCACTCCCCGACCCGCGCCGTGCGGGCGGGCACACACCCGCAGGAGCAGCAGATGACCGAACCGGCCCGTCGTCCCCGTACCGCCCTGCCCTCCCTGGTCGGCAGCCGGCGCAGCCTCCTGCGGGCCGGTGGGCTGGGCCTGCTGGCCGCGGCCGGCGCGAGCGGCCTGAGCGCCTGCGGCGACGACGCCAGCTCGGCCAGCAGCTCGGGCGGCGGCAGCGGCGACGGCTTCGGGGAGATCTCCGTCCAGCTGTCGTGGATCAAGAACATCGAGTTCGCCGGCGAGTACTTCGCCGACAGCGAGGGCTACTACAGCGCCGCGGGCTTCTCGAAGGTCAACCTGCTCGCCGGCGGCAGCGCCGGCACCGCGGCCGAGGCGATGGTCCTCTCCCGCCGCGCCCAGGTCGGGCTGTCCGCGCCCACCCTCACCGCCCCGGCCATCGTCAACGAGGAGGCGCCGCTGAAGATCATCGGCAGCACCTTCCAGAAGAACCCGTTCTGCCTGGTGTCCGTCGAGCAGAAGGTGCCCGTGCGCACCCTCGCCGACCTGGCGGGCAAGCGCATCGGCATCCAGACCGGCGGCAACGAGACGATCTTCGACGGCTTCTGCACCGCCAACGGCGTCGACCCGTCCACCTTCACCATCGTCCCCGTGCAGTACGACCCCTCCGTCGTCGAGACGGGCGAGGTCGACGCCTTCATGGCCTACCTCACCAACGAGCCGGTCCTGCTCGCCGGCCGCGGCCTGACCCCCGTCACGCTGGGCTTCGCCGACAACGGCCTGCCGGTCGTCGCGGAGACCTTCACCGTGCTGCAGTCCACGATCGACGGCTCCCGCGACATGCTCAAGGCCTTCCTCAAGGCCGAGGTGCAGGGCTGGAACGACGCGGTCGCCGACCCCGCCGGCGGTGCGAAGCTCGCCGTGGAGACCTACGGCAAGGACCAGGACCTCGACCTGGAGGAGCAGACGAAGGAGGCCGAGGCGCAGAACCTGCTCGTCGTCTCCGACGACACCAGGGCCAACGGCCTGTTCACCATGACCGACGCCCTGATCGAGGAGAACATCCAGGCGCTGGCGGTCATGGGCACCGACATCACCGCCGAGCAGCTGTTCGACCTGTCGCTGCTGGCCGAGGTGTACGAGGAGAACCCGGACCTCATCACCGGCTGACGCCGCGCGGCCGCCCCTCCCCGTCGTCCTCGAGAAAGGCCCACGCCCGTGGTGCACGACACCAGCTCCCTGTCCACCGCACCGGGAACCGCCTCGGCGACGACGGACCCGCTCGGCCGCCCCGAGGCGGCGACCGGCTTCAACCTCCAGGGGCTCACCAAGCGCTTCACCCTCGGGCGCAAGAGCGTGCTCGCCCTCGACGCGACGAGCCTGGGCACCCGCAAGAACGCCTTCCTGTCCCTGCTCGGCCCCTCCGGCTGCGGCAAGTCGACGATCCTGCGGATCCTGGCGGGGCTGGAGACGCCCACCGGCGGCCAGGCGCTGGTCAACGGCATGACGACCCGGGAGCTGCAGCGCGCCCACGAGCTCGGCGTCGCCTTCCAGGACTCCGCGCTGCTGCCCTGGCGCAGCGTCGCCCACAACATCCGGCTGCCGCTGGAGGTCGCGGGCGTGCGCGCCGACGACGGCCTGGTCGACGAGCTCATCGACCTCGTCGGCCTGCGCGGGTTCGAGAAGGCGAAGCCCGCCCAGCTGTCCGGCGGGATGCGCCAGCGCGTGTCCATCGCGCGCTGCCTGGTGGTGCAGCCGAGCGTCATGCTGCTCGACGAGCCGTTCGGGGCGCTGGACGACATGACCCGCCAGCGGCTGAACGTCGAGCTGCTGCGCATCTGGACCCAGAAGCCGGCCACCACGCTCATGGTCACCCACGGCATCAGCGAGGCCATCTTCCTCTCCGACGTCGTCGCGGTCATGAGCCCGCGCCCGGGCCGCGTCGTGGAGGTCGTGGAGATCGACCTGCCCCGTCCGCGCACCCCCGACATGATGCGCACCCCGGAGTTCCACGCCTACCACGACCGCCTCTCCGAGATCCTCTTCGGCGGCGGGCGGGCCGGCCAGGGCGCGAGCGGCGGGGACGAGCACTGATGGGGGACGTCACCGTCGCCACCCGCACCGAGGCCGAGGTCACCGGCGTCACGCCCGCCCGCGCCCCGCGCTCGCGCCGCGACCTGCCCGCCTGGGTGGGCGGGCTGGCCGGCGCCGTGCTCGTGCTGGTGCTCTGGAGCGTCGTCAGCGCCGCCTTCTTCGGCGCCGACGGCATCGTGCCGACCCCGTGGGCTGTCCTGGCGCAGTTCGCCGACACCGGCTTCGCGACGTACTGGGACAACCTGTCCGTCACGACGTCCTCGGCCGCGCAGGGCTGGCTGTGGGGCAACCTGCTCGCCGTCGCCATCGCCGTCCTCGTGCTGCTCGTCCCGCCGCTGGAGGGGGCGGCCAACCAGGTCGCCGTCATCTCCTACTGCATCCCGCTGACGGCGATCGGGCCGATCGTGCTCATCGTCTCCGAACCCGGCTCGCGCACGACGTCGATCTTCCTGGCGGCCATCAGCGTCGTCTTCACCTCCGTCGTCGGCTGCCTGCTGGGGCTGCGCGCCGCCGACCGCACGGCGCTGGACGTCGTGCGCGCCTACGGCGGCTCGCGCTGGACGGCACTGGTGAAGGTGCGCCTGATCGCCGCGCTGCCCAACGTCTTCGCCGCCCTGAAGCTCGCCGCCCCCGCGGCCTTCCTCGGCGCGGTGCTGGGGGAGTACTTCGGCGGTGTGGACTCCGGCCTCGGCATCATGATCATCGCCGCCCAGACGAACCTGCGCTACGCGCAGATCTGGGGCCTGGCGCTGCTGTCCGGGGCGATCGCCGGCCTCGGGTACCTGCTCGTCGGCCTGGTGGCCAAGCTGATCACCCCGTGGTCGTCCACGGGCGAGCGGAAGGCGGGTCTGTGATGGTCCCCCCC
>NZ_JAAALL010000259.1 GCF_009906315.1 Kineococcus vitellinus | reverse complement strand
GTCCCCGACCGACTCCCCGACCGACTCCCCGACCGACCACGCCCGCGAGCCACCGGAGACCCCGTGCGCCCCCTCACCCTCGACGACGACCGCCTGCTGCCCGCCGAGCCGGGGGTGCGCGCGCTGGCCCGGGAGATCTACGCGCAGGTGCGCCACCTGCCGATCATCAGCATGCACGGGCACGTCGAGGCGCAGGTGCTCGCCGACGACGAGCCGTTCGAGGACCCCGCCCGGATGCTCGTCGTCCCCGACCACTACGTGACGCGCATGCTCGTCTCCCAGGGCACCCGGCCCGAGGACCTGGGCGTGCCGCGCGCCGACGGCGGCCCCGTCGAGCAGGACGGGCGGGAGGTCTGGCGCCGCTTCTGCGCGGGCTGGCACCTGTTCCGCGGGACCCCCAGCAGGTACTGGCTGGAGCACGAGCTGCACGACGTCTTCGGCGTGCGCGTGCACCCCTCCCCCGAGACCGCCGACGAGATCTACGACCAGCTCGCCGAGCGCATCGCCAGCCCGGGGTTCAGGCCCCGGGCCCTCTTCGACGCCTTCGGCGTGGAGCTGCTGGCCACGACCGACGCCCCCGCCAGCCGGCTGGAGCACCACGCCGCCATCGCGGCCTCGGGCTGGTCGGGCACCGTCGTGCCGACCTTCCGCCCCGACGCCCTCGTCCACCTGGACCGCCCCGGCTGGAAGCAGGACGTGGAGGAGCTGGCGGAGGTCTCCGGCGAGGACGTCGGCAGCTACGACGGCTACCTCGCCGCGCTGCGCCGGCGCCGGGAGCACTTCGTGGCGATGGGGGCGCGGGCCACCGACCACGGCCACCTCAGCGCCGACACGGCACCGCTGGAGCGCGCCGACGCCGAGCGCGTCTACGCCGCCGCCCGCGCGGGGGCGGTGAGCGCAGCCGACGCGGCCGCGTTCGCGGCCCACATGCTCTTCGAGATGGCCCGCATGAGCCGCGACGACGGCCTGGTCATGCAGATCCACCCCGGGGTGCTGCGCAACCACGACCCGGCGGTCCACGAGCGCTTCGGCCCCGACAAGGGCTTCGACATCCCCGTCGCCGTCGACTTCGTGCACGGCCTGCGCCCGCTGCTGTCGGAGTTCGGCTCCGACCCGGGGTTCCGCTGCGTGCTGTTCACCATCGACGAGACGACGTTCTCGCGCGAGCTGGCCCCGCTGGCCGGCGCCTACCCCTCGGTGCGCCTCGGGGCGCCGTGGTGGTTCCTGGACTCGCCGCTGGCCATGCGCCGCTTCCGCGAGGCCGTCACCGAGACCGCCGGGTTCTACAACACCTCCGGCTTCGTCGACGACACCCGCGCCTTCGCCTCCATCCCCGCCCGCCACGACGTGTCGCGCCGCGTGGACAGCTCCTTCCTCGCCTCGCTGGTGGCCTCCGGCCAGCTCGCGCTGGAGGAGGCCGTGGAGACCGCCGTGGACCTCACCACGACCATCCCGCGCGCCGCGTACGCGCCCCGCACGGGAGCGGGCGCGTGATCCGGGTCGCCGTCGTCGGGACCGGGGGCATCTCCGAGTCGCACCTGCGCGCCTACCTGGACTTCCCGCAGCGCTGCACGATCGTCGCCCTCAGCGACGTCTTCCCCGAACGGGCGCAGGCCCGGCGCGCCGAGCTCGGCCTGGAGCAGGCGCAGGTGTTCTCCTCCCACGAGGACCTGCTCGCCGGCGTCGAGGTCGACCTCGTCAGCGTCTGCACGCCGCCCGCCACCCACGAGCGGATCAGCGTCGACTTCCTCACCGCGGGCGTCAACGTCCTGTGCGAGAAGCCGATGGCCCCCTCGCTGGCCGCCTGCGACGCCATCCTGCGCGCCGAGCGGCAGGGCGGCGCGATCTTCTCCTCGGTGGCGCAGAACCGCTTCCGCGACGACGTGGTCCGCCTCAAGAGCGCCCTGGACTCCGGCCTGGCGGGCCCCGTCAGCCACGTCCAGGTCGACTCCGCCTGGTGGCGCGGGCTGGGCTACTACGACATGTGGTGGCGCGGCACCTGGGAGCAGGAGGGCGGCGGCTGCACCCTCAACCACGCCGTCCACCACGTCGACCTGCTGCTGTGGCTGCTGGGCAGCCCGCGCTCGGTGAGCGCCGTGCTCACCAACGCCGCCCACGAGAACGCCGAGGTCGAGGACCTCTCCGTGGCGGTGCTGGCCTACGAGCGGGCGCTGGCCACCCTCACCAGCTCCGTGGTCTCCCACGGCGAGCACCAGCAGATCGTCGTGCAGGGCCGCCACGCGCGCATCGGCCTGGACGGGCAGGTGGTCGCCGAGCGCGCCCAGCCCAACGGCTTCCCCGCCCCGGAGGGCGACGGCGACCTCGTGCAGCAGCTGCGGGCGCTGGCCGCCGGGCACCGCCCGCTGGCCCACACCGGCCACCGCGGGCAGGTCGACGACGTCCTCACCGCCGTCGAGACCGGCCGCCGCCCCGCCGTGGACGGCCACGACGGGCGCCGCACCATCGAGCTCATCACCGCGATCTACCAGGCCGGCGTCGAGCGCCGCACCGTCGACCTCCCGCTGGGCGGCGACGACCCGTACACCCGGGCGGGCACGCTGGCCGAGCGCGCACCGCGCTTCTTCGCCAAGACCGCCTCCGTCAGCGACCTGGCCGGCTCCATCACCGTGCCGGGCTCGGACGCCGGGATCGAGGTCGGCCGGTGAGCGGCGGCACCGGCGACGGGGCCACCTACGCGCCCGCCCCGCGACCGGCGCCCGTCGTGGCACCGGGTGAGTTCGAGTTCGCCGCGATCGGCCTGGACCACGGCCACGTCCACGGCATGTGCGAGGGCCTGATCGGCGCCGGCGCCACCCTGACGTGGGTCTACGACCCCGACCCCGCCAAGGTGGATCGCTTCCGCGAGCGCTTCCCGCAGGCCCGCCCCGCCCGCAGCGAGCAGGAGGTCCTCGACGACCCGCAGGTGCAGCTGGTGGCCGCCGCCCCCGTCCCCGACCAGCGCTGCGCGCTGGGGGTGCGGGTGATGGAGGCCGGCAAGGACTACTTCAGCGACAAGGCCCCGCTGACCACCCTGGAGCAGCTGGCCACCGCCCGCGAGGCGGTGGCGCGCACCGGGCGCAAGTACGCCGTCTACTACTCCGAGCGCGTGCACGTGGAGACGGCCGTCTTCGCCGGCCAGCTCATCGAGCAGGGCGCGATCGGCAAGGTCCTGCAGGTGATCGGCCTGGGCCCGCACCGCCTCAACGCCCCCACCCGCCCCGCGTGGTTCTTCGAGCGGCAGCGCTACGGCGGCATCCTCATCGACATCGGCAGCCACAACGTCGACCAGGTCCTGCACTACACCGGCGCCGGCGGCGCCACCGTGGTCAACAGCCAGATCGCCAACTACGCCCACCCCGAGCACCCCGAGCTGGACGACTTCGGCGATGCGAACCTGGTCACCGACACCGGCGCCACCGGCTACTTCCGCTGCGACTGGTTCACCCCCGACGGCCTGCAGACCTGGGGCGACGGCCGCAGCTTCGTCCTGGGCACCGAGGGGTTCATCGAGCAGCGCAAGTACGCCAACATCGGCACCCAGGACGGGCCGGGGCACCTGTTCCTGGTCAACGGGCGGGGCGAGCGGCACTTCCACCTCGACGGCGAGGTGGGCTACCCGTTCTTCGGCCAGCTGGTGCTGGACTGCCTGGCGCGCACCGAGACGGCGATGAGCCAGCAGCACGCGTTCACGGCCGTCGAGCTCGCCATCCGCGCGCAGCTGCAGGCCACCGACCTCTCACCGCTCCCCCGCGGGCGCTGACGGGAGGAGCACCCGCCGCCTCAGCGCGCCAGGTGCTCCTCCAGGAACCCCCACGCCTGCTCCTGCATCGGGACGTCGAACCGGTGCCCGCCGGGGTGCTCGGCACCCCGGTAGGTCCCGGCGGCCGCGTGCCGGGCCAGCAGGCGCTCGTGCGCGGCGCGCATCCCGGCCGGCGGGAACAGCGGGTCCTGCAGCGCGTACTGCACGAGCAGCGGGCGCAGCGCGGTGAGGTCCGGCAGGTCGGCGAAGCGGGCCAGCCCCGGCGAGTGCAGCAACCACGAGTGGGTGTCCAGGTAGCGCCCCACCAGCGCCGCCGTCGTCGAGAGCATGCAGGCGACGACGTGCGCGCGCACGCGCTCGTCGAGCGCCGCCAGCAGCAGCGCCCGCCCGCCGCCGCCGGAGAACCCGAAGGCCCCCAGCCGGTGCGGATCGGTCCCGGGCAGCGCGGCGAGCACGTCGAGGGCCAGCAGGTCCTCGAACACGACGGCACCCGCGAACGTCGTGCCCAGGACGCCCGCCGCCTTGGCGAGGGTCTCCTCGTGCAGCTGGGCGTGCGCGTCGTAGCGCTGCGCGGACCCCACCACCAGGCCCTGCGCCGCCCAGCCGGCCTCCAGGGCCGCGAGCCAGGGGGCCCACTTCGGCGAGGGCCGCGTCAGCGGGAACCGGCGGCTGCCCCAGGAGAACGCGTCGTGGACCAGGACCGCGAAACCCCGCCGCGCCAGCGCGTTCGCCGCCGCCCGCCCGCCGTAGCCGGGGAAGCGCGGTGCACCGTCCTGCTGCGGGGGCGAGCCGTCGTCGACGAGCTTGGCGGCGCCGGTCCACTTGGCGCCGCCGTGGCAGTGCAGGCCCAGCACCCCGGGCAGCACCCCGGTGCTGCCCGCCGGGCGCAGCAGGGACGCCCGGGTGCGCGGCCCGAAGCCGACGTCCCACGACAGGGTGGTGACGTCGAGGTCGCCGACCCTGCGCGAACCCTCCTCGCGCACCCGCGGCGGTGGCGGCCTGCGCGGCAGCCCCAGCACCGCGGCCAGGTCGGGCGGGCCGCCGCGCGGCGGCAGCTCCCGGCGCAGGAAGGCGGGCCAGTCCTCGAACCCCTCCAGCGCGTCGACGGGTTCCGCGGGGGCGCCCACCCTCAGCTCGCGACGCTCTCGCGGACCGCGCCCGCCACCCCGTCCCGGGTCAGCGCCTCCAGCGCCTGCTCGACCAGCGCGCGGAAGCGGCCGTCGGCGGGCAGCTCCTCGCCGAACACCTCCGGCAGGCCCAGCAGCGCGTCGACGACCGCCGCGGGTGAACCGGCGCCCGCGGTGACCTCCGCCAGGCGCGCGGTCAGCGGGTCGTCCACCGGCAGCGGCGCACCCGCCTCGGAGCGCGCGGTCGAGACGTAGCGCATCCAGGCGGCCACCCCCAGGCAGGCGGCGCGGGGTTCGCGCCCGGCGGCCAGGGCGTCGGAGATCGTCGCCAGCAGGCGCTGCGGCAGCTTCTGGCTGCCGTCCATCGCGATCTGCAGGGTGCGGTGGCGCAGCGCGGGGTTGGCGAAGCGGTCCATCAGGTCGCGCTGGTAGCGCACCACGTCGAAACCGGCCGGCACCGCCAGCGTCGGCACGACGTCGTGCGCCATGAGGCGGGCGACCAGCGCGGCGATCCCGTCGTCGGCGACGGCGTCGGCCACGTGCTCGTGACCGGCCAGCACGCCCAGGTAGGCCAGCGTGGAGTGGCTGCCGTTGAGCAGCCGCAGCTTCATCGCCTCGTAGGGCGCGACGTCGTCGGTGAGGACGGCGCCGGCGCGCTCCCACGCCGGGCGCCCGGCGGCGAAGTCGTCCTCGACGACCCACTGGCGGAACGGCTCGGTGACCACGACGCCCTCGTCGCGCAGCCCGAGCAGGCGCTGCACCTGCTCGCGGTCGGCGGCCGTGGTGGCGGGCACGATGCGGTCGACCATCGAGGACGGGAAGCGCACCGACTCCTCGACCCAGCCGCGCAGGGCCTCCCCCGCCGGCAGGGCGGCGCAGAAGTCCGCGACGAGACCGCGCAGCACCGCGCCGTTGGCGGGCAGGTTGTCGCAGGAGAGCAGCGTCAGCGGGCCCGCGTCGGCGGCGCGGCGGGCGGCCAGCCCGGCCACGAGCCGGCCGACCACGGTGCGCGGCGCCCGGCCGGCGGGCCAGCCCTCGAGGTCGGCGGCCACGTCGGGGTCCGCGCGCCGCAACCGGCCGGTCGCGGGGTCGTGGCGGTAGCCCTTCTCCGTGACCGTCAGCGTGACCAGGCGCGTGGCGGGAGCGGCGAGCAGGTCGCGCAGGCGCCCGGCCTCCTCGCCGGCGAAGAGCAGCTCGCGCACGGCGCCGACCACGCGCGCCTCGCTGCCGGCGGCGTCGTGGGCGAGCACCGCGTACAGCCCGTCCTGCGGGCCGAGCTGCTCGACGACGGCGCGGCTGCGCTGGGTCACGCCGCAGATCCCCCAGTCGCCGCCGGCGGCGGCGACCGCGTCCTCGGTGTAGACGGCCTGGTGGGCGCGGTGGAAGGCGCCGATGCCCAGGTGGACGATGCCGACCCCCAGCGCGGCGGGGTCGACGCGCGGGCGCTGCGGGGCGGGGACGGCGCCCAGG
>NZ_JAAALL010000258.1 GCF_009906315.1 Kineococcus vitellinus | reverse complement strand
GGCCCCGCGGGGGGCGGGGGTCAGCACGGCGTCCGGGGCGGCGGGCAGCTGCAGCCGCAGGACCGTGCCGTCCACGACGAGCGCGGTCCCCGGCCGCCAGGTGGTGCGCGAGCCCGCCAGGGGCCGGCGCTCCAGGTGCACCAGCGGGACCTCGTCGTCGGCGGGGATCGTCCGCACCGGGTCGGCCACCTGCCGCCGGCCCTGCCGCCGGCGCGCCCGGCCGGGTTCGCGCTGCCGGCGGTGCCGGTGCGCCCCGACAAGCAGGCCGTGCCGTGGGTGGTGGTGATCGCCCCCCTGCTGGTCTCGCTGGCGCTGTACGCGAGCACCCGCTCGCCCTCCGTGCTCGCCTTCGCGCTGCTGAGCCCGGTGATGGCGATCGGCAACGTGACCTCCTCGCGCCGCCAGGCCACCCGCCGCCACCGCCGGCTGGTGCGCGAGCACGCCGAGCGCAGCGCGGCCGTGCGCGCCGACGCCTGCCGGGCGCTGCTGGCCGAGCAGGCCCGCCGCCACCACGAGGCGCCGGACCCCGCGACGCTGCTGCTGACGGCCGTCGGCCCACGGGCGCGGCTGTGGGAGCGGCGCCCCGGCGACCCCGACTGGCTGCGCACGCGCGTCGGCACCGCCGACCAGCCCAGCGAGGTGGTGCTGCGCGACCCGGCCCGTGCCGAGCACGAGGGACCGCAGCGCTGGAGCGCGCCGGACGTGCCGGTCGCGGTCGACCTGGCCACCGCCGGGGTCCTGGGCATCGCCGCCCCGCCGGCGCGGCGGGCGGCGCTGGGCGCCCTCGCGCTGGCCCAGGCCGCGGTGCTGGCCAGCCCCGCCGACCTCGAGGTCGTCCTGCTGTGCGCCCCCGACGCCCCCGGTGACCCCGAGGGGGCGCCGGCGGGGCGGTGGGACTGGGTGCGCTGGCTGCCGCACGCGCGCCGCGAGGACGCGCCGCTGTCGGCCGTGGTCGCCGCCGGCACCGACGAGGCGTCGCTGACCGCCCGGCTGGGCGAGCTGACCGACCTGCTCGCGGCGCGGCGCGCGCTGCTGGCCGACCGCCGCTCCGGCACGGTGCCCGCCTGGCGCACCGTCCTCGTCGTCCTCGACGGCGCCCGGCGGCTGCGCGCGCACCCCGGGGTGGTCTCGCTGCTGCAGGACGGGCCCGCGCTGGGCGTGCGCCTGGTCTGCCTGGACGCCGACGTGCGCTCGCTGCCGGAGGAGTGCCGCGCCGTGGTGGACGCCGTCGCCGAGCGCGGCAGCGTGGCCGTCACCGGCCAGGAGGTCGTCGAGGACGTCCGCTTCGACGAGGTGGGCACCGCCTGGTGCGAGCGCCTCGCGCGGGCCCTGGCGCCCGTGCGCGACTCCTCCTCCGAGGACCTGGCGGGCAACCTGCCGGGCTCCGCCCGCCTGCTGGAGCTGCTGGAGCTGGAGGCCGCGGGCGCCGCACCGGCCGCCGTGGACGCGCTGGCCACCGCGGTCGGGCGGCGCTGGCGGGCCGGCGGACGCACCACGCGCGCCGCGATCGGCGTCGGCCTGGAGGGCGCGCACGTGGTCGACGTGCGCGCCGACGGCCCGCACGGCCTCGTCGCCGGCACCACCGGTTCCGGCAAGTCCGAGCTGCTGCAGACGATCATCGCCTCGCTGGCGGTCGGCAACCGCCCCGACGAGTTCACCTTCGTGCTCGTCGACTACAAGGGCGGGGCGGCGTTCGAGGACTGCCGCGACCTGCCGCACACCGTCGGCGTGGTCACCGACCTCGACGGCCACCTGACGACGCGGGCGCTGGCCAGCCTGGGCGCGGAGCTGAAGCGCCGCGAGCACCTGCTCGCCGCGGCCGGCGCCAAGGACGTCGAGGACTACACCGCGGCCCGCGACGTGCCCGGCTCGCGGCTGGAGCCGGTGCCGCGGCTGATGATCGTCATCGACGAGTTCGCCGCGCTCGTCGCCGAGCTGCCCGACTTCGTCACGG
The DNA here is from genome assembly GCF_009906315.1 of Kineococcus vitellinus. GTDB lineage: Bacteria > Actinomycetota > Actinomycetes > Actinomycetales > Kineococcaceae > Kineococcus > Kineococcus vitellinus. The sequence continues at coordinate 4,491 of NZ_JAAALL010000258.1, read as the reverse complement.
GCCTGGTCGACATCGCCCGCCGCGGGCGCTCCCTGGGCGTGCACCTGCTGCTGGCCACCCAGCGGCCCGCGGGCGTGGTCAGCGCGGAGATCCGCTCCAACACCGCGCTGCGCATCGCGCTGCGGGTCACCGACGCCCGCGACAGCCAGGACGTCCTCGACGCCGCCGAGGCCGCCGGCATCCCCCGCACGCTGCCGGGACGGGCCTTCGCGCGCTCCGGCAGCTCCCCGCTCACCGGTTTCCAGACCGCCCGCGTGGGCGGCCGCGCCGGCGCCGCGGTCCGCGCCTCGCGCGCCCGGCTGGCGCTGGCGGGGTCCGTGGCGGTCCCCGGCGACGACGGACCCGGGGGCCGCGACCCCGCCGACCCGCACGACCCGCACGACCCGCACGACCCGCACGGCGACGAGGCGGCCACCCCCACCGACCTCGCCCGCCTCGTCGCGGCGCTGCGCACGGCCGCCGCCGACCTGGACCTGCCGCCGCAGCGCAGCCCCTGGCTGCCCCCGCTGCCGCAGGTGGTGCAGCTGGCGCAGCTGCTCGGGCCGGCCGGGGTCGGCGCGGTCCCCGAGCGCGGCCGGGTGCGCCCGCTGCCCCTGGGCCTGGCCGACCTGCCGCGCGACCAGCGCCGCGCGCACGCCACCCTCGACCTCAGCACCGGCTCGCACCTGGCCGTGGTCGGCGCTCCCCGCTCGGGCCGCTCCAGCGTCCTGCGCGCGGTGGCCGCGGCCGTCGCGGCGACGTGCCACCCGGCCGACGTCCACCTCTACGGCCTCGACTGCGGCGGCGGCGCGCTGCTGCCGCTGAGCGCCCTGCCGCACACCGGCGCCGTCGTCTCGCGCGAGCAGGTCGACCGCGTCTCCCGGCTCACCGAGCGGCTGGGCGCGGAGGTCCGCCGACGCCAGCGGCTGCTGGCCGAGCAGGGCTTCGCCTCCGTCGCCGAGCAGCGCCTCGCCGTCGCCGAGGACGAGCGGCTGCCGCACCTGCTCGTGCTGCTCGACCGCTGGGAGGGCTTCGTCGCCGCGTTCGAGACCTTCGACGGCGGCCGCCTCGTCGACGCCTGGACGCAGCTGCTGGCCGAGGGCGGGGCGGCCGGGGTCACCGTCGTCCTGGGCGTGGACCGCACCGGCCTGCTGGGGCGGACCTCCACGCTGCTCGACGACAAGCTCGTGCTGCGGATGACCGACCCGGGCGACTTCTCCGCCATCGGGCTGCCGGCGCGGTCGGTGCCGGCGGGGATGCCGGCGGGGCGCGGCTTCCGCGCCGGTCCCGGGGCGGAGGCGCCCGTGGAGACGCAGGTCGCGCTGCTGGACGCCGACCCGGCCGGCACCGCGCAGGTGGCGGCGCTGCAGCGCACCGCCGCGGAGCTGACCGCCCGCCACGCGGACCTGCCCGCGCGGCTGCGGCCCTTCCGCGTCGACGTGCTGCCCACCCGCGTGGAGCTGCAGCGGGCGCTGCGGGAGTTCGGCGAACCCGCCGGCCCCGCCCGGCTGGGCGTCGCGGTCGGCGGCGACACGCTGCGGCTGCACTGCCTGGACATGCTCGAGGACGGGCCGGGGCTGCTCGTGGCGGGCCCGCGCCGCTCGGGGCGCAGCACCGTCCTGCTCGTCCTGGCCGAGCAGGCCCTCGCCCGCGGGCACCGGGTGGGCCTCGTCACCGCCCGCCGCTCCCCGCTGCTCGCGCTCGCCGGCCGCGAGGGCGTCGTGGCGGCGCTGACCGCCGACGCCGACCGCGAGGCGGTCGCGGCGGCCACGGCGGCGCTGGCCCCCGCCGAGGGGGCCGCCCCCTCGCTGCTGCTCGTGGACGACCTGGAGCTGCTGGGGCTGGACGGCCCCGTGCCCGACGGCCTCGTGGCCCACCTGGAGTCGCTGCGCGACTCCGGCTGCGCGGTCGTGGCCGCGGGCGGCGTGGAGGAGCTGCAGTCGATGTACCGGGGACCGGTCGTCGCGCTCAAGCGCCAGCGCACCGGGCTGCTGCTGACCCCGCGCGGCGCGAACGACGGCGACCTGTTCGGCCTGCGCCTCTCGCGCAGCGTGCTGGGCGGCCCGGCCGGGCGCGGGCTGCTCGTGCGCGCGGGCACCGGGGAGGGCGTGCAGGTCCTGCTGCCCTGAGTGGACGGGGCCGCCCTCGAGCGTGGCAGCGGATCGCTCGGCTGGTCCGGCGGGCGACCACCACGACCGCGCCCACCGCGGGGTCCGGGGGCTGAGCAGCGCGACGCACCGCGATCGCCGTGGCCGCGGCCACGGCGATCGCCTCCTCGCTCGGCCTGGCGGTCGAGGAGGTGGTGCCCCTCGACGTCCCCGACGAGCTCACCCCGCGGCTGCTGCCCTGCGACGTCGTGGCGCGCGTGGCGCCCCGGGCGCACCGGACCGCGGCGTTCGAGGTGGCGATCGCTCGACGGCTCGCCGAGCGCGGCAGCCCGGTGGCCCGGCTCGACCCCCGGCTCCCCCCGGGTCCCCCCTGGCCCCCACGAGCGCGACGGGTTCGAGGTGCGGTCGACCAGGGCTTCCCCGCGAGCCGCGACGTCCACGGCGACGGCTCGCTCGTGATCGTCCCGGGACCCGGTCAGGCGCCCGCGAGGCGGGCGATCTCGGCGTACCCGTCGTCGTCGAGGGCGAACGCGCGCCCGGCCACCCCCAGGACCCCGAGGTCCACGCTGCCGTCGGCGTCGCAGCGGAAGCGCCAGCGGGCGTTCGGCACGTCACCGACCACGAGCACCGCGAACGGGGTGCGGCCGGCGGCGACGAGCGCGTCCAGGCGCGCGGCGTCGGCGGCCGACGGCGGCCCGGACAGGACGACGACGTGCGGGCGCGGGCGCACCGCCTCCCGGGAGCGCCGGCCGGTCAGGACGCCGTCGACGCCCAGCGCGCGCGCCGTGCGCTCGTGCTCGCCCGCGGTGGACTCCAGCTCGTGCAGCAGGTCCGCCAGCGAGGAGACGTCGGTGACGAACTGCGGCGCCAGCGCCGCGTGCGGGGCGGCGAACCCGACGAGGTGGACGTGCACGCCGTCCGACCACGGGTTCAGCGCCAGCTCCGCGGCCGCCGACAGCGCCAGCGCGCGGGCGGTGCCGTCGTCGCCGGCGAGGGCGAGCAGGCCCGGTGCGGCCTCCAGGTCGACGAGCAGGTCGCCGTCGCCGACGCGCGCCAGGTCGACCAGCGCCGGGTAGGGCGCCGCGGTCCGGGCCGGGACGGGCGAGGCCAGGGCCGCGGCCTCGAGCGCCGCGCGCTCCACGGTCCAGGTGCGCCCCTCGCCGCGGAAGGGTTCCGGCACCCGCAGCGCGGGCGGCTCGCCGAAGTGCAGGGCCAGGTCGTCCACCTCCAGCCGGACCGCCAGCAGGTCCGGCAGCACCGCGCCCGCGTCGTCGGCCGCGGCGGCCAGCCGGCGCAGCGCCGCGTCGAGGAAGCGGGCGCGCTCGGGGTCGTCCAGACCGCGCACGGGCGGCGCCTGGGGGGCCTGCGCCTGCGGGCGCCGGGTCGCGGCCAGCAGGCCGACCGCCACCAGCCCGCCGCTGAGCACCGAGCGCTCCAGCGTGCCGGCCCGCTCCTGCACGGGGTCCTGCACCGGGTCCTGCACGGGGTCCTGCACCTGCTGCTGCACGGGTTCCTGCACCGGCTGCTGCACCGGCTGCTGCACCGGCAGGGCCGTGCTGCCGCCCACCGCGTCGGACGGCAGCAGCAGCGTCCACCCGGGCCGGATGAGGTCGGCGTCGACGAGGCGGGAGCCGTCGGGCTGGACCCGGTCGGCGTTCATCGCGAAGATCTCCCGGTAGCGCAGCGGGTCCCCCAGCGTCCGCTCGGCGATGTCCCACAGGCAGTCGTGGTGGCGCCCGTGCGGCGGCTGGACGACGTAGACGACGGGCTCGGACCCGGCCCGCGCCGCGGCACCCGCGGCGGAGGCGCCGTCCCAGCCGGCGTCGGGGACGGCGGGCGCCGGGTTCGCACCGCCGCGCGCCGCACCCGCCTCACCCGCAGCGGACGCGCCGCCGGCGGCGGCCGGGGCGCCGACCGTCGCGCTGACGGGCGCGGCGTCGAGGACGGGCACCGCACCGGGCACCCAGACCGCACCGGCCGCCAGCAGCAGCACGGCGGCGACCAGGCGCTGGGCGAACAGCTGGTTGGCGCCGCCGAAGGGCACCGCGCGCGGGGAGGCGCCGCGCACGTGGTCGCGGAACTCGGCGGCCACGCAGACGGCGAAGTGCGCCCACACCAGCCACAGGACGCCCGCGAGGACGTCGAGGACGGCGGACGCGCTGAGCTCGGCGTCCAGCCAGCTGCGCGAGGGGGCGCTCGAGGGCAGCGGGTTGCCGACGAGCTCGACGAGGGCGAGCGGGACGCCGCCGAGGACGGCGAGCAGGACCAGCGCGGCCAGGGCGCCGCGCAGCAGCTCACCGGCGCGGGCCCGGCGGGTCAGCTCGGTGCGCGGCAGCCGGGCGGCGGGTCGCGGTCGCAGGGGTGTCGCTGTGCTCACGGGGGGTCCTGCCTCACGGTGCGGGGG
>NZ_JAAALL010000257.1 GCF_009906315.1 Kineococcus vitellinus | reverse complement strand
GCCCTGCGCGTGCCGAAACCCTGCACGCCCGATCCGCCCACGCCGAACCCCCGCACGCCCGCTCCTCCTCGCCCTCGCGCTCCCCGTCCAGGATCACCCGGCGCCCGTCGCGGGCGCCAGTCCTCGCGCGTCGCGGCGGTTGCGCGTCCGCACCGGGCCCGGCGGGAGCCGGTGGGTCCGCTGACGGGCCCGGGCCCCGCCCTGTACGGTGCCTGCGAACGTTCGCAGACGCGCGGACGGCGGCCGAGGGGGTGGTGCGTGCGCACGGGACGCCCGCCCACCATGCGCGACGTCGCCGCGCGGGCCGGGGTCAGCGTCAGCACGGTCTCGCGCGTGGTCAACCGCGAGCGCTACGTCGACGAGGTCACCCGCGAGCGCGTCGAGCAGGCCGTGGCCGCCCTCGGCTTCCTGCGCAACGACAGCGCCCGCGCGCTGCGGCCCGGTCAGCGCACCTCGCTGCTGGCCCTGGTGGTGGAGGACCTCACCAACCCCTTCTCCGCCGAGCTCGCGCACGGCGTGGAGCTCGCCGCCTCGGCCGCGGGGTACGTGCTGCTGCTGCTGTCCACCGGTCTCGACGAGCACGGCGGGCGCGACCGGGCGCGCGAGCGCGAGATCGTCGAGGAGCTGCTGCGCCGCCGCGTCGAGGGGGTCCTGCTCGTACCGGCCGCCGACGACGCCGACGGCCTCTACGCCACCCTCGCCGCCCGCACCCCCGTGGTCTTCGTCGACCGGCTGCCGCGCGGGGTGAGCGGTGACGTCGTCCTGCTCGACAACGCCGGCGGTGCCCGCCGCGTCACCGAGTGGCTGCTGGCGCGCGGGCACGAGCGCATCGGCTACGTCGGCGGCGACCGCGGCGCGGCGCCCGGCGCGCGCCGCCTGGCGGGCTTCCGCGCCGCCCTGCGCGCCGCAGGGGTCGCCGAGGTCCCCGAGCTGCTCGCCTTCGGCAACCGCAGCAGCGAGGACGCGCGGGCCGCCGCCGCGGCGCTGCTGGCGGCCCCCGAACCCCCCACCGCCCTGTTCTGCGACAACAACCGCATGACCGTCGGGGCGCTGCTGGCCGTCCACCGCGCCCGCACCGACGTCGTCCTGGCGGGTTTCGACGCCGTCGAGCTCGCCGAGGTGCTCGTGGACCGGGTCGCGCTGGTGACCTACGACCCGGTCGACGTGGGCCGGCGGGCCGCCCGCCGGCTCGTCGAGCGCATCGCCGGCTCGACCGCGCCCGCGCGGCGCACCACCGTGCCCGTCGGCCTCGCCGAGTTCGGCGAGGCCACGACCACCCGGGTCGACCACCCGGGCTGACCGCTCGCCCGCCGACACGTCGAGGAGGACGTCCGTGCACGACCAGCGCTCCACCACCGAGGCCCGGCTCGAACGGGCCGTCGCCCAGCGCATCGCCCCGGCGGTGCACGCCCCCGGGGAACCCGTGGAGGTCGCGGCCTGGCACGCGCCGGGGGAGCCCGTGCCCGTCGCCGAGGGGCTGGCCGCCGACTTCGAGCCGTTCGCCGTCGGGCGGGCCTGGGGACCGCCGTGGAGCACCACGTGGTTCCGCCTGCGCGGGCAAGTCCCGCAGCGCTTCGCCGGGCGCGAGGTGGAGGTCGTCTTCGACCTCGGCACCGACGCGCGCAACGTCGGGTTCCAGGCCGAGGGGCTCGTCTACACCGCCGACGGGCAGGCGGTGAAGTCCATCAACCCGCTGTCCACCTGGATCCCGGTGCCCGCGGGCACCACGACGTTCGAGTTCTACGTCGAGGCCGCCGCCAACCCCGACGTCCTCGGCGGCGGCGGGCACGCGTTCGAGCCCACCCCGCTCGGCGACGTGCTCACCGCCCCCCGCGAGCCGCTGTACGTGCTGGCGCGCGCCGAGGTCTGCGTGCGCGAGGGCGAGGTCGCCGACCTGCTCACCGACCTGGAGGTCCTCGGCGGGCTCATGCTCGAGCTGCCGCTGGAGGACGCGCGCCGCTGGGAGCTGCTGCGCGGGGTCGACGCCTCCCTGGACGCCCTCGACCCGCACGACGTCGCGGGCACCGCCGCCGCCGCCCGCGCCGCGCTCGCCCCGCTGTTCGCCTCGCCCGCGCGGGCCTCCGCGCACCGGGTCAGCGCGGTCGGGCACGCGCACATCGACTCCGCCTGGTTGTGGCCGCTGCGCGAGACCGTGCGCAAGGTGGCGCGCACCACCGCGAACGTCACCCAGCTCATGGACGTCCACCCCTCGTTCGTCTACGCGATGAGCTCCGCGCAGCAGTTCGCCTGGATCGCCGAGCACCGCCCCGAGGTCCACGAGAAGGTCCGGGCGCGCATCGCCGAGGGCCGCTTCGTGCCGGTCGGCAGCATGTGGGTGGAGTCCGACACCAACATGGTCGGCGCGGAGGCGATGGCCCGGCAGTTCCTGGAGGGCAAGCAGTTCTTCGCCCAGGAGTACGGCGTCGACACCGAGGAGGCGTGGCTGCCGGACTCCTTCGGCTACTCCGCGGCGCTGCCGCAGATCATGAAGCTCGCCGGGGTCCGCTGGTTCCTCACCCAGAAGATCTCCTGGAACACCGAGAACAGGTTCCCGCACCACACCTTCGACTGGGAGGGCATCGACGGCACGCGGATCTTCACGCACTTCCCGCCCGTCGACACCTACAACTCCGAGCTGTCGGCGAAGGAGCTCGCGCACGCCGCCCGCAACTTCTCCGAGAAGGGCCGCGCCACGACGTCGCTGGTCCCCTTCGGCTGGGGCGACGGCGGCGGCGGGCCCACCCGCGAGGTGCTGGCCCGCGCCGACCGCCTGGGCGACCTGGAGGGTTCGCCCCGGGTCTCGCTGCACTCCCCGCGGCAGTTCTTCACCACCGCCGAGCAGGAGTACCCCGACCGCCCCGTCTGGTCCGGTGAGCTGTACCTGGAGATCCACCGCGGCACCTACACCTCGCAGGCGAAGACCAAGCAGGGCAACCGCCGCAACGAGCACCTGCTGCGCGAGGCGGAGCTGTGGGCGGCGACGGCCGCGGTGCTGCGCGGCGCGGAGTACCCGGCCGCGCGGCTGAAGGAGCTGTGGCGCACCGTGCTGCTGAACCAGTTCCACGACATCCTGCCCGGTTCCTCCATCGCGTGGGTGCACCGCGAGGCGGCCGCCACCCACGCCCGGGTCAGCGCCGAGCTGGAGGAGGTCGTCGCCACCTCCCTCGCGGCGCTGGCGGGCGGGGGCGGCACCGACCTCGTCGCCAACGCCGCGCCCCACGCGCGCGGCGGCGTCCCCGCCCTCGGCCTGGCGCCGGCCGCGCCCGCTGCCGCGGCCGTGCAGGTGCAGCGCGGGCAGGACGGGCGCACCGTGCTGGACAACGGGCTGCTGCGCCTGGTCGTCGACGAGGCCGGCCACTGCGTCTCGGTGCGCGACCTCGCCACCGACCGCGAGGTGCTGCTGGCGGGCACCCGCGCGAACCTGCTGCAGCTGCACCGCGACACCCCCAACCGCTGGGACGCCTGGGACGTCGACGCGCACTACCGCAACGTCGTCTCCGACCTCCTCGAGGCCGACGAGGTGGCCGTCCACGAGGACGACGGCGACGGCGCCCGCGTCGTCGCCACCCGCCGCACCGGCGCGAGCACCCTGGTGCAGACGCTGCGGCTGCCGCGCGGGGAGTCGCGCATCGCCTTCACCCTCGACGCCGACTGGCACGAGCGCGAGGCGCTGCTCAAGGCCGCGTTCGGCCTCGACGTCCACGCCGACCGCTCCGCCTCGGAGATCCAGTTCGGCCACGTCTTCCGCCCCACCCACGAGAACACCAGCTGGGACGCGGCCCGCTTCGAGATCTGCGCGCACCGCTGGCTGCACGTCGCCGAGGCCGGCTACGGGGTCGCGGTGACGAACTCGGCGACCTACGGCCACGACGTCACCCGCTCCGCCGTCGACGGCGGGCGCCCCGGCACGACCGTGCGGTTGTCGCTGCTGCGCGCACCGCTCTCGCCCGACCCGGAGACCGACCAGGGCCGCCACGTCCTGGAGTACTCCCTGGTGGTGGGGGCGCAGGTCGCCGACGCCGTGCGCGAGGGGTACCGGCAGAACCTGCCCGTGCGGCGGGTGAGCGGTGCGGGCCCGGTGGCGCCGCTGGTCGCGGTGGACGACCCGGCCGTCGTGGTCGAGGCCGTGAAGCTGGCCGAGGACGGCTCCGGCGACGTCGTCGTGCGCCTCTACGAGTCCCTGGGCGGGCGCGCCCGCGCCCGCCTGGACTGGGGCTTCCCGGTCGCCTCGGTCACCGAGGTCGACCTGCTGGAGCGCCCGCTGGAGCAGGGGGCCACGACCGTCGGGGACGACGGGGCGCAGGTCTCGCTGCGGCCGTTCCAGATCCTCACCCTGCGTCTGGCGCGGGCCTGAGGGCGCCCGCTCGCCGGGGGGTGCTCAGCCGACGCCCAGCAGGCGCACCCCGGCGAGCGCGACGAGCGCCACGAGCACCCAGCTGAGCAGGCCGAGGGCGATCGAGCGCCGGCCGGTGCGCAGCAGGTGCGGCACGTCGATGCCGGTGCCGAGGGCGAACAGCGCCGCCACCAGCAGCACCGACTGCACGTGCTGGGCGCCGTCGAGGACGGCGCCCGGCACCAGGCCGGTGGCGCGCACGGCGACGGCGAGGACGAAGGCGGCCACGAAGAACGGCAGCAGCGGCGGGCGGGGGGCGCCCTCGCGCCCGGCGGTGCGCCGGCGCTGCAGCGCCACGAGCGCCACGAGCGGCGCCAGCAGCAGCACCCGCGACAGCTTCACGACGACGGCGGTGGCCAGCGCCCCGGGCACCCGGTCGCCGGTGGCCACGACCTGGCCGACGTCGTGGACGCTGGCGCCCGCCCAGGCCCCGAACTGCTGGGCGTCCAGGCCCAGCGGGACGCGCAGCAGCGGCAGCACGAGGATCGCCAGCGTCCCGCACAGGGTGACCAGCGCGATCGCCGTCGCCGTGTCCTGCTCGTCGGCGTCGGTGGCGGGGCGCACGGCGGCGATCGCCGAGGCGCCGCAGATCGAGAAGCCCGTCGCCACGAGCAGCGAGCGCGCCGGGCTCAGGCCCAGCAGCCGCCCCAGCAGCCGCGTGCCGGCGAAGGTGATCGCCACGGTCCCCAGGACGAGGGCGATGCCGCCGGGGCCGAGGGCGGCCACCTGCGACAGCGGCAGCTGCAGGCCGAGCAGGACGACCGCGGTGCGCAGCAGGCGCCGGGAGGCGAAGGCGGTCGCGGGCGACCAGGAGCGGTGGAAGGCCCCCGTGCTGCGCAGCACCGCGCCGAGCGCCACGGCCACCGTCGAGGCGGTCAGGGCGGGCACGGCGCCCTGGACGCCGAGGGCGAGCACCGTCGCGGCGGCGACGACGAGCAGGCCGGGCGCCAGGGCGCGCGCGGCGGGGGCGGTGGTGGGCACGCCCCATCGTGGCGCCCGCCCGCGCGCGCCGGCAGCGGGGTCCTGCCTGGGTGCTCACAGGCGGCGCCTGGGACCGGCGGGTCGTTGACCCCGGCGGGGCGGTGTGCGACGCTGCGCTGGAAAGCGCATTCCAACGACGCGACGGAGCGAGCCGATGGACGCCGGGCGCCTGAGCCTGAACCAGATCACCGTGAACGCCCTCGACCTGCCCGCGGCCGTGGCCGCCTGCGAGCGCCACGAGGTGCCCGCCCTCGCGCTCTGGCGGGACAAGATCGCCGCCGTCGGCCTCGAGCGCGCCGTGCGCCTCGTGCGCTCGGCGGGCCTGCACGTGAGCTCCGTCTGCCGCGGCGGCATGTTCACCGACCCGGCGGCCCCCCGCGCGGCGGTCCTCGACGACAACCGCCGCGCCGTCGACGAGGCGGCCGCGCTGGAGGCCGACGTGCTCGTCCTCGTGTGCGGCCCGCTGCACGACACCGACCTGCCCGGCGCGCGGGCGCGGGTGCGCGACGGCATCGCCGAGCTGCTGCCGCACGCGCGGGCGGCGGGCGTGCGCCTGGGCATCGAGCCGCTGCACCCGATGATGCTCTCCGAGCGCTCCGTGGTGGTGAGCCTGCGCCAGGCCCTGGACCTGGCCGAGCAGCTGGGCGAGGACGTCGGGGTCGTCGTGGACGCCTACCACGTGTGGTGGGACCCCGACCTCGACGCGCAGCTGGCCCGGGCCGCCGGGCGCGTGCTCGGCTACCACGTCTCCGACTGGCTGCCGCGCACCACCGACCTGCTGCTGGACCGCGGCATGATGGGCGACGGCCTCATCGACCTGCCCCGGCTCTCGCAGCGGGTCGCCGCCACCGGCTACACCGGCCCGGTGGAGGTGGAGGTCCTCTCCTCGCGCTGGTGGGCGCAGGACGCCGACGAGGTCCTGCGCACCGTCCGCGAGCGGTTCGCCGAGCACGTCTGAGAAGGTGTTGCGTTACTGGTCATCGCCAGTGAGTGAAGGTGGGGTGGTGGCCGTCAGGCCACCACCCCACCTCATGATCAGCCCATGTGTGCATGCACGGGCAAAGCGGCCTACGACTCCTCACTG
>NZ_JAAALL010000256.1 GCF_009906315.1 Kineococcus vitellinus | reverse complement strand
GGGCGTTCACCGGGTGCGGCCCTTCGGGTCGAGGGCGTCGCGCAGCGCGTCGCCGAGCATGAGGAAGGACAGGACGGTCAGCGACAGCCCGATCGACGGCCACAGCAGGACCCACGGGTCGGTGCGCAGCGAGCGCTGGGCGTTGGCGATGTCACCGCCCCAGGAGACGATGGTCTGCGGCAGCCCCAGGCCCAGGTACGACAGCGTCGCCTCGGCCGCGATGAAGGTGCCCAGCGAGATCGTCGCCACGACGATGACCGGCCCCAGCGCGTTCGGCACCACGTGGCGCACCAGGGTCGCCATCCGGCCCATGCCGAGGGACTTGGCCGCGGTGACGTACTCGTTGCCGCGCACCTGCAGGACGGCACCGCGCATGATGCGGGCCACCTGCGGCCAGCCGAACAGCGACAGCGTCAGCGCGACGGTCAGGACGTTGCGCGAGTTCAGCGTCTGCAGCAGGACGATGGCGCCCAGGATGAGCGGCAGGGCGAAGAAGATGTCCGCCACGCGGGAGAGCACCGCGTCCAGCCAGCCGCCGAAGAAGCCGGCCAGCGCCCCCACGACCCCGCCGACCACGACGACGACGACCGTGGTGAGCAGGCCGACGGCGATCGAGGCGCGCGCGCCGTGGACGACGCGGGCGTAGACGTCGGTGCCGGCCCGGGTCACCCCCAGCGGGTGCTCGGAGGAGGGGCCCTGCAGCGCGCTGGCCAGGTCGACGAAGCGCGGGTCCTGGGAGGTGAACCAGGACGGGAACAGCGCGACCACGGCCAGCGCGAGGATGATCACGCAGGGGACGATGAACAGCGGCCGCTTGCGCAGCCGCTTCCAGGCGTCGCCCCACAGGCTCGTGGAGGGCGCGCTCTCGTCGACGGCGTCGACGGCCGCCAGCGGCGTCTCCTCCAGCGGCGCGACGTAGTGCTCCTGGCCGGGGCGCACGGTGGTCTCAGACATAGCGGATCCTCGGGTCCAGGACGGCGTACAGCAGGTCGACGACCAGGTTCGCGATCAGGTAGACGAGCACCAGGACGGTGACGACCGAGACGACGGTCGGGCCCTCCTGGCGCACGACCGACTGGTAGAGCAGGTTGCCGACGCCGGGGATGTTGAAGATGCCCTCGGTGACGACGGCGCCGCCCATGAGCGCGCCGAGGTCGGTGCCGAGGAAGGTGACGACCGGGATGAGCGAGTTGCGCAGCACGTGGACCGTCATCACCCGCGGGCGCGACAGCCCCTTCGCCGTCGCCGTGCGCACGTGGTCCGCCGACAGGCCCTCGGCCACGGAGTTGCGGGTCAGCCGCAGCACGTAGGCGAAGGAGAGGGCGCCGAGCACCGCGCCCGGCATGATGAAGTCGGCGAGCGCGGGGTCGCCGCCGACCGTGGGCGAGACGATCCCCCACTTCACGCCGAAGACGAACTGGGAGACGAAGCCCAGGACGAACACCGGGATGCCGATGACGACGAGGCTGAGGAAGAGCACCGTGGAGTCGAAGACCCCGCCGCGGCGCAGACCGGCGATGAAGCCGAAGCCGATGCCGAGCACCGCCTCGATGACGAGGGCGACGAGGGCGAGCTTGATCGTCACGGGGAAGGCCCGGGCCAGCTGGTCGATGACCGGCTGACCGCTGAAGGACTGCCCGAAGTCGAAGGTGAAGATGCCCTTGAGGAAGAGCAGGTACTGCACGAGGAACGGCTCGTCCAGGTTGTACTGGGCCGTCAGGGTCGCGCGCGCCGACTCGCTGACCGGCTTGTCCCCGAAGAGCGCCAGGATGGGGTCACCGGGCAGCAGGAAGACGAGCGCGTAGATCAGGAGCGTCGCTCCGAAGAAGACGGGCACCATCTGCAGCAGACGGCGCCCGATGTACCAACCCATCACGAGCCTCCCTGGGGAACCACCGTCCGTGGTGGCCCCGGACTGTCGATCGTCGAACTCCGGGTCACGCGCGATGAGGGGGTGGGCCGGCGCGGTGCCGGCCCACCCCCTCCTCGGTCAGGTCAGGACTTGGTGACCTGGTAGTAGAGCGGAACGCTGTTCCAGCCGAACTGGACGTTCTCGGCGTTCTCGCCGAAGCCGCCGCTGGCGTTGGAGTACCACAGCGGGATGACCGGCAGGTCGGTGAACAGGATCGTCTGCGCCTGCTGCAGGAGCTCGTTCGCCTGGTCCTGGTCGGTCGTGCTGGCCGCCTGCTGCAGCAGCGCGTCGAACTCGGGGTTGGAGTAGTCGCCGTCGTTGGAGCCCGCGCCCGTGGCGTACAGCGGCCCGAGGAAGTTGTACAGACCCGGGTAGTCCGCCTGCCAGCCGGTGCGGAAGGCGCCGGTGATGGTGCGGTTGGTGACCTCGGTGCGGATCTGGGCGAAGGTCGGGTACGGAGCGCCCTCGGCCTGGATGCCCAGGGTCTGGCGGATGCTCGCCGTCACCGCGTCGACCCACTCCTGGTGACCGAGGTCGGTGTTGTAGGCGAGGGTGAAGGTGCCCGACCACGGCGAGATCGCGTCGGCCTGCGCCCACAGCTGCTTGGCCTTGGCGGCGTCGAAGGACAGCACCTCGTTGCCCGCGACGGTCTCGGAGTAGCCCGCGATGACCGGGGAGGTGAAGTCCTTGGCCGGGGTGCGGGTGCCGCTGAAGACCGTCTCGCAGATCTGGTCGCGGTCGATGGCGTAGGACAGCGCCTGGCGGCGCAGCTTGCCCTCCTCGCCGCCGAAGTGCGGCAGCCGCTCGGGGATGCAGTACGACTGGAAGACCGCCGCGGGGATGTTGACGGCGCGGTCGCCCAGGTCGTCCTCGAAGGTCGCCAGCGCCGACGGCGGGATGGCGTCCAGGACGTCGAGGTTGCCGCCCTGCAGGTCCGAGTAGGCGGCGTCGTTGGTCTCGTAGAAGACGAACGAGAGCGAGTCGTTCTGCGCCTTGCGCGGGCCGTCGTAGGTCTCGTTCGGCACGAAGTCGATGCGCACGTTGTGCTGCCAGGCGCCCTCGGCCTTGAGCTTGTACGGGCCGTTGCCGACCGGGTTCTCGCCGAAGGCCTCCATGTCGGCGAACGCCGACTCGGGCAGCGGGTAGAAGGCCGAGTAGCCAAGGCGCAGCGGGAAGTCGCTCTCGGGCTGCAGCAGCTTCACGGTGAAGGTGGTGTCGTCCACGACGGCCAGGCCGCTGAGCGTCTGCGCGGCCGGCGGCTCGCTCTGGACGGCCTCGAAGCCCTCGATGGGCTCGAAGAAGTAGCTCGACAGCTGCGCGTTGGTGCCCAGGGCGCCGTAGTTCCACGCGTCGACGAAGCTCTTGGCGGTGACGGGGGTGCCGTCGGAGAACGTCTGACCGCTCTTGATCTTGATCGTGTAGTTCTGCGCGTCGCTGGACTCGATCGACTCGGCGACGTCGTTCTCGGGGGTGCCGTCGGCCTTGTAGTACACGAGGCCGGCCCACAGCGAGTCGAGCAGGCGTCCGCCACCGACCTCGTTGGTGTTGGTGGGGACGAGCTTGTTCTGCGGCTCGCTGCCGTTGACGATGACGTCGCCACCGGTGCCGCCGCCGCTCTCGCCGCCGCCGGTGCCGGAGCCCTCGTCGTCGCTGCCGCCGCAGGCGGCCAGACCGGCCACGGCGGCCACGCCGACCAGGCCCTTCAGGCCGTCGCGACGGGTGAGGACGGGACCGCCCGCCACCACGCCCACGCGCTTGGCGGTCTGGTTCAGGTCGTCGTCCTGCTCGAAGCTGCTCAAGGTGGAACTCCTCCTCGCGAGCATGTCGTCCTGGGCAGGTTGCCCAGCGTGGGTGACTCCTGCACGGCAGGATGTCCACCTCAAAAGGTCGGGCAGCACGTTAACACTCGGTCAAGCCGTTTCCCGACGCCTCGGTCGAACGACGGGCCCGACCCGGTCACCGGGCCTCCTCCAGTGTCTCCCGCGCGGACGGCAGGTGCGTCACCCCGATCGCGCCGGGCGCCGCCGCCCTGCTCCATCGTCGCAGGTCAGGGGCCCTGCGAGGGCCGCGGAACCCGTTCGACGACCCGAGGTAACGATGTGGTTGCGTTCTGGTGTCCGCTCGTCCCGGCCGGCGCGGGCGGGTGCGCTCGCCCGCCGCGCCCCGCCGCCGGTGCCGCCGGCCCTGTCGCGGCCCTGTTGCGGGCCTGTTGCGGCCGTGTTGCCGGCGCGTTGCGCGGCTCGGGCCCGGCTCAGACGTTGAAGCGGAACTCCACCACGTCGCCGTCGGCCATGACGTAGTCCTTGCCCTCGATGCGGACCCTGCCGGCGGCCCGCGCGTCGGCCATCGACCCCGCCGCCACCAGGTCCTCGAAGGAGACGACCTCGGCCTTGATGAAGCCGCGCTGGAAGTCGGTGTGGATGACCCCGGCGGCCTGCGGAGCCGTCCAGCCGCGGTGGATCGTCCACGCGCGGGCCTCCTTCGGCCCCGCCGTCAGGTAGGTCTGCAGCCCCAGGGTGGCGAAGCCCACGCGGGCCAGCTGGTCCAGGCCCGACTCGTCCTGCCCGACCGAGGCCAGCAGCTCCGCGGCCTCCTCCGCCGGCAGCTCGGCCAGCTCCGACTCCAGCTTGGCGTCGAGGAAGACGGCCTCCGCCGGCGCCACCAGCGCCCGCAGCTCCTGCTTGCGGCCCTCGTCGCCCAGCACCGTCTCGTCGACGTTGAAGACGTAGAGGAAGGGCTTGGTGGTGAGCATGCCCAGCTCCCTGAGCGCCTCGACGTCCACGTCGTCGGCCGCCGTCGCCGCCGACAGCGGCCGGCCGGAGTCCAGGACCGCCTGCGCCGCCTGCGCGGCCTTGAGCACCGCCGGGTCGGCCCGCTTGCCCTTGACCTCCTTCTCCAGGCGCGGCAGGGCGCGCTCGAGGGTCTGCAGGTCGGCGAGCACCAGCTCGGTGTGCACCGTGGCGATGTCGTCGGCCGGGTCGACCGCACCGGCCACGTGCACGACGTCGGGGTCGGCGAAGGCGCGGGTCACCTGGCAGATGGCGTCCGCCTCGCGGATGTTGGCCAGGAACTTGTTGCCCAGCCCCTCGCCCTCGCTGGCGCCCTTGACGATGCCGGCGATGTCGACGAAGGAGACGGTCGCGGGCACCGTCTTCTCGCTGGAGAACAGCTCCGCGAGCCGGTGCAGCCGCGGGTCTGGCAGCGCGACCACGCCCACGTTGGGCTCGATCGTCGCGAAGGGGTAGTTCGCCGCGAGCGCGTCGTTCTGCGTCAGCGCGTTGAACAGGGTGGACTTGCCGACGTTGGGCAGGCCGACGATGCCGATGGTGAGAGCCACGGGTACCGGAGCTTACCCGCGGCGGGCGCCCCCCTCAGACGGGCGTGACGGGCAGCGAGCGCCGGGCGCCCGCCTTCAGCTCGCGGCGCAGGTCGGTGGGCAGCGAGAAGACGAGGTCCTCCTGGGCGGTGGTGACCTCCTCCACCTGCCCGAAGCCGCGCTCGGCCAGGAAGCGCAGGACGTCCTGCACGAGCACCTCGGGCACCGAGGCGCCGGAGGTCACCCCGACGGTGGTGACGCCCTCCAGCCAGGCCTCGTCGACCTCGTGGGCGTCGTCGACGCGGTGCGCGGCGCCCGCCCCCGCGTCCAGGGCGACCTCGACCAGGCGCACGGAGTTGGAGGAGTTGGCCGACCCCACGACGATGACCAGGTCGGCCTCGGGGGCGATCTTCTTCACCGCCACCTGCCGGTTGGAGGTGGCGTAGCAGATGTCGTCGCTGGGCGGGTCCTGCAGGTTCGGGAAGCGCCGGCGCAGGCGGCGCACCGTCTCCATCGTCTCGTCCACCGACAGCGTGGTCTGCGAGAGCCAGACGAGGTTGTCGGGGTCGCGGACCTCGACCGTGTCGGCGACCTCGGGGCTGTCCACGACGGTGATGTGCTCGGGGGCCTCCCCCGCGGTGCCCTCGACCTCCTCGTGGCCGGTGTGGCCGATGAGCAGGATCTCGGCGTCCTGCGCGGCGAAGCGGACGGCCTCCTTGTGCACCTTGGTCACCAGCGGGCACGTGGCGTCGATCGTGCGCAGCGAGCGCGCGGCCGCGGCCTCGCGCACGGCCGGGCTGACCCCGTGCGCGGAGAACACCAGGTGCGCCCCGCGCGGGACGGCGTCCGTCTCGTCGACGAAGACCGCGCCGCGCTCGGTCAGCGTCCGCACGACGTGCTTGTTGTGCACGATCTCCTTGCGGACGTAGACGGGCGCGCCGTGCAGCTCCAGGGCCTTCTCCACCGCGACGACCGCGCGGTCCACCCCCGCGCAGTACCCGCGCGGAGCGGCCAGCAGCACCCGCCGCCCGCCGTCCCAGGCCGCCCGGGGACCGGCCGCCGCGACCGCCGCGGTGTCGTTGCAGTCGTCGCCGCCGTCGAGGAGGTCGGCGGAGCTGGCGTCCTGGGCAGTCTGGGTCACGCAGCCATGGTAAGGCGGCCCGGCGGGCGCTCCCCGTGCAGCGCGGGGCGCCGGCGCCCGTGGGGCAGGATGCTGCGGTGCCCGCCGCCGACC
>NZ_JAAALL010000255.1 GCF_009906315.1 Kineococcus vitellinus | reverse complement strand
GTAGCGGATCGCGTCGATGACCTTGGCCCGCACGGCCATCGTCGCGGGCACCAGCCCGGCCAGCGCGCCCACGAGGGTGGCCGCGAGCACGCCCTCGACGGCCGCCGAGGCCGGGAAGGGCGGCACGTCCTCCAGGGTGATGGAGGGCGGCAGCACGGCCTCCAGCGGGAAGTTCGACACCAGCACGATCGAGGCCATCACCGCCAGGAAGCCGGCGACGAACGTCGCGCAGACGCTCTCCATGAGCACCGCGAAGAACACCCGCCCGCCCGTCGCGCCGAAGCTGCGGCGCACGCCGATCTCGCGGATGCGCTGGCGCACGGTGACCAGGCCGACGTTGAGCACGCCGATGCCGCCCAGCAGCAGCGCGAAGACCCCGATGCCGCGCACGCCGTAGGCCAGGACCACGTCGAGCACGCCGAGGTCGGCGCCCTGGTCCTGGCGGTAGGCGCTGACCGAGAACCCCGGCAGGCTGGCCTGCACCTCGCTCTGCAGGGCGGCCACGAGCGCGTCGGCGTCCGCGTCGGGGACCCACATCTCCAGCCCCGGCGGGGATGAGGTGCTCCCGTCGCCGCCGAGGTTCCAGCGCAGGGCGGCGGAGTTGAGCAGGTAGGCCGTCGGCACGGCCGGGTCCGAGCCGGTGGGGTTGGAGGTGCCGATGACGGTGGCCGTCACGGGCGTCGCCCCGCCGAGCACGACCGTGGGCGGCGTCGCGGGGTCGAAGCCGCCGAGCCGGCCGGCGAACGCGTCGTTGACGACCAGCCGCGGCGCGAAGGCCGCGTCGTCGTCGGGGGTGAACCAGCGGCCCGCGTCGACGATGACCCGGTGCATCGTGCCGTAGCTGGGGTCGACGGTGGAGGTGGAGACCAGCTGCGTGCCGGCCGGGAAGCGCACGGGCAGCTGCGCGCCACCGCCGTAGGGCTGCGAGGCCAGGCCCCACCAGGTGGCCCGGTGGCGCTGGGCGGCCTCGCGCAGCGCCGCCTGCGAGCGCGCCAGCACCTCGGGCGAGGGTGCGGCGTTGGGGTAGGCGTCCACCCGCAGCGTCGCCGGCCGCCCGGCGCTGCGCTCGAAGCTCTCGCCGAGCATCTGGCGGCCCATGTTGCCGACCGCGGTGATGGTCGTCATGGCGAAGACGGCCAGGAACACCCCCACCAGCGAGAGCACGACCCGGACCCGGTGGACCTTGATCTCGCTCCAGGCCTCGGTGGCGGCGGCGAGCAGGCCGATCACAGGCTCTCCCGGTGGGCGGTCGCCGCGGCCAGCGCGTCGGCGGTGATCTCCGAGAGCACGCCGTGGTCGAGGCGGAAGCGCCGGTCGGCGCGGGCGGCGACCGACAGGTCGTGGGTGATGGTGACCAGCGTGGTGCCCTCGGAGCGCACCAGCTCCTCCAGGACGTCCATGACGGCGCTGCCGGTGTCGACGTCGAGGGCGCCGGTGGGCTCGTCGGCCAGCAGCACGCGCGGGCGGCGCACGAGGCTGCGCGCCAGCGCCACGCGCTGCTGCTCGCCGCCGGACAGCTTCTCGGGCATGGTGTCCAGCCGGCCGCCGAGGCCGACCCGCTCGAGCATCTCGCGGGCGATGCGCCGGCGGCGCAGGAACTCGCGGCCGGAGGCGTACAGCAGCGGGCTGGCGACGTTCTCGGTGGCGGTGCGCCCGGGCAGCAGGTTGAACTGCTGGAAGACGAACCCGAACGTCTGCCCGCGCAGCCTGGCGGTGCGCCGGGCGGACAGCCCCCGCACCGGCCTGCCGTCGAGCAGGTACTCGCCGGTGGTGGGGGAGTCCAGCAGGCCGACGATGTTGAGCAGCGTGGACTTGCCGGACCCGGAGCGGCCGACGACGGCGACGTGCTCGCCGGCCTCCACGTGCAGGTCGACGCCGGTGAGGATGCGCAGCACCTGCCCGTCGGGCAGCGGCACCGAGCGGCTCACCGAGGCCAGCGAGATGACCGGCGCCATCAGTAGCCCATCCCGTACGTGCCGCCGCCGGCGGCGTCGGTGGGGGTGTCGGTGCCGGGCACGAACTGCAGCACCTGCGCGCCCTCCACCAGGCCCTGGACGACCTCGACGTTCGCGCCGTCGGTGAGGCCGAGCGTCACGTCGGTCTCCACCGGGGACCCGTCCTCGCCGACGACCCAGACGGTGCCGGTGCCGACGCTGCCGCGCACGGCGGTCACGGGGGCCAGCAGCACCCCGGTGGCCGACCCGGCGGTGACGTCGACGGTGGCGGACAGCCCCGCGAAGACCTGCACGCCGGCGGGGACGGCGCAGCTGACGGTGGCGCCGGTCATCGAGGAGCTGGGGTCGGCGTAGGGGTCGACGTAGCCGCCGGTGGGGTCGGGCGCCGCGGGCGCCGCGGTCGCCGGGGACCCGGTGCGCAGCCCGGTGCACTCGAAGGTGCCGGGGCCGCCGGGGACGGTGACCTGCGCGGTGCTCGGCGGGGCGAGCAGGCGGAACTGCTGGGCCTGGGTCAGCGGGGCGGACACCGTGAGCGTGCCGGGGCTGAGCGTGGCGACGGCGGTGCCGACGGTGACCTCCTGCTGCGGCAGGACGTCGAGGGTGGCCAGGGTCCCCGGTGCGGAGGCGCTCACCACGACGGTCCGCGTCCGCGGGGCCGCCGGCGCGGGCGCGGGGGCGGCCGGGTCCACGGGCGCCGCGGCGGGTGCGGCCGGGGGCTCCTCGACCGGCACGAGGACGGTGAACAGCGGGTCGCCCTTCTCCACGACCTGCCCGACCTCGGCGCGCAGCTTGCCGACGGTGCCCGTCGCGGTGGACTTCACCGTCGTGGCGGGGTCGGCCTGGATGCTGCCCTGCAGCGAGACGGTGTTGACGACGTCGCCGCGGGTGACGGGCACCGCGGGCGGGTCCACCACGGCGTAGGGGCTCGCGGCGGCGTCGGCCTCCTCGCGGCCGGCCCGACCGAACGCCAGCCACAGCAGGGCGACCGCGATGAGGGCCCAGACGAGGAGCCTGAGGGCGGGGAAGACGATGGTGCGGAAGACGCCCACGGGTACCTCCGGTCGGTGCCGGGGGTGGGTCGCTGGTGCACGGTGCAGGCTGCCGGTCCCCCGAACGGCTGACCGGAACGTAGCAGCGGCGCCGACCCGGTCGGGGGAACTTCCGGCGAACTCGGCTTGCGGGTCCGCTGCTGCTGTGCTCAACCACCGCGGGGGCCCGGGAGCGGGCGGTCCTTGCCAGTGGCGGTGGTGCTGGCCTAGCCTGCTGGGAAGCGCTTTCCAAACATGGAGGAGGAGGCAGCGATGGAGCAACGCCTCGGTGTGGTCATGAACGGCGTCACCGGACGCATGGGGTACCGCCAGCACCTGCTGCGCTCGGTGCTCGCGATCCGCGAGCAGGGCGGGGTGGAGCTGTCCGACGGCAGCCGCGTCCAGCTGGACCCGCTGCTGGTGGGGCGCTCGGAGGACAAGGTGCGCGAGATCGCCACCCGCCACGGGCTGACCCGCTGGACCACCGACGTCGACGCCGCCCTGGCCGACGACGACTACCCGCTCTACTTCGACGCGCAGATCACCTCCGCGCGCGAACGCTCGATCCTGGCCGCCATCGCCGCGGGCCGGCACGTGTACACCGAGAAGCCCACGGCCGAGACGCTCGAGGGCGCCCTCGACCTGGCCCGCGCCGCCGCCCGGGCCGGCGTCAAGAACGGCGTCGTGCACGACAAGCTGTTCCTGCCGGGCCTGCTCAAGCTCAAGCGGCTGGTGGACTCCGGCTTCTTCGGCGAGGTCCTCTCCGTGCGCGGCGAGTTCGGCTACTGGGTGTTCGAGGGGGACTGGCAGAGCGCCCAGCGGCCCAGCTGGAACTACCGCGCCGAGGACGGCGGCGGCATCGTCGCCGACATGTTCTGCCACTGGAACTACGTCCTCGAGCAGATCGTGGCCCCCGTCGAGGCCGTCACCGCCAAGGCCGTCACGCACGTCCCGGTCCGCCACGACGAGCGCGGCGAGGCCTACAAGGCGACCGCCGACGACGCCGCCTACGCCATCTTCGAGCTGGAGGGCGGGATCGTCGCGCAGCTGAACTCCTCCTGGGCCGTGCGCGTCGACCGCGACGAGCTCGTCGAGTTCCAGGTCGACGGCACCCTGGGCAGCGCCGTGGCGGGGCTGCACGGCTGCCGGGTGCAGCCGCGCGTGGCCACCCCGCGCGCGGTGTGGAACCCCGACCTGCCCGAGCAGCACCGCTACCGCGACGACTGGCTCGCCGTCCCCGACAACGAGGTGCACGACAACGGCTTCAAGGTGCAGTGGGAGCAGTTCGTCCGCCACGTCGTCGAGGACGCCCCGCACCCCTACGACTTCGCCTCCGGCGCCCGCGGCGTGCGGCTGGCGCAGGCCGGGCTGGAGTCCTCCGCCCAGGGCCGGCGCGTCGAGCTGGCGGAGCTGCCGCTGTGAGCGCGCCCGCCCCCGAGCGCGAGCGCGAGCTCACCGGTGACGTGCTGCGGCTGCCGGTGCCCCGCCCCGACGGCGGCGTCGACCTCGTCGAGCACGCCGTGCGCGCCCCCGTGCGCTGGCCCGCCCCCGAGGGCCCGGCGCGCTCGCGCACGGTCTTCGCCGCCGCCCACGTCGTCCCGCAGGTGGGTGCCGAGAACGTCCCGGGAGCGCCGGCCGTCCTGGACTGGGAGGCCACGCTGGCCTTCCGGCACCGGCTGTGGGGGCTGGGGCTGGGCGTCGCCGAGGCCATGGACACCGCCCAGCGCGGCATGGGCCTGGACCCCGCGGCGACCGCGGAGCTGGTGCGCCGCAGCGCCACCGAGGCGGCCGCGGTCGGCGGCGCGATCGCGGCGGGGGCGGGCACCGACCAGCTCGGGCCCGGTCCGCACACCCTCGCGCAGGTGCGCGCCGCCTACGAGGAGCAGGTCGCCCGCGTCGAGGACGCCGGGGCGCAGGTGATCCTCATGGCCAGCCGGCAGCTGGCCGCGGCGGCCCGCGACCGCCAGGACTACCTGGAGCTGTACGGGCACCTGCTGCGGCAGGTGCGCCGGCCAGCGGTGCTGCACTGGCTGGGGGAGGTCTTCGACCCCGCGCTGGCCGGCTACTGGGGCAGCCGCGACGTCGCCACCGCCACCGACACCTTCGTCGAGCTCGTGCACGCCCACGCCGGGGCCGTGGACGGGGTGAAGGTCTCGCTGCTGGACGCCGACCACGAGCGGGCGCTGCGCCGCCGGCTGCCGGCCGGGGTCCGCCTCTACACCGGCGACGACTTCAACTACCCCGAGCTCATCGAGGGCGAAGCGGTCGGCGGCCGCCACGTGCACTCCGACGCCCTGCTGGGGATCTTCGCGGCGATCCCGCACGTCGCCGCGGCGGGGCTGCTGCGCCTGGACGCCGGCGACCCGGCCGGCTTCCGGGCGGCGCTGGACCCGACGCTGCCGCTGGCGCGGCACGTCTTCGGCGCCCCCACCCCGTACTACAAGGCGGGCATCGCGTTCCTGAACTGGCTCGACGGCCGCCAGCCCGGGTACGCGATGGTGGGCGGGCTGCACGCCGCGCGCAGCGCGGTGCACCAGGCGCAGACCTTCCGCCTGGCCGACGAGGCCGGGGTGCTCACCGACCCGCAGCTGGCCACCCGCAGGCTGCGCGCCTACCTGGCCGTGCACGGCGTCGACGCCTGAGCTGAGCCGCCCGAGCTCAGCCGCCGGGGGGCGCCGGGCGCAGCTCGGCCCACAGCGAGCCGGAGTGCAGGTCGAGGTCCACCTCCAGCGGCAGCCGGCGCAGGTCCGCGCTGCGCACGGCGGCGGCGACCGCGCGGGCGGCCGCGGGGGAGCCGTCGACCGAGACGGTCGCCAGCCGCCCGCCCGGGGAGAGGCGGGCGGTGAAGCGCGCCGTCGCGCAGGCGGCCAGGGCCGGGCGCAGCAGGGCCCGCACGGCGCGCAGGAAGTCCTCGTCCCCCGGCGCGCCGAAGGCCGCGGCCACGCCGCCGCGGTCGTCGATGACGTCGACGTGGCAGCCGCGCTCGCGGGCGGCGTGCAGCTCGCGCCGCACGCCGTCGTCGAGCAGCGCGCGGGCGCGCAGGTCGTCGCGCAGCTGCCGCTCCGCCTGCCGCGCCGTCAGCGACAGCTGCGGCCACGCGGCGTCGTCGACGCCGGCGGCCGCCACCCGGCGCAGCAGCGGCACGGTGCCGCGCTCCAGCTCGTCGCGGCGCAGCCGCGCGCTGGAGGCCCGGGCCGCCGACGCGGCCTGGGCGGCGGCCGCGCGCCCGGCGTCCGCCTCGTAGCGCTCCACCTCGCGGGCGGTGCGGTCGAAGACCAGCCGCACGCCCAGCGAGGCGGTGAACCAGACCAGCGCCGGCTGGTTGAGGGCGGCGACGTCCATCGCCGCGTGCGGCCCGCCGGCGGCCAGCACGCAGCCGGTCAGCACCGCCGCCGAGGCCACCTCCGAGGCCAGCGCGGGCACCCACCGCCGGCGCACCACCAGCGCCGCCACGAGGACCTGCGACAGCCCCGGCCACCAGTTCGCGTGCGTGCGCCAGGCCTCCACGGGCAGGAACGGCATGACGGCCAGCCCCGCC
>NZ_JAAALL010000254.1 GCF_009906315.1 Kineococcus vitellinus | reverse complement strand
CTCTCGGAGATCGCCGCCGACGTCGCCCCGCACGAGGACTGGCGCGAGGTCGCCGCGCGCATCGCCGACGTCAACGACCTGCCCACGATGCTGGTGCGCGCCGGCCAGCGGCTGACCCTGCCGACCCTGTCGACCCGCGGCTGAGCCGGCCGTGCCCCCGGTCCGCACCCGCCCGTGCCGGCCGGGGACCGGGAGGACGACGCGCGCGACGGCGCGCCGCTTGCCCGGCGTGTCGCTCTCGACGTACCGTCCACCCTGGACCACATCTGTCGGTCGGATCCGGGGGAGGACGTCGGGGTGCACTGCCCGTTCTGTCGGCACGAGGACTCGCGCGTGGTCGACTCGCGCACGACCGACGACGGAAGCTCCATCCGGCGCCGGCGCCAGTGCCCGAACTGCTCCAAGCGGTTCACCACCGTCGAGACGGCCAGCCTGACGGTCACCAAGCGCTCGGGCGCCTCGGAGCCGTTCAGCCGGGCCAAGATCGCCAGCGGGGTCCGCAAGGCCTGCCAGGGGCGGCCGGTGAGCGAGGACGACATCGCTCTGCTGGCGCACCGCGTCGAGGAGGCCGTGCGCGCCCAGGGCGCCGCCGAGATCGACGCGCACCAGGTGGGGCTGGCGACGCTGCCGTTCCTGCAGGAGCTCGACGAGGTCGCCTACCTGCGCTTCGCCTCCGTCTACCAGGCGTTCGACTCCCTGGACGACTTCGAGAAGGCCATCGAGCGGCTGCGCACCGAGCGCGAGGCCGCCCTCGCAGCGCTCGCGGAGGGGAACCGGCCGCTGCCCGCCCGCGGCTGACCCGCCTGCGCCCGGCGGCTCGGGCCGCCGAGCGCGCCGGCGGCGGGGATGATGTCCCCATGCTGGATCCCGCATCCCTGTACTCCTACGAGGGTGAGCGCCCGGTGCTCGTGGAGCCGCCGCTCGTGGTCGCGCTGTCCGGCTTCGTCGACGCCGGCAGCGCGGTCCGCCTGGCGGTGGAGCACCTGCTGGACAGCCGCGAGCACGAGGTCGTGGCCACCTTCGACGTCGACCAGCTGCACGACTACCGCGCCCGGCGCCCCACCATGACCTTCAGCGGCACCAGCTGGAGCGACTACGAGCCCCCCCGCCTGCAGCTGCACCGCGTGCACGACGAGGAGGGCTCCTCGCTGCTGCTGCTCACCGGCCCGGAACCGGACGTGCAGTGGGAGCGCTTCACCGCCGCCGTCTGGCAGCTGGCCGACGACCTCGGCGTCGGCCTGACCATCGTGCTCAACGCCGCCCCGACGGCCGTGCCGCACACCCGTCCCAGCGGGGTGACCGCCAGCGCGAGCCGCCCGGAGCTGCTCGAGGGGTACCGCACCTGGGACGTCGAGGCCCAGGTGCCCGGGCACGCGGGGGCGCTGCTGGCGCTGCGCGGCGCGCAGGCCGGTCGCGACGTGCTCTCGGTGCTCGCCCACGTGCCGCACTACCTGGCCGGCAACGAGTACCCCGACGCCGCGGCCGTCCTCGTGCGCACCCTCTCCGGGGCCACCGGCGTCGCGGCCTCGGTGCAGGAGCTGCTGGAGGCCGCCTCGCGCACGCGCGTGGAGGTCGACGCCCAGGTGGCGGACTCCCCGGAGGCCGCGGCGGTGGTGCGCGCCCTGGAGGAGCAGTACGACGCCTCCGGCGACGCCGGCCGGGGGACGGAGGCGGGCAGCGCCTTCCTGCCCACGGCCGACGAGCTGGGGGAGGAGTTCGAGCGGTTCCTGGCCGGACAGGAGGAGGACCCCGGCACGCCGTGAGGTGCTGAGCCGCTCCCGGGCCGGGAGCGGCTCGGGGGTCCGGGCTCAGGCGCCGGCCGTGGCCCCGGCGCTGCCGCTGGTGCCGCCGCGGGCGCCGGAGAGGTGGTGCAGCAGGGCGCGCCCGTAGGCGTCGGAGGGGTCCGCGGCCTCGAAGGCGTCCGCGCCGTGCTCGTCGAGCAGCAGCACCCGGTGCACGACGGCCTCGCCGACGTCGCGCCGCTCCAGCCGGGTGAAGCGCTCCCCGAGCAGCTCGCGCAGCTGGTGCTCGGCCGGCAGCCAGCACGCCTCCGGCTGGTCCACGGAGTCCAGCGCCCACTCGGTGGTGCCGTTGAAGCCGATGATCCGGCCGCTGGGGTGGTCGTGGACCTCCACGGTCATGTCGCTGAGCGTGAACACGTCGTCGTCCATGTCCCGGTGCGGGATGACGAAGCGGTCGCCGGAGGCCGGGTGCCACTCCAGGCCGGCGTCCTTCAGCTGCAGCGCGAGATCGACGGAGATCACCGCACCAGCATGGACCGGGGACCCCGTCCCCGCACCACCGCCCGCCGCCGCGGGCCGGGTCGGGCCGGGCGGTCGGGCGGGGCGGTCGGGGCGGCGCGGGCGATCTGCCACCCTGCCCCGTGGTGCCGCAGCGGCACCCGCAGGGTAGGAACGGACGAGCCCCGGCCGGGGCCCCGAGATCGAGGAGACACGCACATGGACACCGAGGTCGCGCGCGAGCGGTTGCTGCAGCTGCAGCAGGAGCTGCGCACCAGCATCGAGGAGACCACCTCCCGCATGGAGCGGGGCGTCTACTCCGACGACCCCGCCGGCGGGTCCGACTTCGGCGACCGCGGTGCGCACGAGCAGCAGGCCGCGGAGGACGAGGGGGTGCTCGACGGCGTCCGCCGCCGCCTGAACAGCGTCGAGGACGCGCTGCGGCGCATCGACGAGGGCACCTACGGGATCTCCGTGGTCTCCGGCGAGCCCATCCCCGAGGAGCGCCTGGAGGCGCTGCCGGACGCCGCCACCCTGGTCGGCGAGGAGCTCTAGGGGCACCGGGCCGCCGGTACGCGCGCGGGCGCGGGCGCGGGCGCCTACGGTCGCCACATGCGCATCGTCGTCGCCGGAGCCCACGGACAGGTCGCCCGACTGCTGGCGGCCCGCCTCACCGGTCGCGGGGACGAGGTCCTCGGGCTGGTCCGCAACCCCGCCCACGCGCCGGAGCTCACCGCCGCCGGGGTCTCCCCGCTCGTGCGCGACCTGGAGGCCGTCGCGGCGGGCGACCTCGCCGGCGACCTGCGCGGGGCCGACGCCGTCGTCTTCGCCGCGGGCGCCGGGCCGGGCAGCGGTGCGGCGCGCAAGGACAGCGTCGACCGCGCCGCGGCCGTGCTGCTGGCCGACGCCGCGCAGGCGGCGGGCGTGCCGGCGTACCTGCTCGTCTCCTCGTACGGCGTCGACGCGGTGCGCGGGGGCGCCACCCCGGAGGGGCTCGACGAGGTGTTCACGGCCTACCTGCGCGCCAAGCTCGCCGCCGAGGAGGACCTGCTGGCCCGCGAGGGGCTGCTGGTCTCGGTGCTGCGGCCGGGGGCGCTGACCGACGACGAGCCCACCGGCCGGGTGCTGCTGGCGCCGTCGGTGCCGGGCGGTGCGGTGCCGCGCGCCGACGTGGCGGCCGTGTGCGCCGGCCTGCTGGAGCGGCTGCACGCCGGGCCGGCGCCCGCGCGGGTGCTGGAGCTCGTCGGCGGCGGCACGCCCGTGGACGAGGCCGTCGCCGCGGTCTGAGCGGGCGGCGGGTGTGGTCCGCGCCACGTCCGCGGTGCGCCAGACTGGCCCCGCGAGAACCCGTCCGCTGGAAGCAGGAGGAGCCGTGCCCGCCCCCGACACCGCGCCGACCCGCAAGGGCCGTGCGCTGCTGCTGGAGAACATCCACGC
This sequence comes from Kineococcus vitellinus, assembly GCF_009906315.1. Taxonomy (GTDB): domain Bacteria; phylum Actinomycetota; class Actinomycetes; order Actinomycetales; family Kineococcaceae; genus Kineococcus; species Kineococcus vitellinus. The sequence goes on along the minus strand of NZ_JAAALL010000254.1, from coordinate 2,851 downwards.
CGACGCCGAGGCGCTGCTGTCCGAGGCCGGCTGGGAGGTCGAGACGGCGTCCGGGGCCCTCGACGAGGCGGAGCTGGTGGAGCGGCTGGCCGGGGTGTCCCTGCTGGGCATCCGCTCCCAGACCCAGGTGAGCGCGAAGGTCCTCGAGGCCTCGCCGGACCTGCGGGCGGTCGGCGCCTTCTGCATCGGCACCAACCAGATCGACCTGTTCGCCGCGGCCGCGCACGGCGTGGCGGTCTTCAACGCGCCCTACAGCAACACCCGCAGCGTCGTCGAGCTCGCGCTGGCGGAGATCATCGCGCTGACGCGCCGGCTGACGGTCAAGGACCGCGCCATGCACGAGGGCGTGTGGGACAAGTCCGCCACCGGCTCGCACGAGGTGCGCGGGCGTCGGCTGGGCATCGTCGGCTACGGCAACATCGGCTCGCAGCTGTCGGTGGTCGCCGAGGCGCTGGGCATGAGCGTCTTCTTCTACGACACCACCGACAAGCTGGCGCTGGGCAACGCGCGCCGCTGCGGCAGCCTGGGCGAGGTCCTGGAGATCGCCGACGTCGTGACGCTGCACGTGGACGGCCGCAGCTCCAACAGCGGCTTCTTCGGCCAGGAGGAGTTCTCCCGGATGCGGCCGGGCTCGATCTTCCTCAACCTCTCCCGCGGCTTCGTCGTCGACCACGCCGCGCTGCGCCGCCACGTGGAGTCCGGCCACATCGCCGGTGCCGCGATCGACGTCTTCCCCAGCGAGCCCAAGGGCAGCGGCCAGTCCTTCGACTCCGAGCTGCGCGGGCTGCCCAACGTCATCCTCACCCCGCACGTGGGGGGCTCGACCGAGGAGGCGCAGGAGGACATCGGCCGCTTCGTCGCCGCGAAGCTGCGCGACTACGCGCTGCACGGCGCGACGACGCTGTCGGTGAACCTGCCGGCGCTGGCGACGGAGACCGCGCCGGGCACGGTGCGGCTGGCCCACCTGCACCGCAACGTGCCCGGGGTGCTGGCGGCCATCAACGGGGTGCTGGCCGGCGCGGGCGTGAACATCGAGTCCCAGCAGCTGGCCACCCGCGGCGACCTCGGCTACGTCGTCACCGACATCGCGGCACCGGCCGCCGACGAGGTGGGGCGCCGGCTGCAGGAGCTGCCGGAGACCGTCCGGGTGCGCCAGCTCAGCTGAGGGGCCCCGTGGACCAGCCGCAGCAACACGCGTCGCCGCAGCCGGTGGAGCCGGTGGCGGGCGGCGTGCGCCTGCTGCTGCTGTCCGACACCCACCTGCCGCGGCGGGCCAAGGACCTCCCGGCGCCGGTGTGGGCGGCCGTGGAGGCCGCCGACGTCGTCGTGCACGCGGGGGACTGGTGCGACGAGGCGACGGTGCTCGCGCTGCGCGAGCGCTCCCGCCTGCTGGTGGGCGTGGCGGGCAACAACGACGGCCCGCCCGTGCGCCGGCACCTGGAGGAGCTCGCGCTGTTCGAGGCCGGCGGGGTGCGCTTCGGCGTGGTCCACGAGACCGGCGGGGCGCCCGGCCGCGAGCGCCGCTGCGACGCGCTGTACGCGCAGCGCTGCGACGTGCTGGTCTTCGGGCACAGCCACGTCCCGTGGGACTCCACGACCCCCTCGGGGCTGCGGCTGCTCAACCCCGGCTCGCCCACGGACCGCCGCCGGATGCCGACCTGCACCTACCTCACGGCGCTCGCCGCGGGCGGCCGGCTGCACGAGGTCGAGCTGCACCACCTGCCGCCGCGCGCGCCCGCCCGCGGCCGGCCGCCGGCCCGTCGCTCACGCCCGGTCGCTCACACCCCGTCGGCCGCACCCGCCGCGGCGGTCAGCCCCCAGGCGCCGGCCAGCAGCTCGTAGGAGCGCACCCGCTCGGCCGGGTCGTGCACCGCCGTGACGACCACCAGCTCGTCGGCCCCGCTGCGCCGCACCAGCTCCCGCAGCCGGGTGGCCACCTCCGCCGGGGTGCCGGCCACCAGCTGCTCGCGCGCGCGCCCGGCCAGGTTGCGCTCCAGCAGCGTCCAGCGGTGCTCGGCCGCCTCCTGCGGGCTGGGCAGCGGCCCGGGGCGCCCCTGCCGCAGCCGGGCCGTCGCCAGCAGGCTCGCCGCGGCCAGCTGCCCGGCGCGCTCGTCGCTGTCGGCCACGACGGCGGCCACGGCCAGCAGGGCGTGCGGGTGCGAGCGGCGCGCGGAGGGCCGGAACCGCTGCCGGTAGTCGCGCAGCACGGCGACGGGGTCGGCGCTGCCGAAGTGGCCCGCGTAGGCGTACCCGGTGCCCAGCGCGGCGGCCGTCCGCGCGCCGTGCTCGCTGGAGCCGAGGACCCACAGCGGCGGCAGCGGCACGTCCACCGGCGCCGCCGCGACCGAGGCGAACGGGTGGGTGGGTGCGAAGCCGTCGACGAAGCCGAGCAGCTGGGCGAACCGCTCGTCGAAGTCGTCCGCGGCCAGCGCCTCGCGCGAGCCGCGCAGCGCCAGCGCCGCGCGCGCGTCGGTGCCCGGTGCCCGCCCGAGGCCGAGGTCGATGCGGCCGGGGTGCAGCGCCTCCAGCGCCCGGAACGTCTCGGCCACCGCCAGCGGCGAGTGGTTGGGCAGCATGACCCCGCCGGCGCCGACCCGGATGCGCGAGGTCGTCGCGGCCACCGTCGCGATGAGCACGTGCGGGGAGGCGCTCGCGGTGCCGGGGGCGTTGTGGTGCTCGGCGACCCAGTAGCGGTGGTAGCCCAGGCGCTCGGCGGCCCGCGCCAGCTCCACGCTGGCGCGCAGCGCCGCCGGACCGCTCGACCCGGACGCCACCGGCGACAGGTCCAGCACGGACAGCGGCACCGGGCCGGGGGCGGGACCGGTCGCGGGCTCGGGCGCGGGACCGGTCC
>NZ_JAAALL010000253.1 GCF_009906315.1 Kineococcus vitellinus | reverse complement strand
GGGTTGGCCGTCGGGTCCGCCGTGGGGTTCGCGGTCGGGTTCCCCGTGGGGCTCGCGGTCGGGTTCCCCGTGGGGTTCGCGGTCGGGTTCGCGGTCGGGTTCGCGGTCGGGTTCGCGGTGGGGTCCGCCGCGGGGACGGGCAAGGGCGTCGCCGGGCCGCCGGCGAACGGCGCGGCCCAGGTCTTCGGCGTCAGGTCGGTGGACCCCGCCGGCAGCAGCCAGCACGTCGGCGGTGGGCTGCCCTGCAGCAGGTCGGCGTAGCTGCGCGCCCCGCCGCGGCCGGAGCACAGCATCCGGTAGTCCCCGGCGGCCGAGGACCAGGTGCGGCAGGCGCCCGCGACGCCGTAGCCGTCGGAGGCGGCCAGCAGCCGCGCGCCGCCGGCCTCGGCGGCCCCGGCGGGTGCGGCCGCGACGCCGCTCGCGAGGAGCAGGGCGGCGGTCAGCAGCGCGGCGGGCCGGGCGGTCGCGGCCGCGGTGGACGGAGCTGCGGTGGACGGAGCTGCGGTGGACGGGGCCGCAGAGGGAGCGCGCATTAGAACCTCTCCACGACGACGTCGGCGGCCGAGCACTCGCCGCCGTCGGTGACGAGGTCGTCGACGAGCCAGCGCTCGCCCTGGCGCACCACGACCGCGCGGGCGGTGGCGAAGTGCGCGGCGTTCACCGGCTGCCCGCCGGCGCGGTCGACCTGCCAGCCGCGGTCCTGCAGGCACACCTGCAGCGCGACGCGGTCCTCGCCCTCGCGGGTGCTGGTGCGCACCCCGAGCGGGTAGGGACCGGGCATGCGGTCGCCGAGGTTGGCCGCCAGCAGCGGCAGCGCCCACTGCTGGGCGGCCGGGGTGAGCGTGGCCGTGAAGGCGGGCAGCTGCGCGGGGTCGGCGACGCCGGCGTTGACGGCCAGCGCCTGCTCGCGCAGGTAGGCGCGCACGGCGACGACGGCCGGGTCGCCGTCGTAGGTGCCCGCGGCGGCGGCGACCGCGCTCGCGGAGGCCGTCGGCGCACCGGCGTCCGCGGCACCGGCCGGTGCCGCGGCGGGTGCCGGGGGCGCCGGCGGTGCCACGTCGGAGGCACCGCCGGAGCAGCCGGCGCCGCCGAGGACGGCGGCCAGCACCGCGGCGCCCGCCGCGGAACCCCTCCTTCCCGCACCCCTCGTCCCGGAAATCCTCCTCGCGGAACCTCCCGCCGGGGGGATGCTCAGCACGATCGACCCTCCCTGCACGTCACGTCCTCCTCGCTCGTCCCCTCGAAGGGGCGGGCCCGGCCGTCACCGGCGGCCCGCAGTCGCTGCACGCCGACCATCCCGAGCAGCGTCGTGCGCAGCTCGAGCTCGACGTGCGTCTCGACGACGATCCGCCGCCCCAGCGGATCGCCGTCCTCGGTGGTGCCCCGGAAGCAGTGCTGCGGGTCCACGACGGGCGCGCCGGCCGCGGCCGCCGCCTCGCAGTAGGCGTTGACGCGCTCGCGCACCTGGTCGACCGGCAGCAGCCGCAGGTCCTCCGCGTCCAGGTCGATGGCGGCGGCTCCGGCGCGGGCGGCCTCCTCGGCGTAGGCGACGGCACGCGCGCGCGCCGTCAGCTGCCGGGAGGCGTCGACGACCAGCCCGGCCAGCAGGAGCAGCACCAGCGCCAGCACGGGCACGGCGGGGGCGATCGAGCCCTCCTCGCGCCCGCCCGCCCAGCGCGTCACCGCAGTTCCCGGTTGGGGTCGAGCGGGCTGGAGAAGGCGCTGCGCACGTCCAGCGAACCCGGTGCACCCGGCAGCCCCAGGTCGGCGATGGAGTAGCTGCACGAGGCCGTCACGGTCACCGGCCGGCCGGCGCGGAACTCGGGGATCGGCTCCACGACCAGCGAGTCGGCGCAGTCGCCCGGACCGACGGCCACCTGCAGCACCTGCAGCGCGACGCGCTGCGCGTCGTCGGCCGAGCGGGCGCTCGTCGCGCTGCGGGCGGCGTCGCGCACCCCGGCGTCGAGGGTGGCGCCCACCTGCCCGACCCGGGCGTAGGCCAGCAGCAGCGCGATGAGCAGCAGCAGCGCGGGTGCGACGAGCGTGAACTCCAGCGCCACGCTGCCGCGCTCGCGCTCGGCGGCGGCGTTCACCGCACGCTCCGGAAGCGCTCGGCGGTGCCGCTGACCCGCTGGGTGGTGCGCAGGTCCAGACCGGGCACGAGGCTGACGACGCGCCCGGAGACCTCCACGGTGACGCGGGTGCGCTCGGAGTCCCAGCTCGTGCTCACCCGCGGTTCCAGCAGCGACTCGCGGCCGATGGTGGTGGCGAACTCCTCGACGTGCCGGCGCACCGCCGGGTCGGCCGCGGCGGCCTGCTGCTCGTCGGTGACGACGCGCAGCTGCGCGACGCCCTCGCGGGCGGAGGCCAGGGCGACGGAGCGCCCGTAGGCCCACAACCCGGCCTGGATGCCGAAGAACACCAGCAGCAGGAACACCGGGGCCAGGAACGCCATCTCCAGCGCGGCCGACCCGCGGTCGCCGGCCGTGCCCTCGCGGGTCGGCTGCCGGGTCAGCTGCCCGCGGCCGTCCCGCCCGCGCAGGCGTCGCCCACGGCCACCGTCGCGCAGGTCTCCAGCGCCTCGCTCTTGGTCTGCACGATCTTGTAGATCGCGCCGCCGATCACCGAGGCCGCGACCACGACGACCGCCGCGATGATCGCCCACTCCAGCGCCGAGGCGCCGGCGTCGCGGCCGCTCGCGGCCGCCCTGCGGGCCCGCGCCGACAGCGTCCGGGCCAGGCGGGTGAGGAACGTCCCGCTCGTCGGGGAGGTCGGGGAGGTGGTGCTGGACAAGGTCGGTCCCTTCGGTGGTGGCGGTCGCGGCGGTGGCGGTGGTCGCGGTGGTCGTGGCGGTCACGACTGGCTCATGAGGTTGGAGACGGCGGGGAAGGCGAGGAACACCATGAACGCCGTGCACAGCAGCAGCTGGGCGACGAGCATGGACTGCGACTTCTCCCCCGCCTCGCCCTCGACGTCGGCCATGTCGCGCCGGCGCATCGTGGCGGCGCGGGCGGCGAGCGAGGCGCGGATCTTTGCGCCGTCGTCGGCGGCCAGCGCGAGCGCGCCGGCGAGGTCGGACAGCTCCGGCACGGCGAGCTCGGTGCCGAGGTCGCCGAGCGCCTCCCAGGGGCTGGCGCCCAGCAGGCGGGCGTTGGCCAGCGCCTGGCGGATGCGCACCAGCGCCCAGTAGTCGCTGACCGACGCCGAGCTCAGCAGCGCCTCCGGCAGGCCGCGCCCGCCGGCCAGGTTCATGGCCACGAGGTCGGAGAACACCCCGACGACGCGGCGGAAGTCGCGGCGGCGGCGTTCGGCGTCCGCGCGCAGCGCGAGGTCCGGCACGAGGAAGCCCGCCGCGCCGAGCACCAGGGCCAGCGTCAGCGGCACCCCGCCGGGCAGCGGCACGCCGAACACCCGCAGCACCGCCCAGCACACCGGTGCCAGCAGCAGCAGGAGCAGCCCGGCGACGACCTTGGTGGCGAGGAACTCCCCCGTGCGGCGGCCCAGGACCGCCAGGTCAGCGCGCGTGCGGCGCAGCCGCCAGCCGCGCTCGCCGCTGAGCACCTCCAGGCGGTCGGCGAGCGCCGCGACGAGGCGGCCGAGGGTGGAGGCGGTGCCGAGCAGGCCCCGGCCGGGCGCGGCCGAGGCCGCGGCCTCGGCCGCCGACAGGACGGTGCGCGCCGCCGAGCGGCGCGCGTCGTGGCGGGCGACCTGCACGGCCACCGACGGCTGCGGGCGCACCAGCGCGGCGAGCAGGAGCACGACGCCGAGGGCGCAGACCGCGCCGCTGAGCAGGGCGAGGTTCACCGGGCCACCGCCTGCGGGCGACCGGGGGCGGTGCGCTGCGCGGCGGCGAGGAAGCGCTCGTGGGTCTCCACCCGCGCCAGCCGGCGCAGCCAGGTGAGGCCGAGCAGGAACAGGCCCGCGACGACGAGCAGCGCCAGCTGCCCCGGCACCGAGGAGTACGGGGCGACGTAGTCGCGGTTGAAGACCGCCAGCAGGCCCATGACGCCGAGGACGATGAGCAGGACGATGCGCACGCTGCGGCGGATGCTGCGCCGGCTGGCCTCGATGCGCCGGCGCACGTCCAGCTCCTCGCGGGTGGAGGCCGCCAGGGCCGTCAGCACGTCGCGCAGGCCCGGCCCGCGCAGGCGGGCGTTGAGCACGAGCGCGGCCACCACGACGTCGGCGCTGGGGTCGTCGACGTCGTCGGCGAAGCGCAGCAGGGCGTCCGGCAGCGGTTCGCGGATCCGCAGCCGGTCCACCAGCAGGTTCAGCGAGGGCCGCAGGACGGCCGCCGAGGTGCCGGCGGTGGCCGGGATGGCCTGCTCGAGGCCGATGGCGCCGGCGATGGTGTCGCGCAGCGACTCCGTCCAGGTGGCCAGGGCCTCCAGGCGCGCGATGCCGCGGCCCTCGTCGGCGCTGCCGCCGACGAGGCGGTCCCAGCCGGCGACCAGCAGCCCGATGCCGGCGGCGGCGACGAGCCAGCGGGTGAGCAGCAGCACGACCAGGCCCGCGACGACGCCGGACAAGGCCTGCCGGCTGAGCCGGGCCGCGGTGCGCCGCCGCCACGGCGGCCGCCCGCCCGCGACGGCGGGGCGCCCCAGCACGCCGAGCACGGCCAGCAGCAGGCCCAGCCCGGCGGTCGCGGCGGTCGCGGCGACGAGGACCTCCGGCGCCACGCCGGGCAGCGGGGCGCTCACCCGCCCCACCGCGTCAGGACGGGGGCGACCCAGCCGGCCGCCTCGAGGTCGGCGGCGCACTGCAGCGGGGCGTGGGCGCGCGCGACGCCGTCGGCGCCGGCGGTGAACACCTCGGAGCTGAGGACGCGGCCGTCGACGCCGGTGACCTCGCGGACGCTGGCCACGACGCGGCGCAGCCCGCCGCCGAGGTGGTAGGTGTTCTGCTTGTCGAGGAAGACCACGAAGTCCACCGCGCCCGCGATGAGCATGTGGCTGGCCTCCACGGGCAGGTGCTCCTCGGCTTGCAGGGCGTAGGTGGCGATGCGGTTGAACACCTCGGCGGAGGAGTTCGCGTGGATCGTCGACAGGGAGCCGTCGTTGCCCTGGCTCATGGCGTTGAGCATCGTGACGATCTCGTCGCCGAGGACCTCGCCGACGATGACGCGGCTGGGGTTCATGCGCAGCGAGCGGCGCACCAGCTCCGCCATCGTGACCCCGCCGACCCCCTCGGAGTTCGGCAGCCGCTCCTCGAAGGCGACGGCGTTGGGGTGCGCCTGCACCTGCTGGTCCAGGCCCAGCTCGAGGGCGCGCTCGACGGTGATGAGGCGCTCGTGCGGCGGGATCTCCGCGGCGAGCGCGCGCAGCAGCGTGGTCTTCCCCGAGTTCGTCGACCCGGCGATCATGATGTTCTTGCGGGCGCGGACGGCCGCGCGCAGGAACTGCGCGAGGTCCTCGTCCATCGACCCGCCGGCGACGAGGTCGGCCAGCGAGGCGCTGGAGAGCCGGGCGCGCCGGATGCTCAGCGCGGGCCGCTGGCAGACGCCCATGACCGCCGACAGGCGGGAGCCGTCGGGCAGGCGCAGGTCCAGCTGGGGGTTCGCGGCGTCGAAGGGGCGGCTGGTGAGCCCGACGTTGGAGGCCAGCACCTGCACGAGCTCGACGAGGTCCTCGTCGGAGTCGGCGACCGGCGCCGACAGCTCCTCGCGGCCGTCGGCGTAGCTGACGAAGACGCGGTCGCAGCCGTTGACGTCGACGTTCTCGACGTCGGGGTCCTCCAGCAGCGGCTGCAGCCGGCCCACGCCGAACAGCGCGGCGCCGATGGCCGCGGCCACGGCCTCCTCGGCGGCCGGGGCCAGCGGGGGGCGGCCGGCCTCCATCTCGGCGCGGGCGTGGTCCTCCAGGACCTGCACGACGAGCGAGCGGGCGAACTGCCGCTCGTCGGCGCCGGACATCGGCGGCCGCCCGGCGGCGTCGTCGCGGCGGCGCTGGGCGGAGAGCCGATCGGCGACCTGCACGCGCAGCCGGCGCACGAGCTCGTGGTCGACCTGCTGCGCCTCGCGGCGCCCGACGGGCAGCCCGGTGCTCGGGGGGGTGCTCAGGGCGGTGCTCAGGGCGGTGCTCAGGGCGGTGCTCACGCGGCCTCCTCCGCGGTGCCCGCGAGCACGGGGCGCGCTCCGGCGCCGGCGGCGGTGGCGAGCGCGCCCACCAGGGTGCGCCCGGCGCGCACCAGGGCGGTGCGCTCGGGGCGCGCGGTGCGGGCCCCGTCGAAGACGGCGGCGCCCGCGGGGTCCAGCGGCAGCCGGCCGAAGTCGTCGACCCGGTCGCCGACGGAGCGCAGCAGCTGGGCCACCTCCTCGTCGCCGCGGCGCAGCGGGCCGACGCGGACGACGCCGATGCGCGGCAGCAGCCCGTCGGCGCGGCGCAGCGAGGTGGCCAGGGCGCGCAGCCGCTCGCGGGCGTGCAGGACGCCGCTGACGTCGGCGCGGACGACGAGCACCACCACGGCCGACTCGCGCAGCAGCGGCAGCACGAGCGGGTCGGCACCCAGCCGGCCGGCGTCCACGACGACGTCGACGGGCTCGCGGCGGC
>NZ_JAAALL010000252.1 GCF_009906315.1 Kineococcus vitellinus | reverse complement strand
ACGGCGCCTCCGGTGCGCGCCGCCGCCGCGGTGGCCGCGGTCGCGGCGCCGGTGCGGCTGCGCGGGGGCGGTGGGCACCGGCGCGGACGCGGGGTCCACCCAGGCCGCCGCCGGGCCGACGAGGCGGCCGACGAGGTCGGCGCCCGGTGCCACGGAGGTCCACTGCGGGCTGATGCCGGCCTGGCGGGCGAGCGTGCGCACGTCCGCCCGCTGGTCCGGCGTGGCGATGGTGACGACGGTGCCGCCGGCGCCGGCGCGCGCGGTGCGCCCGGAGCGGTGCAGGTAGGCCTTGTGCTCGGTCGGGGGGTCGACGTGCACGACGATGCCGACCTCGTCGACGTGGATGCCGCGGGCGGCGATGTCGGTGGCGACCAGGACCCGCACGGACCCCTCGGTGAAGGCGCCGAGGTTGCGCTCGCGGGCGTTCTGGCTGAGGTTGCCGTGCAGGTCGACGGCGGGGACGCCGGACGCGGTCAGCTGCTTGGCGAGCTTCTTGGCGCCGTGCTTGGTGCGGGTGAAGAGCACCGTGCGCCCCTGGCCGGAGGCCAGGTCCCGCACCAGGGTGCCCTTGGCGTCGGCGGCGACCTCGAGGACGTGGTGCTCCATCGTCGACACCGGCGCGACGGCCGGGTCCACCGAGTGCGTCACCGGCTGCGACAGGTACCGCTTGACGAGCACGTCGATGCCGTTGTCGAGCGTCGCGGAGAACAGCAGCCGCTGCCCGCCGGCGGGGGTGGCGTCCAGCAGGCGCTTGACGCCGGGCAGGAAGCCGAGGTCGGCCATGTGGTCGGCCTCGTCGAGGACGGTGACCTCGACGGCGTCGAGGCGGCAGTGGCCCTGGCGGACGAGGTCCTCCAGCCGGCCGGGGCAGGCGATGAGGATGTCGACGCCCTCGCGCAGCGCGCTGACCTGCGGGTTCTGCCCGACCCCGCCGAAGACGACGGTGGTGCGCAGGCCCAGGGCGGCGGCGAGCGGGGTCACGCTGGCCGCGACCTGGTTGGCCAGCTCGCGGGTCGGCACGAGCACCAGCGAGCGGGGGCGGGTGCTGCGGCGGGGGCTGTCGGAGGCGGCCAGGCGCGCCACCAGCGGCAGCGCGAAGGCGATCGTCTTGCCGCTGCCGGTGCGGCCGCGGCCGAGCACGTCGCGCCCGGCGAGGGAGTCCGGCAGCGTCGCGGTCTGGATCGGGAAGGGGCGCTCGACGCCGCGGGCGGCGAGGACCTCCACGAGGGGGGCGGGCACGCCGAGCTCGGCGAAGGAGCGCTCGTCGGCGACGACCTCGACGGCCGTGTCGTCGATGACCTGCCCGGCGGGCGCGGCGGCGGGCCGCTGCGCGGGCACGCCCTCGCGGGTCCGGCCGGCCTGGCCGGTCGAGGTGCCCTGGGTGCTCTGGGTGCCCTGGGCGCCCGAGCCGCCGCGGCGACGGCGGCGGGGACGGGGCACGGAGCCGTCGGCGGAGCGCTCGGCGGAGCGCTGGGTGGTGGAAGTGGTGCGGGGCTCGCGGGGCGCGGACGTCACGGAGTGCCTCTCGGAGTCGGTTGCCGGTCTCGGGCGGCGCCGTCAGGCACAGCCGTCCGCCGGTGGGGCAGGGGTGGCCGTGGTGCCCGACCGCACCCGCGCACCCGTTGCCGGACCGCACGAGGGACCTGCGCGCCCGGCCTGTGGCGGGCGCTGAACACTCGACCGCGGGCTGCACGTGGTGCGCCCGCTGCTGACACCCTATCGAGCGTCAGGACCTGCATCGGCATTCCCGGCCCGTTCCCGCAGTCCCGGCGCGTCCCCGGGTGGCCGGGGACCGACACGGACGGGCGTTCCCCGGCAAGGGTGGACAGGCTAACCTCACCGCGTGCCCACCTCCACGAGCGCGCCGCCGCCGGCCGCCGCCCCGGCCACCCGGGGCGGGCCGCCCACCGGCCGCCGGCGCCTGGCCCGCCCCGCCGTCCTGCTCCTGGCGCTGGCGCTGCTCGTCGTGGCGGCCGTGCTGAGCCTGGCCGTCGGCTCCCGGGAGGTCCCGCTGGGCACCGTCGTCGAGGCGCTGCGCGGCGGGGCGGCCGGCTCGCAGGACGCCCTCGTCGTGCGCGAGCTGCGGGTGCCGCGCACCCTCCTCGGGATCGTCGTCGGCGTGGCGCTGGGCCTGTCGGGGGCGCTCATGCAGGCGCTGACCCGCAACCCGCTGGCCGACCCCGGCCTGCTGGGCGTCAACTCCGGCGCGGCCGCGGCCATGGTGACCGCGGTGGGCGTCCTGGGGCTGACCTCGCGGCTGCAGCTGGTGTGGGCGGCGATGCTCGGCGCCGCCGTCGTCGCCGTCGTGGTGTACCTGCTCGGCGCGAGCGGTCGCGGGGGCGCGACGCCGGTGCGCCTGGCCCTGGCCGGCACGGCCGTCTCCGCGGCCCTGTACGCCTACACGAGCGCGCAGGTGCTGCTGGACGCCAGGACCTTCGACCGCTTCCGCTTCTGGCGGGTCGGCTCGCTGGCCGGCCACGACGTGGCGGTCTTCTGGCAGATGCTGCCGTTCTTCGCCGTCGGCACCGCCCTGGCGCTCACCCAGGCCCGCGCGCTCAACGCCCTCGCGCTCGGCGAGGACTCCGGGCGCGCCCTGGGCGCCCACCTGACGCGCACCCGGGTCCTCACGGCGCTCGCGGTGACCCTGCTGTGCGGGGCGGCGACCGCCGCGGCCGGCCCCATCGCCTTCGTCGGCCTCGCCGTGCCGCACCTCGTGCGCGCCCTCACCGGCCCCGACCAGCGCTGGGTGCTGCCGCTGTCGTGCGTCGCGGCGCCCACGCTGCTGCTGCTCGGCGACGTGCTCGGCCGGGTCGTCGTGCGCCCCGGCGAGCTGGAGGTCAGCATCGTGACCGCGCTGCTCGGGGCGCCCGTCCTGGTCGCCCTGGTCCGCCGCCGCCGGCTGGCCCAGCTGTGAGCGCCGGGTTCGCGACCGGCCCGGCGGCGCAGGCCTCGGTGCCCGTCCCCCGCACGGCCGCCGCGGCGCGGCGCGGCGGCACGCTGCGCGCCGGCCGCGGCCGGCGCGGGCTGTCGGTGCGCGTGGAGGGTCGCGGCCTGGCCGTCTGCGCCGGCCTGCTCGCGGCCCTGGTGGCCGTGGCCGCGCTCAGCCTCGCCACCGGCGACTACCCGCTGAGCGTCCCCGACGTGCTGCGCACGCTCGTCGGGCGGGGCGAGCCCGCCGACGAGTTCATCGTCGTGGGCCTGCGGCTGCCGCGGGTGGTCACGGCGCTGCTGGTGGGGTTGGCGCTGGGGATGGCCGGCGCGGTCTTCCAGCTCGTCACCCGCAACCCGCTGGGCAGCCCCGACGTCATCGGCTTCACCTCCGGCGCCGTCACCGGCGCGCTCGTGGTGCTGCTGGTGCTGGGCGGCGGCAGCACCGCGACCGCCCTCGGCGCCCTGTCCGGCGGGGCCCTCACCGCCGCGCTCGTCTACCTGCTGGCCGCGCGCGGCGGGGTGCAGGGCTACCGGCTCATCCTCGTGGGCATCGGCCTGTCCGCGGTCCTGCAGGCCGCCAACGAGTACCTGCTGACCCGCGCCCGGCTGGAGGAGGCGCAGGCCGCGCAGGTGTGGATCCTGGGCAGCCTCAACGGCCGCGGCTGGGAGCAGGCGCTGCCGCTGGGCGCGGGCCTGGCGGTGCTGGTGCCGGTGGCGCTGCTGGCCGGGCGCTCGCTGACGATGCTCGACCTCGGCGACGACGCGGCCCGCGCGCTCGGCGTCGACGTGGACCGCACCCGGCTGCTCGTGCTGGCCGTCGCCGTGGCGATGACGGCGCTGGCGGCCGTGGCGGCCGGGCCGATCGCCTTCGTCGCCCTGGCCGCGCCGCAGGTCGCGCGCCGCCTCACCGGCGCCGTCGGGGCCGGGCTGGTGGCCGCCGGGCTGACCGGCGCGCTGCTGCTGCTGGTCAGCGACTTCGCCGCCCAGCGCGTCTTCGCCCCCACCCAGCTGCCGGTCGGCGTCATGACGGGTGCGGTGGGCGGGCTCTACATGGCCTACCTGCTGCTCACCCAGTGGCGCCGCGGGCGCGGCTGACCCCGGCGCTCCCCCACCCCTCCACCCCCGGCTCCCAGAGGACGGCACTGCCCGTGAGCACGCACCAGCACCGGCTGCGCGGCGAGGACCTCACCCTCGCCTACGACTCCCGCACCATCACCCGCGACCTCGGCATCGAGATCCCGGACGGCTCCTTTACCGTGATCATCGGGCCGAACGCCTGCGGGAAGTCGACGCTGCTGCGTGCGCTCGCGCGGATGCTCAAGCCCAGGTCGGGCAGCGTCTACCTGGACGGCGAGCGCATCCAGTCCCTGCCGAGCAAGGAGGTCGCCCGGCGCCTGGGCCTGCTGCCGCAGACGGCCAGCGCCCCCGACGGCATCACCGTCGCCGACCTCGTCGCCCGCGGCCGCTTCCCGCACCAGAAGCTGCTGCGGCAGTGGTCCCGGGACGACGAGCGCGCCGTGGACGCGGCGATGGCCGCCACCCACGTCGACCAGCTCGCCGACCGCACCGTCGACGAGCTGTCCGGCGGCCAGCGCCAGCGGGTGTGGATCGCCATGGCGCTGGCGCAGGAGACGCCGATCCTGCTGCTGGACGAGCCGACGACCTACCTCGACATCGCCCACCAGATCGAGGTGCTGGACCTGTGCGCGCAGCTGCACGAGGAGCAGCAGCGCACCCTGGTCGCCGTCCTGCACGACCTCAACCACGCCTGCCGCTACGCCACCCACCTCGTCGCCCTCAAGGAGGGCCGCCTCATGGCGCAGGGCGCACCCGCCGACGTCGTCACCGCCGGGCTCATCGAGGAGGTCTTCGGGCTGCCCTGCGTCGTCATCGACGACCCCGAGACGGGCACCCCGCTGGTCGTGCCGCGCGCCCGCGCCCGCCGCGACGCCACCGACGCGCTGAGCGTGTGAGCGCGGGGGGCTGCGGCGGGCGCCGGCGACGCCGTTAGCGTGGGCGGCGTGCAGCACCGTCCGCTGGCCCGCCTGGGGCTCGTCGTGCACCCCGTGCGCGACACGAGGGAGCAGGCCGAGCTCGTCCGGGCCTGGGCGAGCTCGCACGGCCTGGAGGTCGTCGGCCTGCGCGCCGACGCCGGCCGGCTGCCCGCGGGGGTGGGCGCGGTCGACGAGGTCGAGTTCGCCCGCACCGTCGACGCGGCCGTGAGCCTGGGCGGGGACGGCACGATGCTCGGCGCGCTGCGGCTGCTCGTGGGCCGGGACGTCCCCGTGCTCGGGGTGAACCTGGGCCACCTCGGCTTCCTCGTCGAGCTGGAACCGCGCGAGCTGCCCGCGGCGCTGGAGCGCATCGCCGCCAAGGACTTCACCGTCGAACCGCACCTGTGCCTGCGCGCGCGCATCGTGCCCCCCGGCGGGCGGGACGTGCGCGAGGCGGTGGCCTTCAACGACGTCGCGCTGGCCCGCACCCCCGGCCGGGGCACCGTGACGGCGGCGCTGTCGGTGTCCGGCCAGCGCATCGGCTACCTGCGCGGCGACGCCGTCGTGCTCGCCACGCCCAGCGGCTCGACGGCCTACAGCTACGCCGCCGGCGGGCCCGTCGTCTCACCGGGCGCCGACGCCCTCGTGGTCACCCCGGTGGCGCCGATGTCGGGCATCGCCCGCTCCATCGTGCTGGGCGTCGACGAGGCGGTGCGCCTGGAGCTGCTGGAGAAGTCCGGCCCGCCCGTGCTGGAGGTCGACGGCATCGCCGCGGGCGAGCTGGCGCCCGGCACGGTGGTGGAGGTGACCGCCGAGCGCGACGCGGGGCACGTGATCCGCCTCGACGCCGCCGACCACGGCCGCCGCTCGCGGGTGAAGCTGAGCCTGCTGGACCTGCCGCTGCTGCCCGACGAGATGCTCGAGCTGGTGCCCGAGGAGCTGCGCCGCCACGACGGCGTCGAGCGCGGGCACTGACCGCCCGCGCCGCCGGTCGCGGCGGCGCGGGGGCTCAGTCGCCCGCGGCCGCGTCGGCGGGGGCGGCCAGGGCGGCGTCGGCGCTGCGGGTGGCGGCCGCGGACGCCGCCGCGGCGGCTCCCCCGGCGGCGTCCTCGTCCGCGGTCCCGTCCCGGGGGGCCTGGTTCGGCTGCGCGGTGCGCGTGCCGGTGGGGCTCGAGGAGCTCGGGGAGGTGGAGGAGCGCGCCGAGCCGGTCGGCGACGGCTCCCCACCGGTGCCGCCGGTGGCGCTCGCCGTCGCGGTGGCGGTGGCGGTGGCCGTGGCGCTGTCCGTGGCCGTGGCGGTGGCGGTCGGCGTGGGCGTCGGCGTCGAGGGCGCCTTCGTGATCTCCCCGCCGAGGATGCCCCGGGAGACCGGCGTGCTCACGTCCTGGCGCTGGGCCGCGACGCTCTCGCCGAACGCCTGCTCGTAGACGAAGATGCCGCCGACCGAGACGAGGAAGGCGACGACGCCCAGCAGGACGGCGTGGCGGCCTCGGAAGCGCTTGCGCGGCAGCGGGTCCGGCACGGGAGCGGGCAGCCGCCTCGTGTCGTCCGGGTGCTCGTCGGTGCCGTCGCCGGGCACGGGCACCGGCGGGTCGGTGCGCTCGGGGTGGCGGTCCTGGGCGGGCGGCACCGGGGAGGGACCCGGGCCGTGG
>NZ_JAAALL010000251.1 GCF_009906315.1 Kineococcus vitellinus | reverse complement strand
CGTCTGGACCGTCTCGGCGATCTTGCGGCCCTGCTCGGGGGTGAGCTGGTAGAGGAAGGGCGGGGTGGAGTTGGCGTCGGCGAAGGCCTGCGCGGGGCCTTCCAGGACCGGCTTCACGGGCTCGGACACGGTGGTGCTCCTTCGGTCGGGGGACGTCGTCCGCTCGTGGTGCGCGGTGCGGCGGGAGCCGCCGGTGCACCACGTGGTGGGACCGGGGGCAAAGCTGCCGCAACGGGGTCGCCTCCCGCATCCGTCACGTGACTGCACACCCCGCGGGAGTGCGCAACCCGACGGGTGCGGCGCGGAGGACGGGCAGGTCGCAGCAGGTGGGTGGAGGCGGCGGGCAGTCACCTGACGGATGCGCGCGCCGGCCGGCAGCGCCACGGTGGACGGGCCCGACCACCCCGTCCCGACCGGCCCGACCGGCCCGACCCGGGGCGCGTCCCAGGGAAGAGACTGCAGCGGTGGACGACAGGATCGACGACAGGCCCGAGGACCGACCCGAGGACCGGCACGAGGAGGGAAGCGGTGGCGAGCTCGACGACGAGGGTCCCGGCGCGGTCCCGCTGCCCAGCCTCGGCGTCGAGGTGCCCGCGGCGGGGTTGACCATCGGGGAGGCCGCCGCCGTCTGCGGCCTGAGCGTGGACGCCCTGCGCTACTACGAGCGCGAGGGGCTGACCAGGACCCCGCCCCAGCGGATCTCCTCCGGCCAGCGCCGCTACGGCGCCCGGGACCTGGAGTGGCTGGCCGGGGTGGTCCTGCTGCGCGCCACCGGCATGCCGGTGCGCGACGTGCGCGCCTTCGCCGAGCTGACCCGGCGCGCCGGCACGGAGGCCGAGGTCCTCGCCGTGTTCGAAGCGCACCGCGAGCGGGTGCTGGAGCAGCTGCGGAGCACCCGGCGCCACCTGGCGGCCATCGAGGCCAAGATCGAGTTCTACCGGGGCCGGGTCGGTGCGCTCGGCGAGCCGTGAGCCGGCGGCCGCCCCCACCGCTCCGCGCGGGCGCGGGCGGCGGAGGCGGCGGTGATCGGCCGCGACCGCGAGTTCCAGCGCGTGCTGGAGCACCTGGAGGCCGCCGCCGCTGCCGGGGCGGGCAGCGCCGTGCTCGTCACCGGGGAGGCGGGCATCGGCAAGACGACGCTGCTGCAGCACGCGGCCGCGGCCGCCCGGGCGGCCGGGTTCGGGCAGCTGCGCTGCACCGGGGTGCAGCAGGAGTCCGGCACCGGGTTCAGCGGCCTGCACGAGCTGCTGCGACCGGCGCTGGGGCACCTGCACCTGCTGCCGCCGCAGCAGCGCGCGAGCCTGGCGGCGGTCTTCGGGCTGGACGAGCCCGGCGCGGCCTCGCCGGACCGGCTGCTGGTGGGCACCGCCACCCTGGCCCTGCTGGAGCAGGTGAGCGCCGAGCGGCCGCTGCTGGTCCTCGTCGAGGACGTGCAGTGGCTCGACCAGTCCAGCGCGTCGGTGGTCGCCTTCCTGGTGCGCCGGCTGGCTCCGCTGCGCACGCTCCTGCTGGCCACGCTGCGCACGGGCGGGGACGCGGTGGAGCAGTGGACCCGCCTGGGCGTGACGCACCTGCCCCTGGCGCCGCTGAGCCGGCAGGAGGCCGCCTCGCTGCTGGACGGGCTGGACCCCTCGCCCGGTGGGGCCGCCCGCGCGCTGCTGCTGCGGGAGGCCGGCGGCAACCCGCTCGCGCTGCGGGAGCTGGCCACCGCGGTGCAGGACGTCGCGGTCGAGGACGTCGCGGTGGACGCCGCGGGCGCGCTGCCGGTCCACCTGCCACTGCCGCCGCGGCTGGAGCGGGTGTTCCTGCGCCGGGTCGAGGACCTGCCGGGGACCACCCGCACCTTCCTGCTGCTGGCGGCCGCCGGTGGGGAGGCGCTGCTGGCGGAGCTGCTGGCGGCCGGTGCCGAGCTGGGGGTCGACCTCGCCGACCTCGACACCGCGGAGGCGGCGGGCCTGGTCGGCGTGCGCGACGGCCGGGTGCGCTTCCGCCACCCGCTGCTGCGCTCGGCCGTCCACGGCGCCGCCGCCTTCTCGGCGCGGCTGCGGGTCCACCAGGCGCTGGCCGCGGCGATCCAGGACCCCGTGCGCGCCGCCTGGCACCGGGCGGCCGCCACCCACGGCCCCGACGAGGCGGTGGCGAGCGAGCTCGCCACCGCCGGTGAGCTGGCCCGCGCGCGCGGCGCGCTCGTGGAGGCCTCGGCGGCCCACGAGCGCGCCGCCGCGCTCTCGCCGGGCCCCCGCCAGGTGCTGGAGCGCACGCTGCGGGCCGCGGAGCTGGCCCGCCTCGCCGGTCGCCCCGCGGTGGCCTCGCGGCTGCTGGAGCGCGCTGCGCCGCTGCTGACCGACCCCGCGCGGCAGCCGGGGCCGGCGGTCGGTGCGGCGGTCACGCGCTGGCAGCTCAGCGCCGACCGGGGCCGGTGGCTGGAGCGCACCACCGACCTGGTCGACCTCGCGGAGCAGCTGGGCGCCGCGGGCGCCGGGCGGTTCCGCCGCGAGCGGGTCACCGCGCTCGTCGCCGCCGCGACCGGCGTGCAGGTCATGCAGCCGCAGGACGCCCTGCGCCGGCGGGTGCGCGACGCGCTGCTGGCCCTCGACCCGCCCGTCGGCCAGGACGCCGACCGCCAGGTCGGGCTGGTCCTGCTGGAGCCGCTGCGCCACGCGCAGCGCTGGCGCGGGCACCTGGGCGAGCTGGTCGACGCGGTCAGCGCCCCCCACCGGCTGGCCTCGGCGGCCGAGGCCATCCACGACCTGCCGACGGCCGCGGCCCTGTGGACGACGGCCGTCGAGCGCGCGCACCACGCCCGGGAGGTCAGCGAGGAGTGCTTGGCCCTGCACGGGCGGGCGCTGGCCCGCGTCCTGGCCGGCGACCTGCCCGGTGCCCTGGTGGACGCCGACCTCACCCGGCGCATCGCCGCGGAGGCGCAGCTGCCGATCGTCGAGGCCGCCGGGGCCGTCACCGCCTCCCGCACGCACACCTGCCGCGGCGACCTGGTGGCGGCGGCCGCGGCCCTGCGGGAGGCCGCGGCGATCATCGGGCCCAGTTCCCTGGGCAGGCTGACCGCGGAGCTGCACTGGGCCGCCGGCCTGCTGGCGCTGGCCGAGCACCGGTACTGGGACGCCTGGGTCCACCTGCGCCGGACGGCCGCCCACCCGGTCGTCGCCGCGTGGGCGATCGCCGACCTGACCCAGGCAGCCGTGCGGGTCGGCAAGCAGGCGGCGCTGCCGCCCCTGCTGCAGCAGCTGACCCGCGACAACCTCACCTACGGCTCGCCCCACCTGGCCATGCTCCTCGAGCGCAGCCGGGCGCTGCTCGCCGCGGGCGACGCGGCGGCGACCGCCTTCGAGCGGGCGCTGGAGCACGGGGCCGCCAGCGGTGCGGTGATCGAGGTGGCGCGCACCCGGCTGGCCTACGGGCAGTGGCTGCGCCGCCACGACCGCGTCGAGGACTCCCGCGAGCACCTGGCGGCGGCGCTGCGGAGCTTCGAGCGCGCCTCGTCCCGGCTGGGGGTGGCGCGCGCCGGGGCCGAGCTGGCGGCGGCCGGCGTCGGCGCCGCCCGCCGCGCCCCCGGAACCGCCGGAGCGGGGGTGGAGGCGCTGAGCCCGCTGGAGCTGCAGATCGCGCGGCTGGCCGCGGCCGGTGCGAGCGAGGAGGAGATCGCCGACCGCACCTGCCTCCCGCACCGCACCGTCAGCAGCCACCTGCGCCGGGCGTCCGCCAAGCTCGGGACCACCTCGCGGGCGCAGCTGCGCCGGGCCCTCGGCCCCCACCGGGAACCCTGAGAGGAGTTCCGCCGGGAGTTCCAGGAGTTCCCCGGGGGTTCCGGTGGCTGCGTCACGTGACGGATGCGGTGCGGTGAGGAGGGCTGCGAGGCTGCCGGCGCCGGACGCGCTGCGGCGTCCGGCCCCCGGGCGTCGACCCCCGACGCCCGGCCCGAGCAGCGAGGAGCAGGCAGTGGAGATCGGCATCATCGGCAGCGGCAACGTCGGCAGGGCGTTCGCCGGCCACCTCGTCCGCGGCGGCCACGAGGTCGTCCTCAGCAACAACAGCGGCCCCGAGAGCCTGCGCGAGCTCGTGGCCCGGCTCGGCGGCGCCGCCCGCGCGGGCACCGTGCAGGAGGCGGCGGCCCAGGAGGTCGTCGTGCTGGCGGTGCCCAGCGCCGCCGCCTCCGAGGTCGCCGCCTCGGTGCCCGACTGGAGCGGGCGCATCCTGGTCGACGCCACCAACGACTTCTCGGCTCCGGTGCCGGGCCCGGGAGAGCCGACCAGCAGCGAGGTCCTCGCCGGGCGCGCCCGCGGTGCGCGGGTGGTCAAGACCGGCAACCACATGGGCGCCGCGGACCTGGCGGCCGGTTCCGTGCGCACCGACGGCAACGTCGTCCTGTTCTTCTCCGGGGACGACGCCGACGCCAAGAAGGTCCTCGCCGAGCTGTTCGAGGCACTGGAGTTCATCGTGGTCGACCTGGGCCCGCTGGGCACCGGCAGCCGGCTGCAGCAGTTCCCCGGCGGGCCGCTGTCCGGGCGGGCCTTCGTCACCCTCCCCCTCTGAGGGAGCGCGCCGTGCGGCTGGTCGCACCGCTGACCGGTCGCGACCCGGCGCAGGCCGACCGGACGGTCAGCCCGCTGGAGCTGTTCTACGACCTGGTCTCCGTCGTCGCGGTCGCGCTCGCGGCCGAGGGGCTGGAGAACTCCATCGCCGCCGGTCACCCGGCGCAGGCGGTCAGCCGCTTCGCGCTCGTCTTCTTCGCCCTATACCTGGCGTGGGCGAACTTCACCTGGTTCGCCTCCGCCTACGACGACGACGACGTGCTGTTCCGGCTCCTGACGTTCCTGTCCATGACCGGTGCGCTGGTGCTCGCGGCGGGAGTGCCGGCGGTGCTGGAGGACGCGGACCTGCGCGTGGGCGTCGGCGGGTACGTGCTGATGCGCCTGGCGCTGGTGCTGCAGTGGAGCCGGGTGGTGCGCGGGGACCCGCTGCGCCGCCTGGCGGCGCGGCGGTTCGTCGTCGGCCTGAGCGCCGTGCAGGTCGGGTGGCTGGCCGCGCTGCTGCTCCCCTCGCCACGCTCGTCCACCTGGCTGGTGTGGAGCCTGCTGGCCGTGGCCGAGCTGGCGCTGCCCGTGTGGGCGCAGTGGCGCACGAGCACCCCCTGGCACGCCCGGCACCTGCGCGAGCGCTACGGCCTGTTCATGATCATCGTGCTGGGGGAATCCGTCCTGGCCGGCTCGCGCGCGGTCCAGTCGGCGCTGGGCGATGCGTCGGTGGCGGCGATGACCCCCACCTTCGTCGGCGGCCTGCTGCTGCTGTTCTGCCTGTGGTGGCTGTACTTCGAGCGTCCCGACGACCACCTGGGCTCCTCGCGGTGGTGGCCGTTCGCGTGGTCGTACCTGTACCTGTTCCTGTTCGCCTCGGTGGCCGCCGTCGGCGCCGGCCTGTCCCTGGTCATCGAGGAGACCGCTCACCCCGGTGCCGTCGGAGCCGGGACCGCGACCCTGGCGGTGGCGCTGCCGTACTCCGCCTGCCTGCTGAGCCTGTGGGGCGTGCACGTGCGCCGCACCGACGGGCTGCTCCAGCGCCTGGGCGTCCCGGCCGCCGTCCTGGTCGTGCTGCTCGTCCCCGCCGCGAGCCGCGCGGGTCTGCGCCCGGGCAGCGCCGTCCTGCTGCTCGGCGTCGTGGCGGCGCTGCTGCTGGCCTCGAAGGTGCGGGCGCAGCGCTGACCCCGTCCCACCGCCGAACCCCGAACCGAACGCAGCAGTTTCCCGAGGAGGGCTCGTCCCGCATGACCACCGACCTCACGAGCGCGGCCACCAGGCTGTTCCAGGTGCTCGAGCACGGCGACCACGTCCTGGCCTCGATCCTGGTGCACCCCGACTTCCACAACCGCGAGGCGGCCGTCGCGCCGGCGGCCTGCTCCACGCCGGGACCGGCCGGGGTGCTGGCCTCCTCGGCCTGGATGCGCTCCGCGTTCAGCGACCTGCGCTTCCCCGTCCTCGACACCGCCGGCAGAGGGGAGCGGGTGTGGGTGCGTCTGCGCATGCGGGGTCGGCAGACCGGGGCCTTCGTGCGCTACCGCGACGGTGCGCTGGACCAGGCGGTCCCGCCGACCGGGCGCGAGATCGACGTCGAGCAGGTCCACGTCCTGACGATGCGCCAGGGGCAGGTCGTGGGGCACGAGGCGGTGCGCGACGACGTGGCCATGCTCGCCCAGCTCGGCGTCTTCCCCCCGGACCCGGTGGTCGGGGCGCGCGTGCTGGCCTGGAAGCTGTCCGGGCGCGCGGCGCGCAGCGCGGCGCGCGTCTCCGCAGCTGCGGCCGCGGCGGCCGCAGCCTTCGGCCACGACGTGCCCGGGCCTCGCGTCACGTGAGCGCTGCCGCCGACGACGTCGCCGCACCACCGCCGGGCGTCGCGCTGGCCACCCGCACGGGCCGGTGGCTGCTGGCGATCGCCGTGCTCGGCAGCGCGCTGGCCCAGCTGGAGGCCACCGTGGTGAACGTCGCCCTGCCCAGCATCGGCACCGACCTCGGCGCAGGCGTCAGCGGCCTGCAGTGGGTGCTCAACGCCTACCTGCTCGCGCTGGCCTCCCTGGTGCTGCTG
>NZ_JAAALL010000250.1 GCF_009906315.1 Kineococcus vitellinus | reverse complement strand
GGCGGGGGTCGGGCGCGGTGCGGACGGCCTCCAGGACGGCGGTGAAGGCCTCGGTGCGCTCCAGCGGCACCAGCAGGGCGCCCGCCGCGGGGTCCTCGCGGTGCGCCAGCAGGTCCTCCAGCAGGTCGCGGCGGGTGTGCTGCTCGACGACCGTCCCCTCCGGGGTCGACCAGGTCACCTCGTCGCGGGTGTAGCGCAGGGTGGCGCTGCCGCGGCTGCCGTGCAGGGTGACGGCGGGCTCGCGCGCGGTGGCCGCGCACAGGGTGACGGCGACGACGATCGTCGTGCCGCGCGAGGTCCGCAGCCGCAGGCAGGAGGTGTCGTCCGCCTCGATCGGGTTGGCCCGGTGCAGCTCCAGCTCCACGGAGCCCAGGGAGGCGGCGTCCTCGCTGCCGTCCAGGCGCAGCGCGGTGGCCACGGCGTGCGCGAAGGGGTTGGTGAGGGCGCCGTCGACGACGGGCCGGCCCCCGAGGGTGCGCCGCCCCGCCCAGGGCGCGCGGCTCCAGTAGCCGCTGGCGCGCTGCCAGGTGCCGGTGGCGCCGATGCCGCGCAGCGTCCCCAGCCGGCCCGCGGCGACGTCGGCGGCCACGGCCGGCAGGGCGGCGGAGCCCAGGCTCTGGAAGCCGACCTGCACGTGGCGGCCCGCGGCGGCGGCGGCCTCCTGCAGCTGCCGGTGCTCCGCCCACGTGGCCGTCGGCGGCTTCTCCAGCAGCAGGTCGGCCCCGGCCGCCAGCGCGGCCAGCGCGATCGGGGCGTGGGTGGGGATGGGGGTGACGACGACGACGACGTCGGGGCGCACGCGGCGCAGCGCCTCGTCGAGGTCGTCGGTCCACGGGGCCGCGCCGGACAGCGCCGTCAGCTCCTCGTCGGGCGCGGTGGTGTCACAGACGCCGCCCAGCTCCAGGCGGCCGGCGTCGGCGAGGCGGCGCAGCCGCTGCAGGTGGCCGCGCCCGTGCCCGTGCGCCCCCACGAGCAGGACGCGCGGCAGGCTCACCGCCCCGGCCCGTCCGCCGCGGCGCCGGCCGGCGGGGCCGGGGGCAGGTGCGGGAGCACGAGGCGGCGGTGCACGGCGTGCAGGGACAGCACCCACAGCGCCGGCAGCACGAGGAAGACGCCGGGCAGCAGCACGCTCAGCAGGACCGCCACGGCCGTGACGGCCAGGGCGGCCGCGCCGGCGAGGGGGGCGCGGCGCAGCGCCAGCCAGCCGCCGGCCGCCGCCGAGCGCCAGCCGCGCCCGCGCGGGCCGTCGGCCAGCTGCGGGACGCCCAGCAGGACGGCGGCGAGCAGGACGGCGCTGACGAGCAGCAGCGCGCCCGCGGCGAGGTCGCCGCCGGGGACGGCGCCCGAGCGCAGCAGGTCCTGCTGGAGCACGAGCACCAGGCCGGCGAGGACGGCCAGGGCGCTGACGAGGCAGCCGGGCAGGAAGCGGCGCCCGAACTCGCGGGCGGTCTGCGACCACGGCGGCAGCTCGTCGGCGTCGGCCCAGTGCCCCACCGCCCGCGACAGCGTCGCGACGACGGCGCCCAGCGGCAGGACGCACACCGCGAGCAGGGCCGCGACGAGCCCGAGCAGGCACAGCTCCGAGATGCGCCGCACCTGCTCCTTCCAGCCCCTGCCGGACCCGGTGTCCTCGGGGGCGCGCCGGCGCCGGGGACGGGGGGCCGCCACCACCGGGGCGCTCACCCCTTGATCCCGCTGGTGTTGATGCCCTCGACGATGAGGCGCTGGAAGACCAGGAAGAAGAGGAAGACCGGCACCAGGCTCAGGACGGACATCGCGAACATCGGGCCGACGGCGTTCTGGCCGGAGGAGTCCAGGAAGAGGCGCAGGCCGATGGGCAGCGTGTACTTGGCGATGTCGTTGAGGTAGACCAGCTGGGAGAAGAAGTCGTTCCAGGTCTGGATGAACGAGAAGACCGTCGTCGTGACCAGGGCCGGCTTGGTCAGCGGGAGCACGATCCGGAAGAACGTGGCGAAGGGCCCGCAGCCGTCGATGGCGGCGGCCTCGTCCAGCGTGCGCGGGATGCCGCGCATGAACTGGACCATGAGGAAGACGAAGAACGCGTCCGTCGCCAGGAACTTGGGGACGATGAGCGGCAGCGGGGTGTTGACCCAGCCCAGGGCGTTGAAGAGGACGTACTGGGGCACGACGAGCACGTGGTGCGGCAGCAGCAGCGTGCCGATCATCAGGGCGAACCACACCCCGCGCAGCGGGAAGCGCAGCCGGGCGAAGGCGTAGGCGGCGAGCGCGCAGGAGAGGACGTTGCCGACGACGACGCCGACGGAGACGACGACGCTGTTGGCGAAGAAGCGGGCGAAGCTGACGCCGGGGATCCCCGACCAGCCGTCGGCGTAGTTCCCCGGGGTGAACGACTCGGGCAGGACGTCGAGGTTGTTGGAGATCTCCTGCGGCGACTTGAACGACGTCCCGACCATGTAGACGATCGGGTACAGCGCGACGACGAGCAGGGCCACCAGGACGACGTGCGCGACGATCCCGCCGCGGCCGCGCGCCGGGCGCCCGCGCGTCGGTGCCTGCGGCGCGATCGGCGCGGAGGCCAGCGTGCTCGGAGCGGTGGTCATCAGTGCTCCCCCTCGTCGGCGTAGTGGACCCACAGCGAGCCGCTGCGGAACACGATGGCGGTGATGATCCCCAGCACGAGCAGGAAGCCCCAGGCCATCGCCGAGGCGTAGCCCATCTGGAAGTCGCCGAAACCGCGCAGGTACAGGTAGAGCGTGTAGAGCAGCGTCGAGTCGGCGGGGCCACCGGTGCCGCCGCTGATGACGAACGCGGCCGTGAACCCCTGGAACCCGGCGATGGTCTCCAGCACGAGGTTGAAGAAGAGCACCGGGGACAGCATGGGCAGGGTGATGTGCCAGAACTGCTTGAACCGGCCGGCGCCGTCGAGGGCACCGGCCTCGAACATCTCCGCGGGGATCTGCTTGAGCCCCGCCAGGAAGATGACCATCGGCGCCCCGAACTGCCAGGCCGCCAGCAGCACCAGGGTGCCCAGCGCCGTCGAGGGGTTGGTGATCCAGCTGCGCCCCTCGATCCCGACGAGGCCGAGGATCTCGTTGAGCGCGCCCTGGCCGCCGAACAGCGTCTGCCAGACGATGGCGATGGCCACGCTGCCGCCCAGCAGCGACGGCACGTAGAACAGCGCCCGGTAGAGGCCGACACCGCGGCGGTCGCGGTAGAGCAGCAGCGCGACGCCGAGGGCGACGGCCAGCTTCAGCGGCACCGAGACCACCGCGAACAGCAGCGTCGCCTTGACCGAGTTCCAGTACTGCGGGTCGTCGGTGAGCATCCGCACGTAGTTCTCGAGCCCGATCCACTGCGGGGACTGCAGCAGGTCGTAGTCGGTGAAGCTCAGGTAGAGCGAGTACAGCATCGGGAACAGGGTGATCCCGAAGAGGCCGATGAACCACGGCAGCAGGAACGTGTAGCCCGCGACCGCCTCGCGCCGGCGGCGGGGGCTGCCGCCCCGCGACCGGTCTGCGGTGCTGCGGCGCGCTGCCACGCGCGGTGGGCGGTGGGCCGTGTCGGCCATGGTGACGCTCCTGTCCGTGTGCTTCGTCGGAGGCCTCGTCGGGACGGTCATCGCGGGGCTCGCGGCGCTGGGCTCAGCTGCCGGCGCGCTCGAGGGCGGAGGTGGCCTGGGACACGAACTCGGCGGCCGCGTCCGCGATCTCCGCGCGCCCGAAGGCGACGTTCTCGGCGGCGGAGGTGAGCAGCTGCCCGATCTGCGAGTCGCCCTGCGCGGGCACCGGCGGGGTGTCGCCGGCGCTGGCGGTCACCCGCTCGTCGAAGGCCACGACGTACTTGAGCTGCTCGTCGAAGGCGGGGCTGATGGCGTCGCGGACGGCGCTGTTGGGCGGCAGGCCGCGCTCGGTGCCGAGGGCGGCACCGGCCTCGGGGTCGTTGTCGAAGAAGTTGATGACGTCGACGGCCGTGGGGATGTTCTTGCCGCGCGCGTAGGCGGTGAAGAACTGCGAGGGACGGGCGTAGGCGCCGGAGAGGTCACCGGGCAGCGGCGCGAGCTGGAGCTGGTGGTCGGTGGCCTTGGCCAGCTCGGTGAGCTGGTTGTCGTAGGAGAAGGTGGCGACCGTCTGCTGGGTGGCGACGGTGTTCTTGGAGATGTCGCCGGCGTTGGCGGGCTGGCTCACCTCGGCGGGCGAGGCGCCCTTGCTGGCGCGCAGCTCGTCCCACATCGTGAACCACTCCGTCAGCTCGGCCTCGCCGAAGCCCAGGGCCTGCCCGTCGTAGAGGGCCTTGCCGCCCTGGCGCAGCCAGTACTCCAGCCAGTTGAGGTTCGCGCTCTCGTCGCGGGTGCCCCACAGGCCGCCCGTCGCCGTGGTGACCTCGGTGGCCCAGGCGGCGAACTCGTCCCAATCGGCCCAGCCCGCCTCGGCCGGCAGCAGGTTCAGCGGCTGCAGCACGGTGGCGTCGACGGCGAGCGCCTGGGTGTTGGAGGCCAGCGGCATCGCGTAGAGCTTGTCGTCGACCTTGCCGGTGTCGATGAGCTTGGCGTCGATCTGGTCGGTCTTCAGCGTTCCGCCCACCCAGGGGGTGAGGTCGGCGATGACGCTCTTGTTGGCGTACTCGCGCAGGGCCCGGTTGTCGATCTGGATGATGTCCGGGGCGTTGCGGCCGGCCGCCGAGGTGTTGATCTTGTCGTAGTAGCCGCTGTAGCCCTGCCACTGGGTCTTGAACGTGACGTTGGGGTGGGCCGCGGTGTAGAGGTCGAGGACCTTCTGGGTGTTCTCGGCGCGGGCCGGGCCGCCCCACCAGGCGACGGTGAGGACGACGGGCTCGGTGGTCTCGGGGCCGGCGCCGGCCGCGGAGCCGCCCGCGGACGCGCTCTCCTCGTCGCCGCCGCACGCGGCCAGGCCGAGCATCGAGGCGCCGAGCGCGCCGGCGAGGAAGGACCGGCGACCGGGGACGGCGAGGCGGGCCGCGGGGCGCCCGGTGGGGGTGGTCATCGTGATCTCCTTCGATCGGTGACGGGCCCGGCGGCGGCGGCGCTGCCTCCCGGCTCGCCCCATTGCGGCACACCGCGGCCGGTGCGTCAAGCGCTTTCCCGCACGTTGTCACAAACGTTTTCAGCCGACGGGTGCCCAGGCGGCGCCGGGACCGGACCCGCGCGGCCGCGTCCCTTGACAGGTGGCGGCCCGAGGGAGCTGACTTGGTCGCAAAGGTTTGCAGCGACGCTCACCCGGTGCTGCACCCGACTCGCGGAGGAGTCCCATGCCCGGCCCCACGTCGCCCGCCCGCACCCGCTACGCCGTCGTCGGCCTCGGCGGGCGGGCCCAGATGTACGTCCGCGCGCTGGCGCGCACGCACGCCGACCGCAACGAGCTGGTGGCGTTCTGCGACGCCAACCAGACCCGCATGGACGCGCACAACAAGGCCCTGCGCGACGAGCACGACCACGACCCGGTCCCCACCTACGCGGCCGCGGACTTCACCAGGATGCTCACCGAGCAGCGGGTGGACGCCGTGGTCGTCACGACGGTGGACAGCACCCACGACGAGTACATCGTCGCTGCGCTGCGGGCCGGCTGCGACGTCGTCACCGAGAAGCCCATGACGATCGACGCGGAGCGCTGCCGGCGCATCCTGGAGGCCCAGGAGGCCTCGGGCCGCAAGGTCACCGTCACCTTCAACTACCGCTACAACCCCGCCCACGCCAAGGTCCGCGAGGTCATCGCCTCCGGCGCCATCGGCGAGATCGGCTCCGTGCACTTCGAGTGGCTGCTCGACACCCGCCACGGCGCCGACTACTTCCGGCGCTGGCACCGCGACAAGGCCAGCTCCGGCGGCCTCATGGTCCACAAGGCCACCCACCACTTCGACCTCGTCAACTGGTGGATCGCCTCCTCGCCGGAGACGGTCTTCGGCCTGGGCCGGCTCTTCTTCTACGGCGACGAGAACGGCGCCCGGCGCGGGCTGGCCCGCGACTACGAGCGCGCGCACGGCGCCCCCGAGGCGGCCGACGACCCCTTCGCCCTGCAGCTGGACTCCTCGCCCAACCTCACGGCGCTCTACCTCGACGCCGAGCACGAGGACGGCTACCACCGCGACCAGAACGTCTTCGCCCCCGGCGTCACGATCGAGGACGACATGTGCGTGGCCGTCCGCTACCGCAACGGCGCGACGATGAGCTACCACCTCACCGCCTACTCCCCCTGGGAGGGCTACCACGTGGTGTTCAACGGCAGCGGGGGCCGCCTGGAGCTGGACGTCGTCGAGAACGCGTTCGTCGACCCGGTCACCGCGAGCCGGGCGCCCGGCGAGGCGCTGCACGGCGTCGACGGGCACGCCGCCGACTCCGGCGCCGGCACCCGGCTGCTGCTGCGCCGGCTGTGGGAGCAGCCGGTCGAGCTGGAGCTGCCCGACACCACGGGCGCCGGCCACGGCGGCGGCGACGAGCGCATGCTGGCCGACATCTTCGGCGAGCCCGCCGGGCCCGACCCCCTCGGCCGCGCCTCCACCCAGCTGGACGGGGCGCGCTCCCTGCTCACCGGCCTGGCGGCCAACCGCTCCTTCGAGACCGGGCTGCCCGTGCGGGCTGACGACGTCCTGGCCCTGTGACGGGCCGCCCCGC
>NZ_JAAALL010000024.1 GCF_009906315.1 Kineococcus vitellinus | reverse complement strand
CTTGCGCGGTGCACCGCGCAAGATCACCGCCGGGGTGAGGTGAGGTGAGGTGAGGTGAGGCGGGGACCAGGGGGCGGGTGGCCGCGGGAGGGGGTGTGCGGGGCTGCTCACCGCACGAGGGAGCCGGCCGGACCGGAGCTTCCCCACACCGATCCGACCGGCTCGGGATCCAGCATGGCACGCCCGTGCGGTCCTGTCAGCCCCGCGGCCGGGCCGGGCGCGCGCCGGCGCGCGGGGCCCTCAGCCGAGGCCGGTGGCGGCGCGCACGTCGGCGCGCACCCGCTCCAGCTGCGCCGCGGCCCGCTCGCGCGCCGCCTGCAGCTGCTGCGCGGAGGCGTCGGCGGGCACGTCCACCACGACCTCGCAGTAGCACTTCAGCTTCGGCTCGGTGCCGCTGGGGCGGACGACGACGCGGGCGCCGTCGGCGGTCCGGAAGCGCAGGCCCTCGGTGGGCGGCAGCCCGTCGACGCCGTCGGCGAGGTCGTCCACCGAGGTGACGGGGGAGCCGCCCAGGGCGGCCGGGGGGTGCTCGCGCAGCCGGCCCACGGCGCGGGCGGTGAGCGCCGGGTCCGCCACCCGCAGCGTGACGGGGGCGGTGAGGTGGACGCCGTCGAGGCGGTCGAGGTCGTCGAGGACGTCCTCCAGCGTGCGGCCGGCGGCCAGCTCGCGGCGCACGAGGCCGGCGACGAGCACCGAGGCGGAGATCCCGTCCTTGTCGCGCACGACCCGCGGCGCCACGCAGTAGCCGATCGCCTCCTCGTAGCCGTACGTCAGGCCGGGCACGCGGGCGATCCACTTGAAACCGGTGAGGGCGGCGGCGAAGGAGGCGCCCCGGCGGGCGGCGGTGCGGGCCAGGGCCTGCGAGCTCACCAGCGAGCAGGCCAGCACGGCGCCCTCGGCGGCCAGCTCGTCGCCGAGCACCCGCCCCAGCTCGTCACCGCTGAACGTGCGGAAACCCCCGCCGCCGCGGCGGGGGACGGCCACGCAGCAGCGGTCGGCGTCGGGGTCGACCGCCAGCACGAGGTCGGCACCCACCTGCGCGGCCAGCGCCAGCGCCCGGTCCAGCGCACCCGCCTCCTCGGGGTTCGGGAACGGCACGGTGGGGAAGTCCGGGTCCGGGTCGGCCTGCTCGGCGACGACGTGCACGTCGTTGAAACCGCTGCGGCGCAGGGCTTCCAGCAGCACCGGACCGCCCACCCCGTGCATCGGGGTGACGACGAGGCGCACCGGCGGCGCCGCGGGCGGGACCTCGCGGGCGACGGCGGCGACGACCGCGGCGAGGTAC
Source organism: Kineococcus vitellinus (assembly GCF_009906315.1). Lineage (GTDB taxonomy): Bacteria > Actinomycetota > Actinomycetes > Actinomycetales > Kineococcaceae > Kineococcus > Kineococcus vitellinus. The sequence goes on along the minus strand of NZ_JAAALL010000024.1, from coordinate 24,736 downwards.
TCCTCGACGACGTCCTCGCCGAGCACGCTCCAGCCGTCCGCGGCGCGCGGCAGCCGCGCGAGGGGGCCGACCGCTGCGATGGCCGCCGCGATCTGCGCGTCCACCGGCGGGACGATCTGCACCCCGCGCCCCTCCTCGGTGCTCGTGCGGCCACCGAGGTAGACCTTGTAGCCGTTGTCCTGCGCGGGGTTGTGGCTGGCGGTCACCATCACGCCCGCGTCGGCGCCGGTGCGGCGCACCGCCCACGCCAGGACGGGCGTGGGCAGCGCGCGCGGCAGCAGCAGCACCTCGCACCCGGCGGCCGTGAGCACGGCCGCGGAGTCGTCGGCGAAGTCGCGCGAGCGGTGCCGCGCGTCGAAGCCCACGACGACGCGCGGGCGCTCCGCGCGCTCGGTCAGCCACGCGCCCAGCCCGGCCGCGGCGCGCTGCACGACGGCGCGGTTCATCCGGTGCGGCCCGGCGCCCAGCGCGCCGCGCAGCCCCGCGGTCCCGAACTCCAGCGGGCCGCTGAAGCGGTCCGCGAGGTCGGCGGCCGCGGCCGCGTCCCCGGCCCCGGCGGCCGCCAGCAGCCGCACCAGCTCCGCCCGGTCGCGCTCGTCGGGGTCGTCGGCCGCCCACGCCCGGACGCGGGCCGCCAGCCCGTCGCGCACCCCGGCGCTCAGGCCGGCGCTCGGGCCGGCGCTCAGGCCGGCGGACGGCGCGGCAGGGGTTCCCGCGGGGGTCCCGGCGGGCGGGTCGGCGGGCAGGTCGGCGCTCACGGGCCTCACCCTACGAGCGCGGGTACCGTCGCCCGCATGACGACGGACCCGAGCGGGCACCCGGGCGAGCGGCCGGGCGGGCGGCCGGGCGAGCGGCCGGCCGGTGGGCGGGACGGTGAGCCGGTGCGCACGTTCGCCGACCTCGTCGCGCGGGCGGTGCGGCTGGCCGGGCGCGGGCGGGCGGTGCTGGGCCTGGCCGGGGCGCCCGGTGCCGGCAAGAGCACGCTGGCGCAGGCGCTGGTCTCCGCGGTGCCCGGCGCCCAGCACGTGCCCATGGACGGGTTCCACCTCGCCGACGTCGAGCTCGAGCGCCTGGGCCGGCGCGGGCGCAAGGGCGCTCCGGACACCTTCGACGCCGCCGGCTACGCCGCGCTGCTGGCGCGGTTGCGGGCGCAGCCGCAGGAGCCGGGCGCGGCCGTCGTCTACGCCCCGGCCTTCGACCGCGAGATCGAGCAGCCCGTCGCGGGCAGCATCCCGGTGTTCGGGGACACCCGGCTCGTGGTGACGGAGGGGAACTACCTGCTGCTGAGCGACGGCGGCTGGGGTGCGGTGCGCCCGCTGCTGGACGAGGTCTGGTTCGTCGACGTCCCCGGCGGCGCGCGCACCGAGCGCCTCGTGGGCCGCCACCGGCGCTTCGGCAAGCCCCGCGAGGCCGCGCTCGCCTGGGTCCGCGACGTCGACGGCGCCAACGCCGAGCTCGTCGACGCCGCGCGCGACAGCGCCGACCTCGTCGTCCCCGGCGACCTGCGCCTGCAGCGCGGCCCGGCCCGGTGACGGGCGCGGGGATCCCCGTCGTCGTCCTGGCCGGTTTCCTGGGCGCCGGGAAGACGACGGTGCTCAACCAGCTGCTGCGCTCGGCGGCCGACGTGCGCCTCGGGGTCGTCGTCGACGACTTCGGCGCCGTCGGCGTCGACGCGCTGCTCGTCGCCGGCCGGGCCGACGCGACCGTCTCGCTGGAGGACGGCTGCCTGTGCTGCTCCACCGAGGACGGGACGGTCGAGGAGCTGCTGGCCCACCTCGCCGCGCCCCGGCGCGGACCCCGGCTGGACGCCGTGCTCATCGAGGCCAGCGGCGTCGCCGAACCCGCGGCCGTGGTGCGCCAGGTGCTCGCCAGCCGGGTGCCGGGCGTGGAGCACGGCGGGCTCGTCGTGGTCGTCGACGCCGTGGAGTTCGAGGCGACCCGGCTGCGCCACCCGCGCCTGGACGACCACGTCGCGATGGCCGACGTGCTGCTGCTCACCAAGACCGACCTGGTGGACGACGAGCAGCTGGCCCGGGTGGCCGCGCGCTGCCGCGGGCTGAACGCCTTCGCGCCCGTGGTGCCGGCCGCGCACGGGCGGGTGGACCCGCGCCTGCTCTTCGAGGTGGGCCCGCCCCGCCGTCGCCAGCTGGTGCTGGGCGAGGAGCCCGACCACGCCGAGCACCTGCACACCGCCTACGACGCGGTGACCTTCACCAGCGAGGCGCCGCTGGACCCGCGGGCCTTCGTGCGCTGGCTGGACGCCCGGCCCTCCGGCGTCTTCCGCGTCAAGGGCTTCGCGCACTTCGCCGTCAGCGGCCACGAGCAGCGCTTCGTCCTGCACACCGTCGGGGCCGCTGTCCGCTTCGAGCGGGGACCGTGGCCGCGCCGGGCGCCGCGGCGCACCGAGCTCGTCCTCATCGGCGCCGGGCTGGACGCCGAGCGGTTGCGCGCCGACCTCGCGGCCTGCGTGCACGAGGGCGCACCGCTGGAGGACGAGCTGGCGATGATGGGCGTCCTGCGCAGCACCGAGGGGGCCTGAACCCGCGCGGTCCCCGCGTTTCCCGGGGGTGGCGCGGGGGTAGGCCAGCCCCATGACCAGACCGGTGCACGAGCAGGTCGTCGTCGTCCTCGGCGCGTCGAGCGGGATCGGCCGGGCCACGGCGCTGGAGTTCGCCCGCCGGGGCGCGGCCGTCGTCTGCGCCTCGCGCAGCACCGCCGCGCTCGGGACGCTGGTGGACGAGATCACCGCCGGCGGCGGGCGGGCGGTGGCGGTGCCGACCGACATCACCGACCCCCTGGCGCTGGACCACCTCGTGCACGAGGCCGAGGAGCGGTTCGGGCGCGTCGACACCTGGGTCAACGACTCCGCGGTCAGCGTCTACGGCACCGTGCTGCAGACCCCGCTGGTCGACTTCCGCCGCGTCGTGGAGGTGAACCTCCTCGGCCACGTGGCCGCCAGCAAGGTGGCCGTCCCCGCGCTGCTGCGCGCCGGTGGCGGGGTGCTCGTCGGGATCGCCTCGGTCGAGGGCGTGCGCTCGCTGCCGATGCACGCGCCCTACACGGCCTCCAAGTTCGCCCTGCGCTCGTTCTACGACTCCCTGCGGGTGGAACTGGCCCAGGACGGTGCACCGGTGGCCGTCAGCACGATCCTGCCCGCGAGCATCGGGACGCCGTTCTGGGAGAACTCCCGCAACCACACCCGCACCCTCACCAAGCCGCCGCCCCCGGTGTACGCGCCGGAGCTGGTGGCCCGCACGATCGTCCGGGTGGCGGAGCACCCGCGCCGGGAGGTCGCGGTGGGCGGGGCGGCGGTCGGCTTCGTCCTGGGCCAGCGGTTCAGCCCGGCCCTCACCGACCTGGTGCTCAGCCTGGTGGGCCGCACCGCGCAGACCAGCGACCGCCCCGACGACGGCCGGGACATCCTCGAGACCCCGACGCCCGGGCCGGGGCAGGTGCACGGCGACCACGTGACGCACCTGGTCCGCCGCAGCCCCTTCACCGCGCTGGCGGCGCGCTTCGTGCGCCCGGGCGAGGCGCTGCTCGCGCTGCGGGCCCGGCTGGCCCGCTGAGGCCCGGGCCGGGCGCCCCCGCCCGCGGGCCGCTCAGGCGGAGGTCCGCACCCACGAGTGCGGGGTGCCGACGAGGTCGTCCAGGGCGGCCCGGCACTCGCCGGGCACGTCCTCGCGCCCGCCGAGCACCGGGTACAGGTCGAAGGCGCTGAACAGCCGGTGCGCGCAGGGCGGCAGCGCGGCGACCCGCAGCCGCCCGCCGCGCTCGCGCGCGCCGGCGGCCAGGGCGATGAGCACCCCGACGGCGCGGCAGTCCAGGAACGTCGTCGAGGACAGGTCGAGGACGACGCAGCGGGCGCGGTCGAGGGCGGCGCGCACCTCGGGCGCGGTCCGCTCGACGGTGTCGGCGTCCAGGTCGCCGCGGACGCGGACGACGCGCACGGGGCCGGCCCAGCGGTGCCGGACGACGAAGTCGGGGGAGTCCACGAGAACCTCCAGCGGGCCTGCGCGGTGGCGGCCCACTGTCGGACGTGGCACGACGCTAGACCTGCCCGGGCCCGGGCACAACCGGCCGGCGGGACCGGGATCCGGAAACCCGGGGATCCGGGGACCCGGGGATCCGGGGATCCGGTGGAGCGTCGAACCGGTGCAGCCGTGCACGGGAACGCCGCCGACCCGCGGCCACGGCGGGCCCGGTGGCCCGGCGGCGATGAGTCCGGCGGCCGCCGCGGGTCGGCACCCGCGACACCCGCGAGGCGGGGGAAAGGGCGGTGCGACGTGTCGGAGGCTCCACCTACTGTCGGTCCCATGGCATCGGTCGAAGCACCAGCGGTCCACGCGCCGGCGGTCCAGGCTCGAGGGCTCGTGAAGCGGTACGGCGACGTCACGGCGGTGGCGGGCGTCGATCTGGAGGTGCCGACGGGCACCGTCCTGGCCCTGCTGGGCCCCAACGGCGCGGGCAAGACGACGACGGTCCGGATGCTGACGACGCTGCTGGTCCCCGACGAGGGCAGCGCCACGGTCGCGGGCGTGGACGTCGCGGCCGACCCGCGCGAGGTGCGCCGCCGCATCGGCCTGTCCGGCCAGTACGCGGCGGTCGACGAGAACCTCACCGGGCTGGAGAACCTCGACATGGTGGGGCGGCTGTACCACCTGGGCCGCAAGCGCTCCAAGGAGCGGGCGTGGGAGCTGCTGGAGCAGTTCGACCTCACCGACGCGGCCAAGCGCGTCACCAAGACCTACTCCGGCGGCATGCGCCGCCGCCTCGACCTCGCGGGGGCGCTGGTGGCCGAGCCGCCCGTGCTCTTCCTCGACGAGCCGACCACCGGCCTGGACCCGCGCAGCCGCAACGACATGTGGGACCTGCTGACGCGGATGGTCGGCGGCGGCACGACGCTGCTGCTGACCACGCAGTACCTGGAGGAGGCCGAGCGCCTCGCCGACGACATCGTCGTCATCGACCACGGCCGCGTCATCGCCCGCGGCACCGCCGACGACCTGAAGACCCAGGTCGGCGGCCAGCGCGTGGAGGTGGTCGTGGGTTCCGAGGCCGACGTGGACACCGCCGCCGCCGTGCTGCACGAGGTGGCGGCCGGCGAGCTGCAGGTGGAGCGCCGGGCCCGGCGGATCACCGCACCGGTGACCTCGGGCAGCCGGGCCCTCGTGGACGTGCTGCAGCGCCTCGCCGAGGTGGGTGTCGTCCCGCTCGACGCGGGCGTGCGGCGCCCGACGCTGGACGACGTGTTCCTGACCCTGACGGGCAAGCCCGCCGAGGAGGTCGCCGGCGGCGACGACCCGGCGCGACCGGTGGCCGAGGAGGTGCGCTCGTGAGCGCTGTGACGGAGGTGCTCGCCGACAGCTCGGTGATCGCCAAGCGGAACATCCTGAAGATCACCCGGATCCCCGACCTGCTGGTGGGCACCCTCATCTCGCCCATCATGTTCATCCTGCTGTTCGGCTACGTCTTCGGCGGCGCGATCGCGGTGGGGGGCGGCAACTACCGCGAGTTCCTCGTCCCGGGCATCTTCGCCCAGACGGTCATCTTCGGCGCCACCGTCACCGGTGCCGGGATCGCCGACGACATGCAGAAGGGCATCATCGAGCGCTTCCGCTCGCTGCCGATGGCCCAGTCCTCGGTGCTGGTGGGCCGCACGGCCTCCGACGTCGTCCTCAACGTCATCGTCACGGTCATCATGTCCCTGACCGGCCTGCTCATCGGCTGGCGGATCCGCACCTCGCTGCTCGACGCCGTCATCGGCTACGCGCTGCTGCTGCTGTTCGCCTACGCGATCTCCTGGGTCATGGGCCTGCTCGGGCTGCTCATCCGCACCCCGGAGGCGTTCAACAACCTGACGTTCCTGACGATCTTCCCGCTGACGTTCATCACCAACGCGTTCGTCCCGCTGGAGTCCTTCCCCGGTCCGCTGCGGACGGTCGCGGAGTGGAACCCCGTCTCCACCCTCGTGCAGGCCGCGCGCGAGCGCTTCGGCAACGTGCCCCCGCAGACGGAGCTGTCCAGCTGGTCCCTGCAGAACTCCGAGCTCTACACCCTGCTGTGGATCGTGGTGATCCTCGCGGTGTTCGTGCCGCTGGCCACCCGGCAGTACCGGAGGGCCGCGGCCCGCTGAGCGGCCGCCGACGCCCGCCGACCGCTTCCCCGGGTCCGGCGGGCCCGGCGGCCCGGTGCGCGGCTCCCCCCGTGGTGCGGGGGGAGCCGCGCGTCACAGCAGCGGGACGACCCCGGCCAGCAGCGCCGCGCAGCGCGGGGCCGCGTCCCGGCCGGCCTGCAGGACCTCCTCGTGCGAGAGCGGCTCGCCGCCGATGCCGGCGGCCAGGTTCGTCACGAGCGAGAAGCCGAGGACCTCCAGCCCGGCGTGGCGGGCGGCGACGGCCTCCAGGCCGGTGGACATCCCCACCAGCTGCGCACCGAGGACGCCGGCCATCCGCACCTCCGCGGGCGTCTCGTACTGCGGCCCGCGGAACTGCGCGTAGACGCCCTCGGGCAGGTCCGGGTCCACCCGGCGGGCCAGGGCGCGCAGCCGGGAGGAGTACAGGTCGGTCATGTCGACGAACGTCGCCCCCTCCAGCGGGGACTCGCCGGTGAGGTTGAGGTGGTCGGACACCAGCACGGGCGAGCCCGGCGGCACGGCCGGGTCCAGCCCGCCGCAGCCGTTGGTGAGCACCACCGCGCGGCAGCCGGCCGCCGCGGCCACCCGCACGCCGTGCGCGACGGCGCGCACCCCGCGGCCCTCGTAGACGTGGGTGCGCGGCAGCACCAGCGCCCGCAGCGGCTGGGCGCCCTCGCGGGCGACGGCGATCGAGCGCACGAGACCGGCGTGGCCGACGACCGCGGGTGCGCTGAAGCCGGGCAGCTCCGTCGCCGGGAAGCGCGCCACGCCCTCGCCGAGCCGGTCGGCCGCGGCCGCCCAGCCGGAGCCCAGGACGAGGGCGACGTCGTGGCCGTCGACGCCGGTGAGCTCGGCCAGGCGGGCCGCCGCGCGCGCCGCGAGCTCGAAGGGGTCGGCGCCGTCGGCGGTGCCGTGGCCGTCGGCGGGGGAGGGGGCGCTGGTCACGGCTGCTCCTCAGACGTCGTTGGAGCGGCAGGGGCGGGCCCGCAGGGCCAGCACGTAGTCGTGCGGGGCGCCGCCGGCCTCGGCGGCGTCGGCCAGCCCGCCCAGGTAGCGGGCCGTCGGCAGCCCGCCCTCGTAGTCGTCGAGGACGTACGTCCACGCCACCACGTCGCCGTCCAGCGTCTTCACCCGCACCCGGATCTTGCGGAACAGCCCGATGCCCATGCCCTCGGCCGCGTCGAGGCGCTCCTCGTCGCTGTCGGTGATGTCGTAGAGGGCGACGTACACCTGGTCGCCGGGCGCCTCCACGACCGTCGCGATGGGCCCCTCCCAGCTGCGGTCCTCCCCGCCGAAGGTCAGCCGCCAGTCCGTCAGCCAGCCGGTGGAGCGCAGCGGCGAGTGCGGAGCCTTGCGCGCCATCGTCTCGGGGTGGAGGTTGGAGGCATACGCGGCGTAAGCGGGCACGGTGTCAGAGGGTAGTGGGACCATGGCCGGGTGAGTCCCACCAGTGCGTCTCCCATGGCCAAGGCCCAGCGCGTCGCCGTCCTCGGTGGAGGCCCCGGCGGCTACGAGGCGGCCCTCGTCGCCGCCCAGCTCGGCGCCGACGTCACCGTGCTCGAGCGCGACGGCCTCGGCGGCTCGACCGTCCTCACCGACGTCGTCCCCTCCAAGACGCTCATCGCCACCGCCGAGCTCATGACCACCGTGGGCGGGGCCTCCGAGCTCGGCGTCCGCTTCCCCGGCGGCGGCACCGGGGACCACGACACCACCGGCTCGGTGAGCGTCGACCTCGCCCGCATCAACGAGCGGGTCAAGGCGCTCGCGAGCGCCCAGTCCGCCGACATCCGCACCCGCCTGGAGAAGGAGGGCGTGCACCTGCTCTCCGGCCGCGGCCGCCTCGACGGGCCGAACGCCCTCGTCGTGGAGGACGGCGAGGACGCCGGCGCGCGCGTGGAGGCCGACGTCGTCCTCGTCAGCACCGGCTCCAGCCCCCGCACGCTGCCGGCCGCGCAGCCGGACGGCGAGCGCATCCTCACCTGGAAGCAGGTCTACGACCTCAAGGAGCTGCCCGAGCACCTCATCGTCGTCGGCTCGGGCGTCACCGGCGCCGAGTTCGCCAACGCCTACGAGGCGCTCGGCGCGCACGTCACCCTCGTCTCCTCGCGCGACCGCGTCCTGCCCGGCGAGGACGCCGACGCCGCCGAGGTGCTCGAGGGCGTCTTCCGCCGCCGCGGCATGGACGTCGTCTCCCGCTCGCGCGCCGAGGAGGTCGTGCGCCACGGCGACACCGTCACCGTCACGCTGTCCGACGGGCGCACCCTGGAGGGCTCGCACTGCATCGTGGCCGTCGGCGCGATCCCCAACACCTCCGGCATCGGGCTGGAGGAGGCCGGGGTCTGGACCTCGGAGTCGGGGCACATCGACGTCGACAAGGTCTCGCGCACCTCCGCGCGCGGCGTGTACGCGGCCGGCGACTGCACGGGCGTCTTCCCGCTCGCCTCGGTGGCGGCCATGCAGGGGCGCATCGCCATGTGGCACGCCCTCGGCGACACCGTGGCGCCGCTGCGGCTGCGCTCGGTCGCCTCGACCGTCTTCACCTCCCCCGAGATCGCCACCGTCGGCTGGACGCAGGGCCAGATCGACTCCGGCGAGGCGCAGGGCGAGATCGTCAAGCTGCCGCTGTCCACGAACGCGCGCGCGAAGATGCTCGGCATCCACGACGGCTTCGTGAAGCTGTTCTGCCGCACCGGTTCCGGCACGGTCATCGGCGGCGTCGTCGTCGCGCCGAGGGCCAGCGAGCTCATCTTCCCGGTGACCCTGGCGGTCGAGAAGCGGCTCAACGTCGACGACGTCGCGCACGCCTTCACCGTCTACCCCTCGCTCACCGGCTCCCTGGCCGAGGCCGCGCGGCAGCTGCACGTCACGGGCGACTGACCGGCGGGCCGGGGTCCGAGGCGGTGCGCACCCCCTGTCCGCGGTGGGGCCAGCCCCACCACGGACAGGGGGGTGCGCACCGTCCCGCGGGGCGGGGTGCTCGCCCTAGGGTCGGCACGTGAGCACCCTTCCGCTGGACCGGCCCCCCGTCGCCGCCCCGCTGCGGCGCTGGGCCGAGGGCTGGTGGGCCGTCGTCCACCTGACGCTCCACCTCGTCGTCCTCGCCCTGCACCTGACCGCGCTCGTGCTGCTGGTCGTGGGCACGGCCCTCGTGCCGGTGCTCGGCGTCGGCGTCCTCCTGCTGTGGCCGACGCGGCGGCTGCTCGCGCTGTGCGCCCGCCTGGAGCGCTACCGGCTGGCCGCCGTGCTCGACGTGCACGTGCCCGCCCCGCCGCGCTGCGCGGCCACCGGCCCGGCCTGGCGGCGCCTCGCCCTCGACACGCGCTCCTGGCGCACCGCCGGGCACCTGGCCGTCCTCGTCACCCTGGGCACGGTCGGCGGCACCGTCGTGCTCGCCCTGACGTCCACCGGGCTCGCGGCCCTGCTCGCCCCCTCCGCCAGCGCCGGGCTGGGGCACGGCGGCGAGTACGGCTGGCCGTTCGGCATCCCCGGCACCCTGCGCGCCCCCGCGCTCGCCGTCGTCCTCGCGGGCGCGCTGCTGCTCCTGGCGGCGCCGCTGCTGGCCCGCGCCCTGGTCGCCGTGGAGGTCCTCACCGCGCTGGCGCTGCTGGGCCCGGGTCGCGGCGAGCGCGAGGCGGAGCTGCGCCGGCGGGTGGACGTGCTGACCTCCACCCGCGAGCGCACGGTGGACTCCGTCGAGGCCGAGCGCCGCCGCATCGAGCGCGACCTGCACGACGGCCCGCAGCAGCGCCTGGTCTCGCTGGCCATGCAGCTGGGCATGGCCAAGCGGGCGCTGGAGCGCGGCGGTCCCGACGCCGCCTCCGAGCACCTGGAGGCCGCGCGCAGCGCGGCCAGCGCCGCCATCTCCGACATGCGCCACGTCGCCCGCGGCATCCACCCCCCGGTGCTCACCGACCGCGGGCTCGACGCCGCCCTGTCCGCGCTGGCCGCGGCCTCGCCGGTCGCGGTGGTCGACGTCGAGGTGCACTTCCCGCCGAGCGAGCGGCCCAGCTCCACGGCCGAGGCCATCGCCTACTTCTGCGTCTCCGAGGCGCTGACGAACACCGCCAAGCACGCCCGCGCCTCGCGCGTCGTGGTGCAGCTGTGGCGCGAGGGCGACGCGGCGGACGGGCGCGCCGACCTGCTGCGGCTGCGGGTCAGCGACGACGGCGTCGGCGGCGCCGCCCCGGCCGACGGCACCGTCGCCTCCGGGGGCAGCGGCCTGCGCGGGCTCGGCGACCGCCTGGCCGCGGTCGACGGCTGGCTGCACGTGGTCAGCCCGCGGGGCGGCCCGACGGTGCTGGAGGCCGGTGTCCCGTGGGGCGCGGGCGGTGGCCGCTGATGCGCGTCGTCCTGGCCGAGGACTCGGTGCTGCTGCGCGAGGGGCTCGTGCAGCTGCTGCGCCTGGAGGACGTCGACGTGGTCGCCGCCGTCGAGGACGCCGAGGCCCTGCTGCGGGCGGCCGACGAGCACGTGCCCGACCTCGTGCTCACCGACGTGCGGATGCCGCCGACCTTCAGCGACGAGGGGCTGCGCGCGGCCATCGCGGTGCGCAGCCGGCACCCGGGCACCGCGGTGGTCGTCCTCTCGCAGTACGTGGAGGAGCGCTACGCGGCGGAGCTGCTGGGCGGCAGCACCCGCGGGGTGGGCTACCTGCTGAAGGACCGCGTCGGCGACGTGGAGGAGTTCGTCTCGACGTTGCGGCGGGTGGCGGCCGGCGGCACGGCCGTCGACCCCGAGGTGGTCTCGCAGCTGCTCTCGCGCGCCTCCCGCGACGACCCGCTGGAGCGGCTGACCCCGCGGGAGCTGGAGGTCCTGCAGCTGATGGCGGAGGGCCGCTCCAACGCGGCGGTCGCCGCCCGGCTCGTCGTCACCGACAAGGCGGTGGAGAAGCACGTGTCGAACATCTTCGCCAAGCTCGGCCTGCCGCCGGACACCGAGGACCACCGCCGCGTGCTGGCGGTGCTGCGCCACCTCGAGGCGGCCGCGCGCCCGGGGACCCGGCCGTGAGCGCGCCCACCGCCGCGGTCCCCGCGGGTTCCGCGCCCGCGCCGGCCCGCCGCCCGCGCGGGCGGGCGGCCTTCGCCGCCGCGGCCGCCGTGCTCGTCGCGGTGGCCACCGCCGGCGCGCTGGGCGAGCTGTCCGCGACGACCTCGACGAGCACCCGCACCTTCGCGCAGCCGGCCGGCGCGCTGAGCGTCGTCGGCGACGACGGCGACGTGGACGTGCGCACCGGGCCGGCCGGGAGCCCGCTGACGGTGACGAGCACGGTCCGGGAGGGCTTCTCGCGCGCGGGCGCGAGCGCCGAGCTGGCCGGCGGCGTCCTGCGGCTGTCCTCCTGCGGCGACGGCGGCAGCTGGCTGGTGACGTGCCGGGTCTCCCACGTCCTCACCGTGCCCGAGGACCCGGCGCTGGAGCTGGACGTGCGCACCGGCCTGGGCGACCAGAGCTACCGCGGGACCTTCGCCGCGGTGCGCGCCGAGCTCGGCGCCGGTGACCTCGACTGGTCCGGCGCCGGCGCCCAGCGGCTCGTGGTCTCCACCGGCGCCGGCGACGTCGACGTCGAGGGCGCGGTGCAGGACCTCGCGGCGCGCACCGGCGCCGGCGACGTCGACGTGGACCTGGAGGTCGCGCCGCAGCGGGTCGACGTGCGCACCGGCGCGGGGGACGCGGCCGTGCAGCTGCCCGGCGGCACCGCGTACCGCGTCGAGGCCGACAGCGGCCTGGGGGACGAGGAGGTGGAGGTCGACTCCGACCCGGCCTCCCCGCGGCAGGTGCGCGTCAGCACCTCCGTGGGGGACGTGAGCGTCGAGGCGCGCTGAGCGCCCGGGCGCGGGCCCGGGCGCACCCGCTCAGGCGTCGACGATCTCGCAGAGGACGCTGCCGGTGGTCGTCGTGTCGCCCTGCTGGGCGGTGAGGCCGCTGATCCGCCCGGCGCGGTGCGCCAGCAGCGGCTGCTCCATCTTCATGGCCTCCAGCACCGCGACGAGGTCGCCCTCGGCCACGGTGTCGCCGTCGGCGACGAGGACCTTCACGATCGTGCCCTGCATCGGGGTCACCAGGGCCGCGGGGTTGGCGGCGCTGCCCCCGGCCTTGCCCTTGCCGCGGCCCTTGCCGCGGTGGGTGGCCGAGCGGTAGGCGCGGGCGACCGCCGCGCCGGTGGCCACCCCGGCGCGGGAGATCTCGTGCCCGGCGCGGGAGAGCTGCGCGTTGAGCTGCTCGACGGGGAAGGAGACCTCCAGCCGCTTGCCGGCGACCTCGACGACGACCGTCTCGCGGTGCGCCGCAGGCTCTCCACCGGCCTCCAGCGCGCCGGGGCCCGGCAGGGTCGAGGCGTCGAACTCGGTCTCGATCCAGCGGGTGTGGACGCGGAAGCCCTCGGGCGTGGTGGCCGCGAACGCCGGGTCGGTCACGACCGCGCGGTGGAAGGGCAGCACCGTCGGCACGCCCTCCACGGCGAACTCGCCGAGCGCGCGGGCCGCGCGGGCCAGCGCCTGCTCGCGGGTGGCGCCGGTGACGACGAGCTTGGCCAGCAGCGAGTCGAAGTCCTGGGAGATCTCCACCCCGCCGTCGACGGCCGCGGCGCGCGGGTCGATGCCGGTGTCCACCCGCACCCCCGGCCCCGTCGGCAGCGAGAAGCGGGTGAGCTTGCCCGGGCGCGGCAGGAACCCGGCGGCGGGGTCCTCGCCGTTGATGCGGAACTCGATCGAGTGGCCGCGGCCGGCGACCTCGGTGTAGCCGAGGTGCTCGCCGCGGGCGATGCGGAACTGCTCGACGACCAGGTCGAGGCCGCTGACCTCCTCGGTGACCGGGTGCTCGACCTGCAGGCGGGTGTTGACCTCCAGGAAGGCCAGCGTGCCGTCGGCGGCGACGAGGAACTCCACCGTGCCGGCCCCGACGTAGCCGGCCTCGCGCACGATCGCCAGCGAGGCCCGGCGCAGCTCGGCGTCCTGCTCGGGGCTCAGGAACGGCGCGGGCGCCTCCTCGACGAGCTTCTGGTGGCGCCGCTGCAGCGTGCAGTCGCGGGTGGAGACGACGACCGCGCCGCCGTGGGCGTCGGCCAGCACCTGCGTCTCCACGTGGCGGGGCCGGTCCAGGTAGCGCTCCACGAAGCACTCCCCGCGCCCGAAGGCGGCCTCGGCCTCGCGGACGGCGGAGGCGAACAGCTCGGGGACGTCCTCGCGCTCGCGGGCCACCTTCAGCCCCCGCCCACCACCGCCGTAGGCGGCCTTGATCGCGATCGGCAGCCCGTGGGTGTCGACGAAGGCCAGCACCTCCTCGGGACCGGCGACCGGGTCGGGGGTGCCGGCCACGAGCGGGGCGCCCGCGCGGGCGGCCAGGTGGCGGGCGGAGACCTTGTCGCCGAGCGCCTCGATGGCCGCCGGCGGCGGGCCGATCCACGTCAGGCCCGCGTCGAGGACGGCCTGCGCGAACGCGGCGTTCTCCGAGAGGAACCCGTAGCCGGGGTGGACGGCGTCGGCGCCCGAGCGCAGCGCCACGTCGACGATCTTGGCGCCGTCGAGGTAGGACTCCCGCGCGCTGGTGCCGCCGAGCGCGTAGGCCTCGTCGGCCATCCGCACGTGCAGCGCGTCGCGGTCGCCCTCGGAGTAGACGGCGACGGAGGCCAGGCCGGCGTCGCGGGCGGCGCGCACGACGCGGACGGCGATCTCGCCGCGGTTGGCGACGAGGACCTTGGTCACCGGGCCCGTGACGGGCCCTCCTCCCGCGTCGCCCGTCGCACCGGTGGTCGGCATCGGGTCGGGGGAGGTCATGCGGCGTCTCCGAACATCGAGGTGGGGATCGGGTCCCCGGCACGTCGGGGGGTGGGACGAGGGGTGAGACTACCCGCGCGCGGCCCACAAGTCGGTCCAGAGGACGCCCGCTTCGCGCACGAGGTCGCGCAGCAGCGGCAGCGAGACCCCCACGACGGCGTGCGGGTCGCCCTCGACGCCGCGCACGAAGGCCCCGCCCAGGCCGTCGATGGTGAACGCGCCGGCCACCGCGAGCGGCTCGCCGGTGGCGACGTAGGCCTCGACCTCGGCGTCGGTGACGTCGGCGAAGTGGACGGTGGTGCTCGCCACGCCGCCCAGCGTCGCGCCGGAGCCGTCCTCGCGGGCGTCCACCAGCCAGTGCCCGGTGTGCAGCACGCCGCTGCGCCCGCGCATGGCGCGCCAGCGGGCCCGGGCGTCCTCGGCGTCGGCGGGCTTGCCGAGCACCTGCACGACGCCGTCGGCGCCCTCGAGGGCCAGCACGCTGTCGCAGCCGAGCACGAGCGCGTCCTCGGCGACCTCCTCGCGGCCGGCGACGTCCTCGGCCTTGGCCTTGGCCAGCAGCAGGCAGACGTCCTCGGCGTCGGTGACGCCGTAGCGGGCGACGACGGCGGGCTCGTCGACGTCGGAGACCAGGACCGCCGGGTCCAGCCCCGCGGAGCGCAGGGTGGCCAGGCGGGCGGGGGAGGCGGAGGCGAGCAGCAGCGACGTCACCCCGTCATCGTTCCACCCCGCCACCTGTGGACAACTCGTGATCTTCCGCGGTGCACCGTGGAAGATCACGAGTCGTCAACAGGGTCAGGGGTCAGGGGGTGCCCAGCAGGGCCGAGCGCAGCACGTCCATGCCCACGGAGCCGACGTCGAGGGCCCGGCGGTGGAAGGACCTCAGGTCGAAGGCGCCGCCCTCGGCGGCGGCGGCGTCCTCGCGCAGCGCCGTCCACAGCCGCTCGCCGACCTTGTAGCTGGGCGCCTGCCCGGCCCAGCCGAGGTAGCGGTCCAGCTCGAAGCGCAGCACGTCGGGGTGGTTGCCGGAGACCGAGCGCAGGTACGCCCACGCCTTCTCGTAGCTCCAGGCGCCGCCGCCGACCTCGGCCGGCGCGGGGAAGCCGCAGTGCACCCCGACGTCCAGCACGACGCGGCCGGCGCGCAGCAGCTGGGCGTCGAGCATGCCGAGGACCTCGCCGGGACCGCGCAGGAAGCCCAGGTCCTGCATGAGGCGCTCGGCGTACAGGGCCCAGCCCTCGCCGTGCCCGGAGATCCAGCAGCCCTGCCGGCGCCAGCGGTTGAGCACCTCGCTGCGCACGGCGGTCTGCCCGATCTGCAGGTGGTGGCCGGGCACGCCCTCGTGGTGCACGGTGGTGGCCTCGCGCCAGGTGGAGAACGTGCTCTGCCCCGGCGGGACCGCCCACCACATCCGCCCCGGGCGGCTGAAGTCCTCGCTGGGGCCGGTGTAGTAGATCCCCCCGCCGGTCGTCGGCGCGATGCGGCACTCCAGCCGGCGCACCTGCGCGGGGACGTCGAAGTGCGTGCCGTCCAGCGCCTCGAGCGTCTCGTCGGAGCGGTCCTGCATCCAGGCGCGGAAGTTCTCCGCCCCCTCGATCACGGCGCCCGGGTCGGCGTCCAGCGCGGCGGCGGCCGCGGCGACGTCCGCGCTGCCGGTGAGGCCGCGCGCCACGGCGGCCATCTCGGCGCGCAGCCGCGCGACCTCCTCCAGCCCCCACGCGTAGGTCTCCGCGAGGTCGACGCGGGCGCCGACGAAGTACCGCGACAGCAGCTCGTAGCGCTCCGGGCCGACGGCGTCCGCGGCGGGCGCCCGGGCGGCCAGCTCGGTGCGCAGGAACTCCGCGAGCCGCGCGTAGGCGCCGGCGGCCAGCGCCGCGGCGCGCTCGGGGCCCTCGCCGCGGCCGGCGGCGAACGCGGCGAAGAACCCGTCGGGGGCCGCGTGGGAGTCGGCCTCCGCCGCGCACGCCCGCACCTGGCGCAGCGCCGCGACCCGGCCCGCGGCGGCCGCCGCGCGCAGGCTCTGCACGTAGCCGTCGACGGCCGCGGGCACCTCGGCCAGGCGCTCGGCGGCGGCGGCCCAGTCCTCGGCGCCCTCGGTGGGCAGCAGGTCGAAGACCATGCGCAGGTCCTGCAGCGGGGAGGCGATGACGTTGAGGTCGCCGAGGGTCTCGCCCGCCTCGTGCAGCGCGACCTCCAGGCCCAGGCGGTCGGTCATCGCCGCCACCGTCACGCGGTCGACGTCGTCGGCGACGGGGGTGGCGCCCAGCGCGGCCAGGGTGGCGCGGTTCGCCGCGGCGAGCGCCTCCAGGCCGGCGGGGGAGCGGTCGCCCAGCCCCGGCGCCGCGTCGGGCGCGCCCAGCGAGAGCGCGAGGGTCGGCTGCAGCCGCAGCGTCGTGGCGAAGTGCTCCTCGGCGACCGCGTCGACGGCCGTGGGCGTGCGCGCTGGGATCTCCACCGCGCCGACACTAGGGACCGCCGGGCGCCCCCGCGATCCCGCCCCGCCGTCGGCGCGGCGGGCCTCAGGCCCGGGCCGCGGCGGTGAGCAGCGGGACGAGGCGGTCCAGCTGCCAGGGGATGTTGAGCACCGTCGCCGACGTCGCCGACACCAGGCTCTCGTCGTCCAGCCAGGCGACGGCGCCGGCGGCCACGGCGGGCATCGTCGAGTACACCGGGTCGGCGGTGAACTGCTCGCGGGTCTGCCCGCCGTAGCCGACGACGAGGTCGCTGTCGAGGTCGCGCACGCGCTCCTTGGCGACCTCGGCGTAGAAGGTCGGCGTCGAGTCGGCGAGGGCGCCGACGCCGGGGGCGTCGACGAGGCCGAGCGCGTGGAGCAGGTCCACGCGCGGGTCGCCGGGCAGGTAGACGGACAGGTTCGCGTCGGTGGCGTAGACGTAGCTGAACGTCCTGCCCCGCAGGTCCGGGCTGGCGGCGGCGCGCTCGGCGAGGTCGGCCTCGGTGTCCGCCACCAGCTGCTCGGCCTGCGCGGAGCGCCCGACGGCCCGCCCGACGAGCGTCGTCTGGTCCTGCCACGTCGTCAGCCACGGCTGGTCGGGGTAGGCGACGGTGGGGGCGATCCGCGACAGCGAGGCGTAGTCGGTGTCGGTGATGCCGGAGTAGACGGCGAGGACCAGGTCCGGCGCCAGCGCGGCGATCTGCTCGAGGGGGACCTCGCCGGTGTCCGGGTTGGGCAGGAACCGCGTGGTCGCGGCGTCGAAGCGCCCCTGCCACCACGGCAGCGTGCCGTCCTCCAGGGCGCCGTAGGTGACCTCGGGCACCGCGAGCGGCTGCAGGTCGAGCGCCCACAGCACGTCCTGGGAGCCCCAGCCCAGGCAGACGATGCGCTGCGGCTGCGCCTCGACCGTCGTCGAGCCCAGGGCGTGCTCGACCGTCACCGGGAACGCGCCCGCCGCCGCGGAGCCGGTGGCGGTGCCCGTGGTGTCCTCGGCGCCCGCCCCGCCGGTGGTCGCGGGAGCGTCCTCGCCGCCGCACGCGGTCAGGCCCAGGGCCGTCAGGGGGGCGGCGAGCAGCAGGGAACGGCGGGACGGGCGCACGGCATCTCCACGAGGACGAGGTCGGTCAGGGTAGGCACACCTCACCACATCGCGGTGCCGTTCGGGAAGCCGCTCAGGCCTGCGCGACGACCGCCTCGCCCTCCACGCGCACCGCGAACGGCGTCAGCGGGTCCGTGGCCGGCCCGGCCAGCACGGCGCCGGTGAGGAGGTCGAAGCGCGAGCCGTGGCACGGGCAGTCCAGCTCCGCGCCGGCCACGACGACGGCGCAGCCCTGGTGCGTGCAGCGCGCCGAGAAGCCGACCACCTCCGCGTCGGCGGGCCGGGCCACGACGACCGGCACCCCGTCGGAGGCCTCGACGACGACGGCCGAGCCGACCGGCACGGCCGACAGCGCGGTCAGGGCGGCCGCCGCGGCGACGGAGGGGGCGGGGGAGGCGGACGTGGTGGGCGCGGCGCTGGAGGTGGCGCTGGAGGAGGTGGCGCTCGGCGCCCCGCTCGCCGCGCCCCCGCCGGCGTCCTCGTCCGCCCCGCACGCGGCCAGCGCGGAGGCGCCGCCGAGGGCGCCGGCGGCCGCGATCGCGCGGCGGCGGCTGAGCGCCGCCCCGGTCGGGGCGTGCGGGGTGCGTCGGGTCCGGTCCACGGGGGCCTCCGGTGCGTCGGTGCGTCGGGCGACGCCGCCGGGCGCGGCGTCACCGGTGCAACGGGACCGGGGGGCCGGGAGGTTCACCGGCCGCGCGTAGCGTGCCGGGGTGGACAGCCCCTGGAGCGACCTGGACCGGCCGCCGCTGCGCGTGCTGCCGCTGCGCCGGGCGCTGCTCGGCCCCGGCGGCTGGAGCGCGCTGGACGTCGTGGCCAGCACCGGCTCCACCAACGCCGACCTGCTGGCCCGCGAGGACGCCCCCGACGGCAGCGTCCTCGTCGCCGACCACCAGGACGCCGGCCGCGGCCGGCTCGGGCGCACCTGGAGCGCGCCGCCGCGCTCCGGCCTGGCCGTCTCGGTGCTGCTGCGCCCGCGGCGGCCGGTGGCCGACTGGCCGCTGCTGCCGCTGGTCACCGGCACCGCCGTCGTGGACGCGCTCGTGGAGCTGGGCGTGCAGGCGCGGCTGAAGTGGCCCAACGACGTCCTGCTCGAGGGGCCCGACCGGCCGGGGAAGGTCTGCGGCGTCCTGGCCGAGGTGCGCGGCGAGCGCGTCGTGCTCGGGGCCGGGATCAACGTCTCGCTGCGCACCGACGAGCTGCCGGTGGACACGGCCACCTCGCTGGTGCTGGCCGGGGCGCGCAGCGCCGACCGCGACACCGTGCTGCGCCGCTACCTGCGGGCGCTGCGCACCCGCGTGGACGCCTGGGCGGCCGGGGAGCCGGTGCTGCCCGCCTACCGCGCGGTCAGCGCGACGATCGGCGCGCAGGTGCGCGCCCACCTGCCCGACGGCAGCGCGCTGGAGGGGCTGGCCGTCGACGTCGAGGACGACGGCCGGCTGGTGGTGCAGGACTCAGGCGGCACCCGGCGACGTCTCGCGGCGGCGGACGTCGTCCACCTGCGCCGCCGCTGAGGCGCCCGGCGCCGGCCCGCCCTGCGCGGGGGCCGACGGGCCGTGCGCGGGTGCCGACGGGCCCTGCGCCGCGGGCGCGGTGCGCCGGGACGGGTGCGCCTCCCAGCCCTCCTCGCGCAGCTCCTCGACGAAGACGAAGCGCCGGTAGGCCCACCAGCGGAAGAGCGTGCCGAGCGCGACCCCGACGACCTTGGCGGAGACGTTCGTGGCCAGCGGCCCGCGCAGGTCGAGCACGTAGTACGTGAAGGCCAGGCAGGCCAGGGAGATGAGCAGCCCGGCGCCGTTCATGAGGAAGAAGAGCACCAGCTCGCGCGGTGCGGAGGCGCGCCGGCGGTGGCGGAAGGTCCAGTAGCGGTTGCCCAGCCACGCCACGACGATGCTCACCACGACCGAGATCACGTTGGCCGTCAGCGGCTTGTGGTGCAGCACGCCGACACCGTCGGGACCCGCGTAGCGCAGCAGGTTGAAGATCCCGAAGTCGGTGACGAAGGCGACCCCGCCGACGATCCCGAACTTGGCCGCCTCGCGGACCAGCACCTCGTAGGTGTCGCGCAGCCGGCGCACCAGCCCCCGCTGGTCGCCGGTGTGCTGGTCGGTCGTTCCCTCGCCGGTCACAGCGTCCTCTCCGTCAGCGCGTCGCCCCCGGGCCCCGGGTGTCCATCGGGCGCGGAGCACGCAGTCTGACGGGTCGGGCTGGGAACGGGCTCCACGTCACCGTTCGGAGCGCGAGCGTGTCTTCGACGGGTCGAGGTGGTCCTCCATCTTCATGGCTCCGACGATGCCGATGACGACGAGCGCCACGCAGGCGATCACGGTGAACACGGACGTCCCCCTCCATGGGTTGCCCCCGCCGGGCCGCGGGCGCTGCGGCAAGGGTGGCGCACATCGCGGCCGCGGGCATCCCGACCCGCCGCGGTGGCCTACCCTCGGCAGACGTGACGACCGCGCCCGCGCCACGCCCCCGGACCGACGACCGGCCCCACGACCGGCCCCGCGACCGGCCCGACCCGGCCCCCTACGACCGTCCCGGCGGCTTCCCCGTCGTCGGCGTCGTCGGCGGCGGTCAGCTGGCCCGCATGATGCAGCCGGCCGCGGTCGCGCTGGGCCTGCGGCTGCGCGTGCTGGCCGAGGGCCCGGGCACCAGCGCCGCGCAGGTGGTCAACCCGGCACCGGTCGGCGCCGCCGACGACCTGGAGGCCCTCGTGGCCTTCGCCGCCGACTGCGACGCGGTGACCTTCGACCACGAGCACGTGCCCGGCCCCGGGCTGCGCGCGATGGCCGCGGTGACCAGCGTGCAGCCCGGGGCGGACGCCCTCGTGCACGCCCAGGACAAGGTCGTCATGCGCGAGCGGCTCACCGCCCTCGGCGTGCCGTGCCCGGCCTGGGCGCGGGTGGCCGACCGGGCCGCCGTCGAGGCCTTCGCCGCCACGGCCGGCTGGCCGCTCGTGCTGAAGACCCCGCGCGGCGGCTACGACGGCAAGGGCGTGCTCGTCCTCGACGGCCCCGACGACGCGCGGTGGGCCACCGCGCAGGCGTGGCTGGCCGACTGGTCCGGGCGCGGCGGGCTGCTGGCCGAGGAGCACGTGGCCTTCGCGCGCGAGCTGGCCGCCCTCGTGGTGCGCAGCCCCTCCGGGCAGGCCGCGGCGTGGCCGGTCGTGGAGACCGTGCAGCGCGACGGCGTCTGCCACGAGGTGACCGCGCCCGCGCCCGACCTGGACCCCGACCTGGCGGCCCGGCTGACCGAGGTGGCGCTGCGCATCGCCGGCGGCCTCGGCGTCACCGGCGTGCTGGCGGTGGAGGTCTTCGAGGTCGAGCGCGACGGGCGGC
The DNA here is from genome assembly GCF_009906315.1 of Kineococcus vitellinus. GTDB lineage: Bacteria > Actinomycetota > Actinomycetes > Actinomycetales > Kineococcaceae > Kineococcus > Kineococcus vitellinus. Next base: position 3,942 of record NZ_JAAALL010000024.1, on the reverse strand, counting down.
GCGAGGTCCTCGTCAACGAGCTGGCGATGCGCCCGCACAACTCCGGGCACTGGAGCATCGACGGCGCGGTGACCAGCCAGTTCGAGAACCACCTGCGCGCCGTCCTCGACCTGCCGCTGGGCTCGACGCAGCCGCGCGCCCCGTGGACGGTCATGGTCAACGTGCTGGGCCCGCGGGAGATCGAGGCCCGCCACGAGGACCTGTACCGCTCCTACCTGCACGTGATGGCGCACGACCCGGCCGTCAAGGTGCACCTGTACGGCAAGGAGCAGCGGCCCGGCCGCAAGCTCGGGCACGTCACCGCCTACGGCGAGGACCTGGACACCGTCCGCGCGCGTGCCCGGCACGCGGCGGCCTTCATCGCGGGGGAGATCGACGAGTGAGCGCACAGGGTGCGGCCCGGGTGGGCCTGGTCATGGGGTCCGACTCCGACTGGCCCGTCATGGAGGGGGCCGCCACGGCCCTCGACGAGTTCGAGGTGCCCTACGAGGCCGACGTCGTCTCGGCCCACCGCATGCCGCACGACATGGTCGCCTGGGGCGCCTCGGCGGCCGAGCGCGGGCTGCAGGTGGTGATCGCCGGCGCCGGCGGCGCCGCGCACCTGCCGGGGATGCTCGCCAGCGTCACCCCGCTGCCCGTCGTCGGCGTCCCCGTGCCGCTGCGCCACCTGGACGGGATGGACTCGCTGCTCTCCATCGTGCAGATGCCCGCCGGCGTCCCCGTCGCGACGGTCTCCATCGGCGGGGCGCGCAACGCGGGCCTGCTCGCGGTGCGGATCCTCGCCGCCACCGACCCGGAGCTGCGCGCGCGGATGGTGGAGTTCCAGGACTCCCTGCGCCAGGTCGCCTTCGACAAGGGCTCGACGCTGCGCGCCCGCACCCGCCGCGGGGGCGTCGGCTTCGGGAGCTGACGGCGGCCGCGGCCGGCGCCGGCGCTGCGGGTAGCGTCGGCGCGTGCCGCTGCAGACCGAGTCCCACCACGTCGACGGGCACGACGTGCACGAGCACGTCGTCACCGTCCCGCTCGACCGCACCGGCGCGGTGCCCGGCACGATCGAGGTGTTCGCCCGCGAGTACGTGCGCACCGGCCGCGAGGGCGCGCCCCGGCTGGTGTTCTTCCAGGGCGGGCCGGGGCACGCCGCGCCGCGCCCGGACGTCGTGGGCGGCTGGCTGGAGCGCGCGCTGCAGGAGCACCGCGTCGTCCTGCTCGACCAGCGCGGCACCGGCCGCTCCACCCCGCTGGACCGCCGCAGCCTGCCCGAGGTCGGCGACGCCGCGGCGCAGGCGGAGTTCCTGACGCACTTCCGCGCCGACGCGATCGTCGCCGACGCCGAGGCGCTGCGGCGCGAGCTCGGCGACGAGCCGTGGTCGGCGCTGGGCCAGAGCTACGGCGGCTTCTGCCTGACCACCTACCTCTCGCAGGCCCCGCAGGGGCTGCGGGAGGTCCTGATCACCGCCGGCCTGCCCGGGCTGACCACGAGCGCGGAGGACGTCTACCGCGCCACCTACGCGCAGACGGCGCTGCGCAACGAGGAGTTCTTCGCCCGCTACCCGCGCGACGCCGCGGTGGCGCAGGCGGTCGCGGACCACCTCGACGGCGAGCAGGAGCTGCTGCCGACGGGCGAGCGGCTCTCCTCGCGCCGCTTCCGCACGCTGGGCATCGCGCTGGGCCAGGCGTCGGGCTTCGACGCGCTGCACTTCGTGCTGGAGGACCCGTTCACCACCGTGCGCGGCGTGCGCCGGCTGCGCGAGCGCTTCCTCGTCGAGGTGGGCCGCCGGCTCTCCGCCGCCGCCGACCCGCTGTACGCGCTCGTCCACGAGAGCATCTACGCCCGCGGCGCCGCCACGCGCTGGGCGGCGCACCGCGTCCGCGACGAGTTCCCCGGGTTCGCCCTCGACGCCCCGCGGTTCGCCTTCACCGGTGAGCACGTCTACCCCTGGCAGTTCGAGGAGGACCCCGCGCTGGTGCCGCTGCGCGGTGCCGCCGAGCTGCTCGCCGCGCGCGAGGGGCTGCCCGCCCTCTACGACGAGGCCGTGCTCGCCGAGAACACCGTGCCCGTCGCGGCCGCCGTCTACGTCGACGACATGTTCGTGCCCTACGCCTCCAGCCGCGCCACCGCGCGGGCCGTGCGGGGGCTGCGGACGTTCGTGACGGACGAGTACCAGCACGACGGCCTGCGCCTGGACGGCGAGCGGCTGCTGGGGCTGCTGCTGGACCTGGTGCGCCGCTGAGGGGTGCCACCGGGGCACCCGTCCGGCGGTACCTGTGCAGCGCTGCGTGTCCACGTGGTCGCAGGAAGTTCAGCGTGGCCCCTTGTCCGTGGGCACTGCGCGCACCACACTCGGCCGGGTTCCACCCCACAGGCAGGAGACCACGTGCGCAAGATCGTCCTTTCCTCCGCGCTGAGCGTCACGCTCCTCGCGACCACCCTCGCGGTGACGCAGACGGCCTCGTCCGCGGACACCACCGACACGAGCAGCACCGACGCCACCACGGCCGCGACCGGCGAGACCAGCTACGTCGTCCTCTACGACGAGGGCACGACCGACGCCATGGCCCGCGCCCAGATCGCCGCCGCCGGCGGCACCGTCCTCTCCAGCAACGCCGAGGTCGGCTACGCCGTCGTCACCAGCGCCGCCGCCGACTTCACCGAGAAGACCGGCGCCGCAGCCGGTCTCGTCGGCGCCGCCGCCAACCGCAGCATCGGCACCGCGCCCAAGGACGCCGTCAGCGACACCGACGCCATCGAGCGCCTCACCGAGGCCGAGCGCGCCGAGGTCACCGGGGACGTCTCGCTGAAGGCGCTCGCCGCGCGGAAGCCGACCGAGGAACCGTTGGCGTCCCTGCAGTGGGACATGCGGGCCATCGGCGCCACCGCCGAGGGCAGCTACGCGACGCAGCCGGGCAGCGCGAAGGTCAGCGTCGGTGTCATCGACACCGGTGTCGACGGCTCCCACCCGGACATCGCGCCGAACTTCGACGCCGAGCTCAGCCGCAACTTCGTCACCGACCTGCCCGACATCGACGGCCCGTGCGAGGTCGAGGGCTGCGTCGACCCGGCCGACGTCGACGAGGGCGGGCACGGCACCCACGTCGCCAGCTCCATCGGTTCCCCGATCAACGGCGTCGGCATCGCCGGTGTCGCGCCGGGCGTGAACCTCGTCAACATCCGCGCCGGCCAGGACTCCGGGTTCTTCTTCCTGCAGCCCACGCTCGACGCCATCACCTACGCCGCCGACGCCGGCGTCGACGTCATCAACATGAGCTTCTACGTCGACCCGTGGCTGTACAACTGCCAGGCCAACCCGGCCGACTCCCCGGAGGAGCAGCAGCAGCAGCGCGTCATCGTCGCCTCGGTCCAGCGCGCCATCGACTACGCGCGCAGCAAGGGCGTGCTGCCAGTGTCCGCGTCCGGCAACGAGTCCACCGACCTCGGCGCGCCGGGCGTGGACACCACCAGCCCGGACTACCCGCTGGACGCCGAGGGCAACCCCACCGACGCCCGCGAGCGCACCATCGACAACGCCACCTGCCTGAACGTCCCGGCGGAGAACGACGGCGTCGTCACCGTGAACTCCACCGGCCCCTCGGGCCGCAAGGCGTACTACTCCAACTACGGCACCGAGCAGTCCGACGTGGCCGCCCCCGGCGGCGACGCCTACGACACCCCGAACGGCCGGGTCAGCCCCGGTGCCCAGGTCCTGGGCGCCTACCCCGAGAACGTCGCCGTCGCGGAGGGTGCCATCGACGAGGACGGCGAGCCCACCAGCCCGTTCGTCATCCGCGAGACCACCGCGGACGGGCAGGACGCCTACTACCAGTACGCGCAGGGCACCTCGATGGCCTCGCCGCACGCGGCCGGCGCAGGTGGCGGTGCTGACGAGCTCACCGGCGGTCGCGGAGACCCGGCGGTAGGTGTGCTCGGCGGGCACGGGGCACGGG
>NZ_JAAALL010000249.1 GCF_009906315.1 Kineococcus vitellinus | reverse complement strand
GCGCGGGGTCAGTCGCCGCCGCCGCCACCCCCACCGGAATCGCCGCCGGAGCCGCCGCCGGAGTCGTGCGAGGAGTCGTGCGAGGCGCCGTCCGGCACCGGGCCGTCGCCGCCGGAGCCGACGCGGGCGAGCGCGGCCACAGCGACCTGGACGCCCTCCAGCGCCTCCACCGCCGCCTCGGGCAGCGCGCCCGCCCGCTCCAGCGCCTGCGCCAGGGCCTCGGCGGCCTCGTCGATGGCCTCCTCGGGCTCCAGGTCGGCCGGCAGCCCCGGCACCACCGCGCCCAGGCACCCGGCCGCCGACAGCAGCAGCACCAGGCAGGCCGTCCCCGGGTCCACCACCAGCGCCCGCCGGCGCCGGGAGGCGGCCACCAGCGCCTCGCGCACCTCCCGCTGCACCGGCAGGTGCGCGGCCTCCTCGGCCGGCCAGCGCACCGAGGACCACAGCAGCGACCGCCGACCGCGCACCTCGCGCACCGCGCCTGCCTTCCCCAGCGCCGCCACCGCCTCCTCCCAGACCGGGCCGCCCGCCACGGCCCGCACGGCCCGGCGGGCCGGCAGCGGGCGCTGGGCGAGCCGGGCCGCCACCGCCTCCAGGCGCGGCGGCTGCTGCCCACCCGCGGGGGGTGCGGGCAGCACCCGCAGCGCGTCCGCGTCGGGATCGGCCTCCAGCCGCCCGGCCAGCACGAGCTCGCACAGCAGGGCCCCCGCCAGCAGCGCCCGCGCCGAACGAGCGGGCAGCAGCCGCCGGCCGCCGGCGTCCAGCAGGAGCAGCGCGGCCCGGTCGGCCATCAGCACGGGGGACCTCCGACCGCGCGATCGACGGGGCGACCGACGGGGCGACCGACCGCGCGACCGACCGCACGACCGGCGCTCCGCTCAGGAGGCGCCACCTTCGACCTCCACCGCGCCGACGGCCGCCGCGCGCCCGAGGCCGTGGGTGTCGAACCACGCCTCGACGACCTCCTGGGCCGACGGCTCGTCGCCCACGAGCAGCGTGCCGCGGCCGAGCGCCCCGGCGGCCAGGGCGTCCACCAGGTGCCCCTGGACGCCGGGGGCGAGGACGACGTCGGTGGCGAGCGTCCCGCGGTCCACCCCCTCCTGCGCGAGGGCGGCGGCGGTGCCGTAGCGGTCGACGCCCGCGGCGCGGTGCGGGGCGGGCAGGGGCGCCAGCGCCTCCGGGGTCACCCCGGCCGGGCCGCCGGCGACCGTGGTGGAGGTGACGCCCCGCGCCGCCAGCAGCTGCCCGGCGGGGATCGGGTCGTCGTCGGCCACGACCACCAGCGGTTCGCCGAGCCGGGCGGCCACCCCCGCGGCGGCCAGCGCGTCGACGAGGTGGGCGTCCTCGCCGGAGGCCACCCACCCGTGGGCGGCGCGCGGCACCAGCGCTGCCACGGCCCGCGAGGTGGCGTAGCGGTCGGGGCCGGCGACGCGCTGCACGTCCGTCACGCCGAGCTCCCGCAGCCGCTGCACCACCCCCTCGCCGAGGGCGTCCGGACCGCCGATCAGCAGCACCGAGCGCACCCCGCGACCGGAGAGGTGGGCGGCGGTGGCCGCGGGCAGGCCGTCGCGGCTGGCGAGCAGCACCGGCGCGGCGAGGCTGCGCGCCAGCGGAGCGCTGGAGAGGGCGTCGACGAGGTGGGCGTCCTCACCGCTGACGAGGACCGCGACGTCCGCCTCGGGGAAGCCGTGCTCGGCGATCTCGACGGCGGTCGCGAAGCGGTCCGGACCGCTCAGCCGCACCAGCTGCCCGGGCGTCCCGCTGGGCAGCGGCGCGCCCCGGTAGCTGCGCGCGCCGGCGCAGCCCGGGTGCTGCACGGGCGGCGCCGGCGCGCAGACCGGGGTGAGCGTCTCGAAACCGGGTTCGGGGGCGGCGGCGGCCGGGGCGGCGGCCGCCGTCGCGAGCAGCGGGAGCGCCAGCAGCAGCGCGGGCAGCACCCGCGGCCGGCGCGCGGACGTGCTCTCGGACGTGCCGGTGGACGTGCCGGCAGGCGTGCTCGGGGTCACGGGTCCCTCCGTGGACGAGGCGGTGGTGGCTGATCGCCGCGAGTGTGGCAGCCGCGACCGCCCGCGCGCCGGGGTTTGCGCGGAGCCCGGGGAGGCGTCAGCAGGCGGAGGGGACCTGGTGCTCACGGGCCGCCACCGGGGCGCTCGCGGCGCGCGGCTGCGGGCGGGCCGCGCACGCCTCGATCGCCGCGGTCAGCAGCTCACGCAGCCTGCGGTCGGCGTCGGGCACGCAGGCGCGCGCGATGCCCTCCGTGGCGCAGGCGACGATGCGCGGCGCGACGACGCGGCGGAACTGCGCCGGAGCGGCGTCCGCGTCCTGCCCGTGCAGGCGGGCGAACCGCTCGGCCCAGCGCTCCGCGCCCGGCGCCTGCCGCAGCGCCGCGGCGACGGCCGCGTCCCGGCGCACCGCACCGCCCGCCAGCCGGGCCGCCACCCGCTCGGTGCTCAGCAACCCCACCGCCAGGACGCGCTGGCGCTCCTCGGCGACCACCGGGAGGGCGGCCACCGCGGCCAGGCGGGCGATGCGCACGTCGATCCACGGGTCCTCGCCGCGCGACCCGACGACCGAGGGCACCAGCTCGAGCAGGAGCGGGCGGGCGGCGTCGGAGGTGCGGTCGTTGACGTCGCGGGCCACGGCGGCCAGCAGCGGGTGGGTGCACGCGGGGTGGTCGCTCCAGGGTTCACCGGCCAGGTGGGAGGCCAGCTCCATGAAGCAGGCGCCCTGGCGCGGGCCGCGGTGCCGGCCCCGGCTCAGCAGCGGGACCCCGTCGGGTGCACCGGCTCCCCGGCCGGTGCGCACCCCGCGCGGCAGGAGCGGCAGGGACCAGGACATGGACACCCCCACGGACCGACAGCAGCGTCGCGGACCAGCTCGTGGGACCAGTGTGCGCGTCCCCGTGCGATGCGCAAGGGCTGCGACCGCAGCGGTTCCCCCGGTGGTTCCCCAGGGGGTGCCGCCGGGAGCGGGCGGGCGCCCGCCCGGTCAGCCCCGGACCACCCCGCGGATCCCGCCGCCGACCAGCGCCGCCACGTCCAGCATGACCGTCGGCAGGGCCAGCCCCCCGGGGGCGGCCACGTAGCAGGTGCGCCAGCGGGGCTGGAAACCCTGCTTGAAGGCCCGCAGGCCCTTGAAGTTGTAGAACCGCTCGCCGTGGGTCCACAGCAGGTGCCCGATCCGGTCCCAGCAGGAGGCGGTGGCGCCGGTGCGCAGCCCCGCCAGCGGCGCCACCCCCAGGCTGAACGACGTGCAGCCGTTCTCCTTGGCCCACAGGATGCACTCGACGAACAGGAAGGTCATCACGGTGCGGGGGCCGTCGGGCAGGCGGCGCATCAGGTCGACCTGCACCTCCCGGCCGTCCCCGCCGACCCACAGGGTCGCGAAGGCGACGACCCGCCCCTCCTGGCGCGCCACGACCAGCGGGAAGCGGCGGACGTAGTCCTCGTCGAAGGCGCCCAGGGAGAACCGCTTCTCCTTGCCGTTGCGGTGCGCGAGCCACGCCTCGGACACCTCGCGCAGGGCGGGCAGCAGCGCCTCGACGTCCTGCGGCGCGACGAACTCGACCGCCAGGCCCAGGCGCTGGGACTTGTTGCGGCAGTTGCGCAGACCCACCCTGGTCTTGCCGCTGAGGGTGAACTCCCCGAGCGGGACGACGGCCTCCTCCCCCAGCTTGGCCAGGCTCAGCCCGCACTCGCGGTAGAGGTCGGCGTGGTCGGCGAGCACGTTGTAGAAGACCGGCCGGCCGCCGTGGCGGTCGGTCTCCTCCAGGAAGCTGCGGACCAGTTCGCGGAAGTCGGCCGGGTCGCCCACCGGGTCGCCCATGACCACCCAGCTGCGCCCCTCGACCTGGTACATCAGGAAGGACGTCCCGCCGGGGCTGAAGTGGAAGCGCTTGTCGCCGGTGAAGGCCAGCTGCGAGGTGCAGCGCCCCGACCGGGCGACGACGTCCGCCACCCGGGCCATCTCCTCCTCGTCGGCGGCGCGCGCTCCGGGAGCAGCCGGCTTCAGGAGGCGGCGCCCGCCGATGAGGACCCCGACGGCGCCCGCGACCATCGTGAGCCGGTCCGCTCCCGGGGTGTCGCCGGAGATCGAGGCCACCAGCAGGGGCGCGTCGACCGCACCGCCGGCGCCGTTGAACTCGTGCCACCAGACGGCCACCCCGACCAGCACGGCCGCGGTGATCGGCCACACCGGGTTCTGCGGCCGGGCGAAGAGGGCGCCGCGGTGGAACGCCGGGCGCGCCGGCAGCAGCAGGAGGGCGAGGACGGCGGTCGCGGCGGCCAGCACCAGGTCGCCGTGCGCGGCGGCGATCCCCGTGACGGCGACCAGCAGCGCGAGCGTCGCCGCCCAGGCGCGCTTCAGCCGGCGGTGCAGACCGCGGGCCATGAGCAGGGCGGACAACCCGGCCAGGCTGATGGTGACCGCCGAGAGGTCCAGGGCCCGGGGGCCGGGCAGGTCCCCCACCACCAGCATGGACACGCCGGCGCCCGCGACGCTGAGGGCGAGCACGGTGGGCGTGAGCACGGCGGGCGGGCGCGCGGACGAGGCCGGTGCGCAGGCGCCCGGCGCGGAGGGTTCCGGCGCAGGGGGTTCCGGCGCGGGGGGTCCCGGTGCTCGGCTCGGCCCGCACCCCCGCACCGGCGGACCTCGTGCACGACGAGGAGCACGGCCGCCAGCAGCAGCGGCAGCACGAAGTAGCAGAGCCGGTAGGCGACCAGCGCGACCGCGAGCCCCGCGGGCGGTGTCGTCGACCCGATGAGCACCACCAGCGCCGTCTCGAAGACCCCCAGCCCACCGGGCACGCCGGTCACCAGCCCGGCGACGGTGGCGATCGAGAAGGCGACGGCGAAGGCGAGGAGCGGGAGCCTGCCCTCGGCGGGCAGCAGGACGTGCAGGGCCGCGGCCATGGTCAGCCACTCGAACGTCGACAGCAGCACCTGGGCCACCGCCAGGGCGGGCGAGGGCCGCTCGACGCGCCGCTCGCGCCAGCGGATCGGCCGCCCGGCGCAGGCCCAGAGGAGGTAGCCCGCCACGGAGGCCAGCAGCAGCGAGCCGAGGACGACGACGGCGGCGCCCGGCAGGTGCAGCGCCCGGCCGGCCGTGCGCGGGTCGAGCAGCATGCCGCTGCCGGCCAGCACCGCGGCCCCCAGCGCCAGGGTGACCGCGTTGAAGCCGACGATCCGGGTGATGGCGGACCCGGGGACCTGCCAGCTGGAGTAGACGCGGGCCCGCAGCGCCGCCCCCACCACCGCGGAGGCGCCCAGGTTGTTGCCGAAGGCGGTGGCGACGAAGGAGGCGAGGCCGTAGCGGCGGTAGGGCAGGGGGTGCCCGATGTAGCGCAGCGCCAGCGCGTCGTAGCCGGTCATCGCCAGGTAGGAGGTCGCCGTCGCGGCCAGGGCGGCCGGCACGACGCCCGGGCCGAGCGCCAGCAGGTCGCCGCCCAGGTCCGCCCAGGAGTGGTGGCGGAAGGTCCGGTGCAGCAGCACGGCCGCCGCCGCGAGCAGCCCCAGCGTGAGGAGGGGGGCGAGCAGGTGGCGCGCCGGACCGGTCGACCGCCTGGGCGAGGAGCTCACGAATCAGCAGTCGGCACTCCGGCACCCGCCCTGGAGCGGCGGCGGGGGTGCGGACCCGGCCACCGGCACCGGGTCCTCGGCACGGCCTCAAGAACGACACGTGTCGACCGAAGGAGGAGTGAGGCGTCAACAACCCGCCTTTCGTGCTGCACCTGAGGAGCCACCCGCTGATGACGACCCTGCGCGACCTGAAGGTCGCCTCCAAGCTGTTCGCCGGTTTCGGCGTCGTCTGCCTGCTGCTGGCCGTCGTGGTCGCGGTCGGCATCTCCCGCCTGGGCTCCTCTCAGGCCAACCTGCACGGCTTGTCCACCAGCGGGGTGGCTTCCGTCCAGTACGTGGGTGACGTGCGGGCCTCCTTCCTGCAGATGCGTCTGGACATCACCAGCGCCGCACTGCCCTCCACGCCCGAGCAGACCGCGAAGCAGCTCGACGCCATGGCTGGGGCTGACGGGGTCTACGACGAGGCGTGGAAGGCCTACCAGGCTTCCAGCCCGAACGCCCGCGCCGAGGACCGCGACGAGGTCGAGGAGCTGCTGGCCCAGTACCGCACCTCCCGCGAGACTCTCGTCGCGGCTGCGACGAACAAGGACATCGACGCCTACGTCGCTGAGCGCGACAGCACGACCGCACCGATCGCCAAGGAGATCACCGCACAGCTGGGCGTCCTGCGCGACGCGGAGGCCCAGGCGGCCGCCGACCTGGGCGAGCAGGGTTCTTCCGACTACCACACCGCCGTCACCCTGCTCCTGGTCATCGGCGCCGCCGCCCTGGCCATCGCCACCGCCGTCGCCATCGCCGTCGCCCGCTCCATCGCCGGCCCCCTGGCCAAGACCCTCACCGTGGTCCGCGGCCTGGCCGAGGGCCGCCTGGACCAGCGGGTGGCCATCACCACCAAGGACGAGGTCGGGCAGCTGGCCAGCGCCCTGGACGCCACCATGGAGCGCCTGAGCGCCACCATCCGCGCCATCGCCGGCGGCGCCACCACCCTGGCCACCTCCTCGGAGGAACTGACCACCGTGGCCACCCAGCTCTCCTCCGGCGCCGAGGAAGCCG
>NZ_JAAALL010000248.1 GCF_009906315.1 Kineococcus vitellinus | reverse complement strand
GCGCTCCAGGAGGGCGGCGGCGTCGAGCGGGGCGACGACGACGAGCGGGCCGTCGGCGGGACGCAGGTACAGCTCCCGCACGCGGGCGTTGAAGTCCTCGACCACGGCCCGCACCTCCGCCGGCGAGCGCAGCCCGCCGACGTCGCGCAGCAGCACCTCGCGCTCGCGGCGCATGGCGAGCGCCGGCGGCAGCATCGCGCTGACGTCGTAGCCCTCCCGGCGGGCCTTGTCGGCGGCCCACTCGTCGGCGGAGAACGGCCGGTCCAGCCCCGGCAGCGGCTTGCCGCTGCCGCGCAGGCCGTCGAACTCCCCGCGCTCGGTGGCCTCGCGGACCTGGCGCTCCACCCAGTCCTCGAAGCGCATGCCCGCCGGTTTGCGCCCGCTCACCCGGCGACGCTAACCCGCGCTCCCCCGCGGCCGCACCTCCTGCCCACCCCCTCGTCCGTGATCTTCCACGGTGCACCTGGGGCCAGCGTGCTGCGCTGGAGGAAGATCACGGACGAGGGGCGGCTCAGCCGGCGGCGTCGGCGGCCCACTGCGCGACCCGGCGCGCGCTCTCGGCCTCCGAGAGGTCCTCCACGCGCGTCATGATCGACCAGCGCACCCCGAAGGGGTCGCGGACGCTGGCGAAGCGGTCGCCGGAGACGAAGTCCGTCGGCGGCTCGCGCACCACCGCCCCGGCCGCCTCCGCCCGGGCGAGCACGCCGTCGACGTCCTCGCAGTACAGGCCCAGGGAGAAGCAGTCGTCGTCACCGGCCGGGCCGGGCACGAGGTGGAAGTCGGGGTTGGGCTCACCCAGCTGCAGGTGGCCGTGGCCGAGGTCGAGGTCGGCGTGGACGACGACGCCGCCCATCTCGGTGACGTCGACGACGCGGGCGCCGAAGACGTCGCGGTAGAACGCGATGGCCTCGCGCGCCCGGGGCACCGCCAGGAACGGCGTGAGGCTGGTGGAGCCGTGCGGGATCCCGCGGGTGGTGTGCTCGCCGTCGGCGGCGCGGCGGGGGCCGCTGGTCTGCTCGGTGGTCTGCTCGGTGGTCTGCTCGGTCATGGCGGGAGCCTGCCGCGCGGGCGGGGCGCGGGGCTTGCAGATTCGCGACAACCTCCCGGCGCGGTCCTACGCTGAGGCCCGTGACGGCGCCGACCCGCGGGATCCTCTACCCCGCACGGCTGCCGACGTTCACCCGGCTGCCGCCGCCGCCGGCCGTGGCCGAGCTGGTGCGCTGGTTCTGGGTCCCGCAGTGGGACCTCGACCCCGGGCGGACCTCGCGCCAGCACGTCGTCGCCTACCCCGCCTGCAACCTCGTCGTGGAGCCCGGCGACGGCACGCCGTTCGCCGCCCTCGCCGGACCGACGACGCGCCGCTCGCACCGCGACATCACCGGCCGCGGCTGGGCCGTGGGGGCGCTGCTGCGCCCGGCGGCGGTCCCCGCCCTCACCGACGACCCCGGCGCGCTGCGCGACGCGTACGTGCGCGTGGACGCCCCCGACCTCGTCGCCGCCGTGAGCGCCGCGATGAGCACCACCGCGACGGGCACCACCGCGGCGGGCACCACCGCGGCGGGCACCGCGCAGGTGCCCGCGGAGGGGGTGCGGCGGGCGGTCGAGGAGTTCGCCCGCTGGCTCGCCGCCCGGGTCCCCGAGGTGCCCGCGGAGGCGCGGCTGGCGAACGCGGTGGCCGACCTGCTCGACGGCGACCCCTCGGTGCTGCGGCTGGAGGACGCGGCCTCCCGGCTGGGCATCTCGGTGCGCACGCTGCAGCGGCTGGCCCGCCGCCACGTCGGGCTGCCACCGGCGGCGATGGTCCGCCGCCGCCGGCTGCAGGAGGCCGCCGAGCGGCTGCGCACCGACCCCGGCACCGACCTCGCCGCGCTCGCCGCCGAGCTCGGCTACGCCGACCACGCGCACCTGACCCGCGACTTCCGCGCGGTGCTGGGCACGGCCCCCAGCGAGTACCGCCGCGAGCACCCCGCCCCCGGCGCCCCGTGAGGCCGGGGGCTCCACCCGGTCAGTCCCGGGCGCCCCGCACCGCCGCGCCCGCGGGGACGCCCGCACCCCGGCGCGCCCGCTTGTCCTCGTACATCGCCACGTCGGCGGCGTGCAGCAGGGCCGCGAACCCGTCGCCGTCGGCGGGCCAGGCGCCGACGCCGACGCTGACGCCCACGCCCACCTGCACCGGCCCGTCCGGGCCGCTCAGCCGCACGGGCCGCGCGACGGCTTCGCGCAGGTGGGCGGCGACGGCGGCCGCGTCGGCGGCCGCGCGCGCCGGTTCCAGCCCGGGCAGCGCCACGATGAACTCGTCACCGCCCAGGCGCGCGAGCAGGTCGCCGCGGCGCAGCGCGCCGCGCAACCGGCCGGCGACCTCCACGAGCAGGTCGTCGCCCGCGGCGTGGCCGAGGCCGTCGTTGACGGCCTTGAACCCGTCGAGGTCGCAGAACAGCAGCGCCAGCGCGCCACCGCCGACGCGGGCCTCCCACAGCGCGCTCTCGACCTGCTCGGCGATGCGGCGGCGGTTGGGCAGCCCCGTCAGCGCGTCGGTGGCGGCCAGCTCCTCCACCCGCGCCGCCCAGGCGCGCGAGCGGTCCCGCTCGACCTCCAGGTCGCGCTGGGCCTGCACCCGGTCGGTGACGTCGTTCTGGACGCCGACGTACTGCACGAGCCGGCCGTGCTCGTCGCGCACCGGCGACAGGTGCACCTCGTTCCACCACCCGGTGCGCTGCGGTCCGCGCACGTTGCGCAGGACGCCGTGCCACTCCTCGCCGGCGGCGATGGCCCGGCGGATCGCGGCGACGGTGGCCGGGTCGGTGTCGGGTCCCTGCAGGAAGCGGCAGTTGCGCCCCAGCAGGTCGGCGGCCGGGAACCCGGCGAGCCGCTCGAAGGCCGCGTTGACGTAGACCAGCGGCTCGTCGGGGCGGCGCACGTCGGCGATGGAGACGCCGTTGCCGGTGGCCGCCAGCGCGCGGTGCAGCACCCCGTCGGGGGCGGTGGGGAAGGCGCCGGTGAGGTTGCCGAGCACCGCGGGCGGCTCGGCGGGCCGGGCGCCCGCGGGCCGGGTGCCCGCGGCCGGGCGGACCGGCGCGAGCGGGCGCGGCACCACGCGCGAGAGCAGCGCGTGGGCGGCGGCGACGACGGTGGGCCGGTCGTAGGTGAGCGCGAACTCGAAGCTGCGCTCGGCGTCGGCCCCGGTGCTGCCGAGGTCGCGGGCCAGCAGCGCCGCGGCGAAGTGCGGGCCGAGGACCACGACGTCCCACTCGCCGCGCACGGCGTCGTCGGCGGCCAGCGTCGCCCCGCGCACGCCCGGCAGCGGCACCGGTGGCAGCCCCTCCCCCAGCGCGCAGACGAAGCCGACCCGCTCGGCCAGGTCGCGGTAGCGGCCGGTGGTGGCGGGCGTGAAGTGCCGCGCCTCCTGGAAGGTGGCGGCGACGACGCCGGTCTCCCCCAGCCGCAGCGCCTCCCGCTCCAGGTGCTTGCTCACCTCGATGAGCAGCGGCTTCGGCCCGCGCCGCAGCGCGGTGCCGGCCGGCAGCAGCGCGAACGGCGAGGAACCGGCCGGGTCGGGACCCGCGGCCGGGGCGGGCAGCACGAGCTCGCCGTGCTCCAGGCCGTCCACGGGACCGGCGCCGGGGCGCCCGAACATCCAGCCCTGGCCCAGCCGCGCGCCGAGGGCGCGGGCGGTCAGCAGGTGCCGCTCGTCCTCGATGCCCTCGGCGAGCACCAGGGCGCCGGTCTCCTCGGCGTAGGCGTTGACGGCGTTCATGATCTGGGCCACCGCCGGCCCGGGGCGCTCCTGCACCAGGCGCAGGTCGAGCTTGACGACGTCGGGGCGCAGCAGCGGCATGAACGCCAGCGACAGCGGGTCGGCGCCGACGTCGTCGAGGGCGACGCCCCAGCCGAGGTCGCGCACCCGCGCGACCGTGCGCAGCAGCTCCGCCGGGCGGGCCGCCAGCGCCCGCTCGGTGATCTCCACGACGACGCGCAGGCCGCCGGGGGCGGCGTCGGCGATCGCCAGCAGCTCCTCCACCGGCGCGGTGTCCAGCACCTCGGGCTCGACGTTGACGAACAGCGTCAGCGGGGCGACGAGGGAGGTCTCGATGGCGCCGCGGAACGCCGCGACGCGGCAGGCCTGGTCGAGCTCGGCGAGCAGCCCCTGCTCGCGGGCCGCCGCGAACAGCGCGTCGGGCCGCTCCAGCAGGCCCTTCGGGCCGCGGGCCAGGGCCTCGTAGGCGACGACCCGGCCGCCCTCGAGGTCGACGATCGGCTGGAAGACGCTGCGCACCGCCGCGTCGGCCAGGACCTGCTGCAGGTCGTCGGGGGACTCACCGGAGGACACGTCCACGCATCGGCAGCTCCCGCCCCCGGCATGAGCCCCGGTGCACCCGTTCGGCAGCGTTCAGCCCTCCTCCTGCCGCAGCAGCTCCCGCAACCGCCGGGCGTCGTGGACGGCGTGGCCGCCGATGTCGTTGTCGAAGTAGACGTACACCCGGTGCGCCGCGGTGCGCCACCGCTCCAGCAGGTCCGCCCAGCCGCGCAGCTGCTGCTCGGAGTAGCCGCCGGCGTAGCGGGGCTGGTCGGCGGGACCGTGCAGGCGCAGGTAGCCGACGTCGGTGGTCAGCCGGCGGGCCGTCGGCAGGCCCGCGCCGTCGGTGACGCACCAGGCGGCGCCGTGGCGGGTGAGGACGTCGGCCACGGGGTCGGCGTCCCAGCTGCCGTGGCGGAACTCCACCGCGACCCGCACCCCGGCGGGCACCCGCTCCAGGAAGCGCTCCAGGCGCTCGTCGTCGCGCGCGTGGTCGGGACGCAGCTGCACGAGCAGCGGTCCCGCGTGCGGGCCGAGGGCGGCCAGCCCCTCCCGCACCCGCTCCAGCCAGGTGTCCGGGTCGCCGAGGCGGCGGTAGTGGGTGAGGAAGCGCGAGGCCTTCACCGCCGCGGTGAAACCGGGCGGGAACCGCCCGGCCCACCCCGCGAACGTCGCCGGCGGCGGCCAGCGGTAGAAGCTGGTGTTGACCTCGACGGTGTCGAAGGCGCGCACGTAGTGCTCCAGCCGGGCGCGCACCGGGGTGCGCGGCGGGTAGAGCACCCCGTCCCAGTGGTCGTAGCTCCACCCGGACGTGCCGATGCGCACCGCGCCGCGCCCGGCGGCGCTCACGCCCGGGCCGCCTCCGCCACCGCGCCGGCGTCGCGCTCCCCGCCCCCCTCCTCCTCGTTCCCGTCGTCCTCGTCGTCGTCCTCGTCCCCCGCAGCGAAGTACCCGGCGACGACGTCGTGGACGGCGGAGGCCAGCCCGGCGCGCGCGGTCCACGGCTCCACCGGGGACAGGACGCCGAGCTCGACCAGGCGCGCGACGGTGGCCAGCGCGTCCGCCAGCCGCTCCTCGTCGCCGGTGCGGGCCATGACCTCGCGCAGCCCGCCGGTCGTCAGCGGGTCCAGCACGCTGGAGGCGACGACCGCGAGGGCGCCCACCACGCCCGCCGGGCTCGCCGAGGCCGCCAGGGCCTCCTCCACCACGGCGCGCAGGGCGCTCGTGGCGACGGCGAAGCGGTGCTCGGGGTGGTCGGCGGCCTCTACGGCGGTGCGCCCGCCGACGGCGGTGACCAGCTCCGAGCGCTGCCAGTCGATCCACAGCGTGTCCGCGTCCAGGGCGTCGCCGAAGGGGGCCAGCGCCTCGCGGACCACGGCCGCGGGTCCCTCCAGCGGGTCCTCGCCGAGGTCCACGCCCGCGGCCAGCCGGTCGTGGACCGCCACCACCGCGGCCACCACGGGCACCGAGAGCAGGTCCTCCAGCCGGCGCTCCAGCGGCACGGCCACCTCGGCGGCCTGCAGCGCGTCCAGCACGCTCGCCTGGCCGGAGGCCGCGCCCCCGACACCGCCGGAGGCGACGTCCAGGCAGTCGGCGAGCTCCTCCGGCTCCCCGCGCCAGGCACCGGACTCCCCCAGGAACATCAGGTAGGTCGTCCAGGCGACGCGGGTCTCGTCGACGAGCTCCTGCGGGTCCAGCCCGTTGTGCTCGGCGACGGCGGGCACGAGCTCGCTGAGCAGCACCTGCAGGTCGGCGGCGCGGAAGGAGTCCGCGGAGTCGGGCTCGGGCTCCACGCCGGCGTCGATGAGCAGCCAGCCCAGCGACTCCATCAGCCGCGCCTCGAGGTCGCCGACGGGCAGGCCCACCTCGCCCTCGCGCTCGTCCTCCTCCTGCTCGGCCTCCAGGAAGCGGCGGAACGGCACCTGCAGGGCGCCGAGCGCGCGGCCGCCCGTCCGCAGCGGCGACAGGCCCGCGGGGCGGGCGCGCACCGCGGTGCGACGGGACTTCTTCTTGGGCACGCGGCTCCCCTTCGACGGACGGGCCGGGCCAGCCTAACGACGGGCCGGCTCGCGCTCGGGGTCCGGCGAGCGGATCTGCAGGCCGGGGACCTCGGTGAAGCCCAGCCGCCGGTACACCCGCGCCGCGCGCTCGTCGTCGGGCTGCAGGTGCGCCAGGGCCGCGCCCGCGGCGAAGGCCCGCGCCAGCAGCCACGAGGAGGTGCCGGCCGCGATGCCGCGCCGCCGCGCGGCGGGGACGACGGCCACCCCGGCCAGCAGCACGGCGGGGCCGGCGCGGCCGGCGGAGCGGACCGCGTAGGCGGTGGCCACCGGCCGCCCGCCCTCGGTGGCC
>NZ_JAAALL010000247.1 GCF_009906315.1 Kineococcus vitellinus | reverse complement strand
CGCCGTACCCGACCCGGGACCGCGCCCCAGCCGTGCCAGCGCTCGACCTCCACGAGCACGCTGACGCGGGCGCGGTCCCGGGTCGGGTACGGCGAGCCGGTGTAGTGGGTGGACAGCGCGTCGATGTCGGCGAGGTCGGTGTCGTCGCGGACCTCGACGGCGCGGCCCTGCACGCTGACGTGGGTGTACCAGTCGCCCTCGGCCAGCGCCGTCAGCGAGACGTGCGGGTCCTCGCGCAGGTGCCGCAGCCGCGCGCGGGCGGCGTCGAGGTTGAGCAGCACCCGGCCGTCGTCCTGCAGCAGGTACCAGGTCGCCACGGTGACGGGGTGGCCGTCGGGGTGGATCGTCGCCATGACGGCGGCGTTGGGCTTGCGCAGGAGGTCGACGACGTGCGCGGGCAGCGGAGGGGTGGCCATGTCTGGCACCGTACCGGGGTGCGCGTGCGCTGGACGGTGCTGGAGTCCCCGGTGGGGGAGCTGACGGCCGCCCGCAGCGGGGACGGCCTGGTGGGGGTCTGGTTCGCCGACCACCGCGGGGGCGTGCCGCTGGAGCTGCACGAGCGCGACGACGGCGCCTTCGAGGACCTGCGCGGGCAGCTGGCGCAGTACTTCGCGGGGGAGCGCACGCGCTTCGAGCTGCCGCTGGCCCCCCGCGGCGACGCCTTTAGCCGGCGGGTGTGGGCGGCGCTGCGGGAGATCCCGCACGGGCAGACCCGCAGCTACGGCGAGCTGGCGCGCGCGCTCGGCGGTCCCGGGTACGCGCAGGCCGTCGGCCTGGCCAACGGGCGCAACCCGCTGTCGATCGTCGTGCCCTGCCACCGCGTCGTCGGCGCCGACGGCGCGCTCACCGGCTACGCCGGGGGGCTGTGGCGCAAGCGCTTCCTGCTCTCCCTGGAGGAGCCCGCCGCCGACGAGGCCGGCCGGCTCTTCTGAGGCGCCGCCCGGGCGCCGCGGCGGGACCCTTGCGGCGTCGGCGCCGGCGGGCGTAGCCAGGAGGGGTGGACACCCTGCCCGGGCTGCGCACCCGCCCGCTCGCCGAGGACGACGCCGCCGCCTGGTGGCGGCTGCAGGAGCGCGCCGCGGCCGTCGACCGGCCCCCCTGCCGCGACAGCGAGGAGCGGCTGCGCTCGGTCCTGACCGCCGAGGGCTTCGACGCGCGGCGGCAGGGCCTGGCCGGCGTCGACGCGGCCGGCGAGCTGCGCGCGGCGGCCGTGGTGGGGCTGCGGCTGGGGGACGTCTCCCAGCTGCGCCTGGTGCTCGACGGCGTCGTGGACCCCGCCTGGCGCGGGCGGGGGGTCGGCACGGCCCTGCTGGCGTGGGGCCGGGCCACCGCGGCCGGGCGCGCCGCCGCGCGGCGCGCGGAGCTGGGGCGCGAGGTGCCCGGGGAGCTGCAGGTGTGGGTGGACGAGGGCCGCGAGGACCTGCGCCCGCTGTGCGAGCGGCACGGCCTGCGGGTGCGCCGGTTCTTCTCCACGATGCGCTTGGACCTGCGCCCCGGGCCGCCGCCCGCGCGCGCGGCGCCGCCGGGCTTCCGCCTCGTCGCCCTGGAGGAGGCCGGTGCGCTGCTCGGCGTGCCGTTCGAGCACGTCGACGAGCGGCTGCGCACCGTCCACAACGAGGTGTTCGCCGACCACTGGGGCTCGCAGCCGCTCAGCCGCGCCGACTGGAGCGCCTTCGTCACCGGCAGCCCGGAGCACCGCCGCGACCTGAGCCTGCTCGTCCTCGACCCCGACGGCGAGGTCGCCGCCTACGCCGACGTCCACGCCCACCCCGGCGACTGGCCCGCCCTGGGCTTCCCGCAGGCCGAGCTCGGCCACCTGGGGGTGCGCCGCCGCCACCGCGGGCGCGGCCTGGCCACGCTGCTGCTGGCGGCCGTCGCCCGGCGCGCGGCCGCGGCCGGGATGGCCGCCGTCGTCCTCGACGTCGACAGCGAGAACCCCTCCGGCGCCGTCGGGCTGTACGAGCGCGCCGGCTACGTGCCGGTGGCGTCCTCGAGCCTGTGGGCGGCGCCCGTCTGAGCGCCGCGGTCAGCGCCGGGCGAGCTGCTCGCGCACGTGCGCCACGACGGCGTCGGCGGCGGCCTCGACCTGCTCCAGCGTGGTCTCGAAGTCGCTGCGGTCGCCGTACCAGGGGTCGTCGATGTCGAGCGCCGACTCGTCGGCGAGCGCGCCGGGGCCCGCGGTGGCCGGGGCGGCGGGGTCGAAGGAGCGGTACACCCGCACCCGCCCGGCCGCCGCCGCGTCCGGGGCCTGGGTGCGCAGCCAGCGCGCGTGCCGGGCCGTCATGGCCAGCAGCAGGTCCCGGGAGGCGATCTCCTCGGGCGTCACCCGGTGCGCGCGGTGGCGCGGCACCTCGTAGCCGTGCTCGCGCAGCACCGAGGCCGCCCGCCGGTCCACCGGGTTGCCGTCCTCCTCGTCGGAGATCCCCGAGGAGTCGACGACGACCTCGTCGGCGAGGCCGGCGGCGGCGAAGCGCTCGCGCAGCACCACCTCGGCCATCGGGGAGCGGCAGATGTTGCCGGTGCAGACGGTCATCACGCGGTAGGGCACCGGGACATCCTGCCAACTGGTTCGGCCGGGCCTCTTGTGGCCTCGCTCTGCGTAGTGGAAGCTCACGCCACGTACTGGCGCTGGGCCTTCAGGGTGAAGACCGCCCGGCCGCCGGCTCGATCATGGAGGAGATGCATGGGTCTCGACCCCTCGCGCCGCGGCCGGCTGACGCTGGCCGCGCTGTGCGCCACGGCGCTCGCCGTCCCGGTCTGCGCGGTGTCCGCCGCCGCGGCCCCGCGGACGTCGGCGCAGCAGGCACCCGGGGACGTGCGGGTGCTCGGCGGCGACTACAACGGCGGCGCCCCGCTGCCGCTGGTCGCCGACAGCGGCTCCGCCGCCGCGGGTCGCAGCACCCTGGCCGCACCGCGCGCCGCCGACGGCGAGCTCGCCGTCGGCGAGCGCAAGGACTGGCCCTCGCTCGTCGACGGCGGCGTGACCCCCGACGGCGAGACCGTCGGCAGCGGCATCGACGTCCGCGGCTACACCCTGCGCGGGCTCGGCGAGAACATCGAGGTCTGGGTGGCCGACGACCTGTCGTTCCCCGAGGGCGACTGCCGCAACGAGGTCGGCGGCGGGGAGCTCACCCGCATCGGCGACGAGCAGGTCGCCGACTTCGTGCGGGAGTTCGACGAGACGATCCTGCCCGCGGAGTCGCGGGCGTTCTCGACGGCCCCCGAGCGCGACGGCAGCGGCGCGCTGCTCGACGAGGCGCTCGAGGGCGCCTACCCGGCGGACTACTGGAGCGGCGAGGGCCGGCGCACCGTCGCCCTCATCGACAACGTGCGCGACCAGAACTACTTCGACCCGACGAACGAGAACGGCCGCACGTACATCGCCGGGTTCTTCTACTCGACGTTCAACGAGCTGCTCGACCGCAACGTCATGACGATCGACGGCTTCGACTGGCTGCACCGCACCGGCGCCAACCCGCCGGACGACTCCGGCGACGCCGACTACCGGGCGTGCGCGGAACTCCTCCAGGGTTCGAGCCTGGGCAGGCCGTCGCCGCGCACCTACGAGGGGACGTTCGGCCACGAGTACCAGCACCTGCTGGAGTACTACGCCGACCCCGACGAGGTGTCCTGGGTCAACGAGGGGCTGTCGATGTGGGCCGAGGACCTGCTCGACTTCTCCGACCCCCGGCCCGCGCCGGACACCGAGGAGGCGGACAGCTACATCCAGACCTTCCTCGGCTTCGACGAGCAGCCCGGCTACGGCGGCCCCGAGCAGTCGCTCACGCAGTGGGGCGAGCAGGGTGACCCGGAGATCCTGGCCGACTACGGCAGCGCGTACGCGTTCATGCTCTACGTGCACGACCACTTCGGCGGCGAGCCGTTCATGAAGGCCCTGCACGACGAGCCCGAGGGCGGCCTCGTCGGCCTGGACGCGGTCCTGGACCGCTTCGGGCACCGCCAGAGCGCGCAGGACGTCCTGCACGACTTCGTGGCCGCGATGGCCGTGGACAACGCCCTCGACCGCGGTGCCAGGACCAAGTTCGGCAAGGGCGCCGCGGCCCTGAGCACCGCCTCGCTGTCGGCGAAGGTGAACTGGGACTCGCCGCAGTCGCACGCCTCGCCCGGTGCGCCGGTCAACGGCGCGGACTACGTCCGGCTGCGCGACCGCCGCGGCTACCTGTCCAACGGCCTGGTCACCTTCAACGGTGCGAAGAGCTACCCGACGACGCCGGTGGAGTGGACCGTCGGGGACGGCGCCCTCGTCTCCGGCAGCGGCAGCTCCTTCGACCGCGGCCTGGTGCGCACCGTGACCGTCCCCGCGCAGGACCCGACGATCGCTCTCGACCTCGACGTGGCGGCGGAGGAGGGCTACGACTTCTTCGTCGTGCAGGTCTTCGATCCCGCGAAGGGCGGCTGGGTGTCGCTGTCCAGCGAGGCCACCACCTCCGAGGACGCCGGCACCGAACCGCGCATCAGCGCCGCCCTGCCCGGGCTGACGGGGCGGGTCTCCGGGGTGCAGACGTACGACGCCTCCGCGTACGCGGGCCAGGACGTGCAGATCGCGCTGCGGTACCTCACCGACGGCGGTGTCGACGAGCCGGGCGTCACCGTCCGCTCCGTCGCCGTGGGCGGGCAGCCGCTCGAGCGCGCCACCGACCTGTCGACGTGGCAGTCGATCACGCAGGCCCACCCGGTCCCGGTGGCCGGCTGGACCGTGCAGCTCGTCGGCTACGACGCCAAGCGCGTCTCGGTCGTCCAGCTGCCCGTCGTGCAGACCCGCTGGGGCTGGTCGACGGCCGCTCCCGTCGACAAGGTCCTCGGCTTCAAGCCCGACGTCGCCGCGGTCGTGGTGACCGCCGACGACCCGACCGAGTCGGCGCCCGCCTCGGCGGCGCCGTACGACCTGTCCGTCAACGGCGTCCGGCAGCCGGGCGGTCTGGGCGGCTGAGCGGCCGCCCGCAGCGGCTCAGACCACCGCGAACAGCACGTAGCCGGCGACGGCCAGGGCGAGGACGAGGACGGACAGCACGGCGGGGGAGCGGTACCAGCCGGCCTCGCGCGGCACCGCGCGCACGGATGCCGGGGTGAGCGACCAGACCAGGCCGTTCAGCTCGGCCTCCGGCTTCGGGGTGCCGCCGCGCGAGACGACCCAGCCCACCAGCACCGCCAGGACGGTGGCGACGCCGCCGCCGAGGAAGCTCGAGCCCTGCCCGGACAGCGACAGGACGCCGACCTGGTTGAGGACGAAGATCGTCACGGCGCCCAGGGTGCCGCTGACCAGGCCCCAGAAGCCCCCGGAACCGGTGAGCTTCTTCCAGAACAGCCCGAAGACGAACACCGCGAACAGCGGGACGTTGAAGAACGAGAACAGCGTCTGGATGTAGTCCATGATGTTCGTGAAGCCGGCGGCGATGAACGCGGTGCCGATCGCCAGCACGGTGCCGATGACGGTGACCGCGCGGCCCACCCTCAGGTAGTGCGCGTCGTCGCGGCCCGGGCGCAGCCAGTCCTGCCACAGGTCGTAGGTGAAGACCGTGTTGAACGAGCTGACGTTGGCCGCCATGCCGGCCATGAAGGCCGCGAGCAGACCCGCGAGCGCGACGCCGAGGAAGCCGTTGGGCAGCAGCTCGCGCAGCAGCATCGGCACGGCGTCGTTGTAGGTGACGTCGCTGGGCAGGCCCTGCTTCAGGCTCTCGATGCCGGGTATGAGCACGGCGGCGACCATGCCGGGGATGATGATGACGAGGGCGACGAGCGCCTTCGGGATCGCGGCGATGAGCGGGGTGCGCTGGGCGGCGGAGGCGTTGCGGGCCGAGAACGCGCGCTGCACCTCGGTGAAGTTCGTCGTCCAGTAGCCGAAGCTCGTCACGAAGCCGAGACCGAGGACGACGCCGATCGTCGAGCCGATCGAGGAGCCGATGCCGGTGAGCTCCTGCGCCGGGAAGGGCTCGAGCATCTCCGTGCTGCCCTGGGCGGTGAGCCGGCCCACGAGGCCGTCCCAGCCGCCGACGCGGTGCAGGCCGACCAGCGTGATCGGGACCATCGTCACGACGATGACGAAGAACTGCAGCACCTCGTTGTAGATGGCCGCCGACAGCCCGCCGAGGAAGGTGTAGGCGAGCACGATGACGCCCGCGACGACGATCGCCAGCCACGTCGGCCAGCCGAGCAGGGCGTTGACGACGATGGCCATCGCGTAGAGGTTGACGCCGGCCAGCAGCACGGAGGCCACCGCGAACAGGACGCCCTGCAGGCGCTGGGTCTTGGCGTCGAAGCGGCGGCCGAGGAACTCGGGCACCGAGCGGACCTTCGAGCCGTAGTAGAACGGCATCATCACCAGCGCGAGGAACACCATCGCCGGGATCGCGCCGATCCAGTAGTAGTGGAACGCCTGCTCGCCGAACTGGGCGCCGTTGGCGGCCTGGCCCAGCAGCTCGGTGGCGCCCAGGTTCGCCGAGACGAACGCCAGGCCGGTGACCCACGCGGGCAGGCTGCGCCCCGAGAGCAGGAAGTCGAGGCTGGAGGAGACGCTGCGGCGGGCGATGAGGCCGATGCCGAGCACCACGACGAAGTAGAAGGCGACGAGCAGGTAGTCGACGAGGTGGGCGTCGATGCGCTGCGGGGCGCCGGCGAGGGCGGCGGGCAGGACGGCGGGCAGGAC
>NZ_JAAALL010000246.1 GCF_009906315.1 Kineococcus vitellinus | reverse complement strand
CCAGCCGCACCGCGCAGACCTTGAACTCCGGCTGGAAGCTGTCGGGGTCGACGGCGTCGTTCGTGACGGCGTTGACGGCCAGGTACTCCCCGAAGGCGTCGTTCCAGTGGAAGGGGGCGAAGCAGGAGCCCGGCTGCACGCGGTCGGTGACGACGGCCGGCAGCACCGCCCGACCGCGCCGGGAGACGACCTCGACGCGGTCGCCCTCGGCGATCCCCAGCGCCTGCGCGTCCTGCGGGTTCACCTCCAGGAACGGCCCGGGGTTCAGCGCGTTGAGCTTGGCGACCTTGCCCGTCTTGGTGAGGGTGTGCCACTGGTGCTGCACGCGGCCGGTGTTGAGGACGAAGGGGTGCTCGTCGTCGGGCAGCTCCGCTGGCGGCAGGTGGGGGCGGGGGTGGAAGACCGCGCGCCCGGAGGGGGTCGCGAACACCGCCCGGGGACGGGTCCCGTCGGGGTGGACGACGACCTCGCGCCCGACGCCGTCGTTGAGGTAGCGGATCGGGTGCCGCACGGCGTCGTCCCCGGGCGGGGCGGGCCACTGCACCGGCGAGGTGCGCAGCCGCTCGTGGTCCACCCCGCGCAGGTCGTAGCCGGTGCGCGGGTTGGCGAAGCCGCGGATCTCCTCGAAGACCTCCGCGGCGCTGGTGTGCTCGAACCCCTCGGAGAAGCCCATCGCCCGGGCGACCTGCGCGATGAGCGACCAGTCCGGCGTCGCCTCGCCGGCCGGGTCGGCGGCCTGCGGCAGCAGGGTGAGGGTGCGCTCGGAGTTCACCGCGACCTGGTCGGACTCGGCCCACAGCGTCGCCGGCAGCACCACGTCGGCGTAGGCGTTGGTCTCGGTGTCGGCGAAGGCGTCCTGGGTGACGACGAACTCGCAGCGCTCCAGGCCCTCCACGACGGTGCGGCGGTTGGCGACGGAGGCCACGGGGTTGGTGCAGATGATCCAGCAGGCCTTGACCTCGCCGGCCGCCATGCGCTGGAACAGGTCGACGGTCCCGGCGCCGCCCTCGGCGCGCAGGGTGCCGGGGGCCAGGCCCCAGGCCCGCTCGGTGAACGCGCGGTCGTCGGGGTCGAGGGCCGAGCGCTGCCCGGGCAGGCCCGGGCCCATGTACCCCATCTCCCGACCGCCCATGGCGTTCGGCTGCCCCGTCAGCGAGAACGGCCCGCTGCCGGGGCGGCAGATCGCCCCGGTCGCCAGGTGCAGGTTGACCAGCGCGTTGGTGTTCCAGGTCCCGCGGGTGCTCTGGTTGAGCCCCATCGTCCACAGGCTGGTCCACTCCACCGCCCCGGCGATGAGGTCGGCGGCCCGGTGCAGGTCGGCCTCGGGGATGCCGGTGATCTCGCTGACCCGCTGCGGCGGGGAGTCGGCCAGCAGCGGCGCCATCGCCTCCCAGCCCTCGGTGCAGGTGGCGATGAACTCCTCGTCGAGGGCGCCGCGCCCGGCCAGCAGGTGCAGCAGGCCGTTGAGCAGGGCCAGGTCGGTGCCCGGGCGCACCTGCAGGAAGAGGTCGGCCGCCTCCGCGGTGGCGGTGCGGCGGGGGTCGACGACGATCAGCTTCGCGCCCGCGCGCACCCGGTCCATCATCCGCAGGAAGAGGATCGGGTGGCAGTCGGCGGTGTTGGAGCCGATGACGAGGAAGAGGTCGGCGGAGTCCAGGTCGTCGTAGGAGCCGGGCGGCCCGTCCGAGCCCAGGGACTGCTTGTAGCCCGTCCCGGCGCTGGCCATGCACAGCCGCGAGTTGGACTCCACCCGGCTGGTGCGCAGGAAGCCCTTGCCGAGCTTGGTGGCCAGGTACTGCGCCTCCAGCGACATCTGGCCCGAGACGTAGAGCGCCACGGCGTCCGGGCCGTGCTCGTCGACGACCCGGCGGAAACGGGCGGCGACCCGCTCGACGGCCTCGGCGACCGGCAGCGGGCGCGGTGCCTCGCCCCGCTCCTCGCGCACCAGCGCCGTCTCCAGCCGGCCGGGTGCGCTCGCCATGTCCGCGCTGGTGGCGCCCTTGGTGCACAGCCGCCCCGCGTTGGCCGGGTGCTGCTTGTCGCCGGTGACCTTGACCACGCGCCGGCGGCCGGTCCGCGGGTCCACGGCGACGTCCAGCACGACGCCGCAGCCGACGCCGCAGTAGGAGCAGGCGCTGCGCACGCGGGTGGTGCCCTGGGCTTCAGACGTCACGGGCACAGTAGACGGGCCCGCGGTTGCACGGTCGTTTCGCCCGTGTTGCGCCCGGGGGGCGTCCTCCTCACAGCCCCGGCCGCGCACCGTGAGGACGACGTCACAGGAGTGCAACGGCGGGCGCGACCGGCTGTAACGCGCCCGGCCTAGCGTCGTCGGCGTCCGGTGCCCACCCGGGTCACCCCCCGACGTCGTCCGCCCCCGAGGAGCGACCACATGGCCGTCACCAGCGAGCGCGCTGCCCCGACCGGAACGATCCCCGCCCCGCGGCCGGGGCGCTGGGTCGACGACTACGACCCGGAGGACCGCGCGCAGTGGGAGTCCACGGGGCGGCCGGCGGCCCGCCGCAACCTGTGGCTGTCGATCTTCGCGGAGTTCCTGGGCTTCTCGGTCTGGCAGCTGTGGACCATCGTCACCCCCTCGCTGAACACCGCCGGCTTCTCGCTCACCGCGGACCAGCAGTTCTGGCTCATCGCCGTGCCCAACCTCGTCGGGGCGACGCTGCGCTTCCCCTACACCTTCGCCGTGCCGCGCTTCGGCGGGCGCAACTGGACCATCGTGTCGGCGCTGCTGCTGATCGTCCCGTGCGTCGGGCTCGCGGTCGTCGTGCAGAACCCGGACACCCCGTTCTGGCTCATGGTGCTGGTCGCCGCGACCGCCGGCGTCGGCGGCGGCAACTTCGCCAGCAGCATGGCGAACATCTCCTTCTTCTTCCCCGAGCGGGAGAAGGGCGCCGCGCTCGGCCTCAACGCCGCCGGCGGCAACCTCGGCGTCGCGGTCGTGCAGCTGGTCGTGCCGGTCATCGTCGTCATCGGCGGCGGCCTGGCGCTCGAGCGCGCCGGGCTGGTCGTCGTGCCGCTCGCGGTGCTGGCCGCCGTGCTCGCCTGGCGCTGGATGGACAACCTCTCCAGCGCCAGGGCGGACTTCGCCGGCTACGCGGCGGCGATGCGCAACAAGCACACCTGGATCATCTCCTTCCTCTACATCGGCACCTTCGGCTCCTTCATCGGCTACGCCGGCGTCTTCCCCACCCTCATCAAGACGCAGTTCCCCGACGTCGCCTTCGACTGGGGGTTCATCGGGCTGGCCCAGGTGCCGCTGACGCTGGCCTTCCTCGGCGCCCTCGTCGGCTCGCTCGCCCGCCCCTACGGCGGCCGGCTCTCCGACAGGCTGTCCGGCGCGAACGTCAGCATCGCGGCCTACGCCGTCATGTCGCTCGGCGCGGTCGGGGTGATCGCCGGTCTCGGCACGCGCAGCTTCGCGCTGTTCTTCCTCAGCTTCCTGCTGCTGTTCGTCGCCACCGGCATGGGCAACGGCTCCGTCTACCGGATGATCCCGGCCATCTTCCGCTCCACCGTCGACCGCGGTGACGCCGCGGCGCTGCTGCTGGCCAAGCGGCAGGCCGCCGCCTGCATCGGCATCGCGGCGGGCATCGGCGCCTACGGCGGGTTCATCATCCCGCGGGTGTTCGCCGCCTCGATCACCTCGACCGGCTCGCTGCGCCCCGCGCTGATCGGTTTCATCGCCTTCTACGCGGTCTGCGTGGCCGTCACCGTCGCCGTCTACAAGGTCGGCCGCGAACGCCGCTTCGCCGGCGCGGACATCTGAGACCCTCGAGGACCGGAGGAACACCGTGAGCTCGACCCCCCGCTTCCTGCAGGGCGCCTTCGCCTTCACCGGCGCCGGGCTGGAGAAGTTCGTGGCCCTGGAGGGCCTGCCCTCCTACACCGTCCCCGACGGGGTGCGCACCCAGGCCGTCTACTTCCGCGCCGGGAACTCCACCGGCGAGATGGTCAGCGTCGTGCTGCTGCGCGACGGCGTGCCCGTGCGCTGGTTCCCCGTCGCCGCCCGGGGCGCCACCCACGTGCCGCTGCGCATCGTGGAGGACGTCGAGGCGCCCTCCGTCCTGGAGCTGCGGGTGGCCGCGCCGGACGGCCTGAGCGGCACGCTCGTCGTCGACCTCGGCCTCGTGGAGGTGTGAGCGCCGTGACCCTCACGAGCACCGCGGTCCTGCCGCACCAGCGCACCGCCCGGCGTCGCCTGGTCGTCGTCGGCAACGGCATGGCCGGCGTCCGCGCCGTCGAGGAGCTGCTGGAGCGCGGTGGGCGCGAGCAGTTCGACGTCACCGTCTTCGGCGACGAGCCCTACGGCAACTACAACCGCATCATGCTCTCGCACGTGCTCTCCGGCGAGGAGGACGAGGAGGGCATCTTCCTCAACTCCCTGCCCTGGTACGCCGAGAACGGCATCGCGCTGCGCGCCGGCGTCCGCGTCGAGCGCATCGACCGCTTCGCCAAGGTCGTCCACGACGCCGAGGGCGGGCGGACGCCGTACGACGTGCTGCTCATCGCGACCGGCTCGACGCCCTTCTTCCCCGCCATGGAGGGCATGACCCGCCCGGACGGATCGATGCTGGAGGGGGTCTTCGGCTTCCGCACCCTCGACGACGCCCGGGCGCTGCTGGCGGCGGCGCGCACCCACCGCCGCGCCGTCGTCATCGGCGGCGGCCTGCTGGGGCTGGAGGCCGCGCACGGGCTGGTGACCCACGGCCTGCAGGTGGACCTGGTGCACTCCCCGCAGCACCTGATGAACCAGCAGCTGGGCCCGGAGGCCGGCCGGGTGCTGCGCCGCAAGATCGAGGAGCTGGGCATCCGCGTGCACACGGGGGTGCGCACGCGGGGGTTGCGGGGCACCGACCGGGTCAGCGGGGTGGAGCTGCCCGACGGCGGCGTCCTGGACGCCGACTTCGTCGTCGTCGCCGCCGGCATCCGGCCGAACACCGACGTCGCGCTGCGCTCGGGCCTGGAGGTCCAGCGCGGCATCGTCGTCGACGACCGGATGCAGTGCAGCGCCGGGGAGGAGGGCGAGGAGGGCGTCGCCGACGGCGTCTACGCGATCGGCGAGTGCGTGCAGCACCGCGGCCAGACGTACGGCCTCGTCGCCCCGCTGTGGGAGCAGGCGGGCGTCCTCGCCGACCACCTCACCGGGACCCGGCCGGAGGCGGAGTACCACGGCTCGCGCACCTCCACCAAGCTCAAGGTCGCCGGTGTCGACGTCGTCGCGATGGGCCTGCCCGGCCCCGAGCGCGACGACGACGAGTTCGTGGTGTTCTCCGAGCCCCACCGCGGCGTCTACCTCAACGTCGTCGTGCGCGCGGGCCGCCTCGTCGGCGCCACCCTGCTCGGCGACGTGCGCAAGACCGCCTTCCTCACCCAGGCCTTCGACCAGGGGCTGCCGCTGCCCGAGGAGCGGATGGCGCTGCTGTTCGACCTCGGCACCCCCGGCGAGGAGACCTCCGTCGCCGAGCTGTCCGACGACGTCCAGGTCTGCAACTGCAACGGCGTCACCAAGGGGCAGATTACCGGCGCCGTCGCCGGCGGCTGCACGTCCCTGGGCGCGGTCATGGCCAAGACCCGGGCGGGCAAGGGCTGCGGCTCGTGCACGACGCTCGTGGAGCAGATCACCCAGTGGGCCGCCGGCGGTGAGCTGACCGTCGACGAGTCCGCGAACTGGTACGTCCCCGGCGTCCCGATGGCCAAGCCGGAGCTCATGGCCGCGATCCGCGAGCGGCGGCTGAAGTCGGTGTCCGCGGTGTTCCGGGAGCTGGCGCCCGGCGGCGAGGAGGACGCGAAGTCGAAGATGGGCCTCACCTCGCTGCTGCGGATGATGTGGCCGGAGGGGCTGGAGCAGGACGAGCGCGACGGCCGGTTCATCAACGACCGGGTGCACGCGAACATCCAGCGCGACGGCACCTTCTCCGTCGTCCCGCAGATGAAGGGCGGGGTCACCACCCCCGAGCAGCTGCGCACGATCGCCGACGTCGCCGACAAGTACGACGTCGGCATGATCAAGGTGACCGGCGGGCAGCGCCTGGACCTGCTGGGGATCCGCAAGGAGGACCTGCCGAAGGTGTGGAAGGACCTGGGCATGCCCTCCGGCTACGCCTACGGCAAGAGCTTCCGCACCGTGAAGACGTGCGTGGGCACCGACTTCTGCCGCTTCGGCCTCGGCGACTCCACGAAGCTGGGCATCGACATCGAGACCCGCTTCCAGGGCATCGAGACCCCCGCCAAGCTCAAGCTCGGCGTCGTCGGCTGCCCGCGCAACTGCGCGGAGGCCTACGTCAAGGACGTCGGCGTCGTCGCGATCGGCGGCGGCAGGTGGGAGGTCTACGTCGGCGGCGCCGCCGGGGCCTCGGTCCGCAAGGGGGACCTGCTGGCCACGGTCGACTCCCCCGAGGAGGTCGTCGCGCTCACCGGCCGCTTCATCCAGTTCTACCGCGAGTGGGGCAACTGGCTGGAGCGCACCTACGAGTTCGTGCCGCGGCTGGGCCTCGAGCGGGTCCGCAACGTCCTCGTGGAGGACTCCGACGGCCTGGTGGCCGGGCTCGACGAGCGCATGCAGGCCACCGTCGACAACTACCGCGACCCCTGGCAGGAGGGCGAGCAGCCGGTGACGCCGGGGCAGTTCCGCCCCGCGCTGCCGCTGGTGGACCTGCCCCTGGTGCCC
>NZ_JAAALL010000245.1 GCF_009906315.1 Kineococcus vitellinus | reverse complement strand
GCCGGTCGCGCACCAGCGCCAGCCGGCCGCGGCGCCGGGTGCGCAGGTGCCCGCGTGAGCGCCCCGCGCCGCGGCCGGCTGGCGCTGGTGCGCGACCGGCTGCGCGCCGTCGCGGGGCCGCTGGCCGCGCCGAGCTACGAGGTCATCGCCCGCGAGGCCAGCGACGAGGTCCTCGTCACCACCCCCGACGGGACCATCACCTTCGCCTCGCCCTCCTTCGGCTCCCGCTGGGGGCTGGACCGCCGCCGGCTGCTCGGCGCGGACGCCCTCTCCTGGGTGCTGCCGCAGGACGTGCCCGCCGTGCGCGCCCGGCTGGCCGCGGTCGTGCGCGGTCAGGGCCCCGTCGAGGGCGAGCACCGCTTCGTCGTGCGCGCCACCGGGGAGGTGCGCTGGTCGCACGCGCGCCTCAGCGACGCCCTGCGCGTGCCCGGGGTGCGCGGCGTCGTCTGGAACTGCCGCGACGTCACCGAGCTGCGCCGCACCACCGAGGCCCTGCGCCACGCCGCCACCCACGACACCCTCACCGGCCTGGGCAACCGGCGCGAGCTGCTGCGCCACGTCGCCGAGGCCGCGCCCGGCGCCGCCGCGCTGGGCGTGGTCCTGCTCAACCTCGACGGGCTGAAGGCCGTCAACGACCGGCACGGGCACTCCGGCGGGGACGCCGTCGTGCGCGCCGTGGCCGACCGCCTCGCCGAGCTCGTGGGCGAGGAGGGCCTGCTCACCCGCCTCGACGGCGACGAGTTCGCCGTCCTGCTGCGCGGGCGGGCGCGGCCGGTGGCCGCCGCGGCGGCGGTGCTGGCCGAGCGGGCGCTGGAGCGGGTGCGCCGGCCGGTGCTCGTGGAGGGCCGCGCCGTCGTCGTGACCGCCAGCGCCGGCACCGCCGTCTGCGAGGACCCCGCCGGCGTCGAGGACCCCGCCCGCCGGCTGTTCCGGCAGGCCGACGTGGCCCTGACCGCCGCCAAGGCGGCCGGTGGCGACGTGGGCGTGGCGTTCTCCCAGCGGCTGCTCGACGCCGCCCACGAGCGCGCCGAGCTGGCCGCCGACCTGCGCGCGGCGCTGGCCGGGGGCGGGGTGGAGGTCGCCTACCAGCCGCTGGTGGACCTGGCCGACGGGCGGACCGTGGGCTTCGAGGCCCTCGCCCGCTGGCGCCACCCCGACCGCGGCCCGGTGCCGCCCTCGGTGTTCGTGCCGATCGCCGAGGAGAGCGACCTCGTGCTCGACCTCGGCGCGCACGTGCTGACCAGCGCGCTGGCCCAGCTGCGCCGCTGGCGCGAGGGGACCGGCCGCGAGGACCTCGAGGTCAGCGTCAACCTCTCCAGCCGCCACCTCGTGCAGCCGGGGCTGGTCGAGCAGGTGCGCCGGGCGCTGCAGGAGGCCGGCGTGCCGGCCGCGGCGCTGTGCCTGGAGGTCACCGAGAGCGCCGCGGTGGGCGACCTGGAGGCGGCGCGCTCGGCGCTGCTGGCGCTGCGGGCGCTGGGCGTGCGGACCGCGCTGGACGACTTCGGCACCGGCTACTCCTCGCTGTCGTACCTGCGGCGGCTGCCGGTGGACGTCGTCAAGATCGACAAGTCGTTCGTCGACGACCACACCGAGCCCTCCGGGCGGGCCGTGCTGGCGGGCATCGCCTCGCTCAGCGGGGCACTGGGGCTGCTGACCGTCGTGGAGGGCATCGAGACCGAGCAGGCCCGCGAGATCGTGCGGGCCGCGGGCTGCACGTGGGGACAGGGGTACCTGTTCGCCCGGCCGATGCCGGCCGAGGCCGTCCTGGCGCACCTGCTCGGGCAGGGGGCGGGCCGGGGGGCTCAGAACCTCCGCGAGCGCACGACGACGGCGTAGTCGACGCTCGTGCCCTCGTGCTCGGCGAGGATCGCGGCGGCCTGCTGCGGGGTGAACTCGATGCGCACGACGGCCTCCAGGTCGGCGCGGGTCTCGAACTCCCAGGCGACCAGCAGGCGCTGCGCGTCCCAGCCGCGCCGGGCGAAGAAGCGGTCCACGGCGAGCGGGTCGTAGCCGGGCAGCGAGCGGGCGAACCAGCGCCCGAAGGTGGACGTGGTGGCGTCGTTGTCGACGACGAAGGCGGTGCCGCCGCGGCGCACCACGCGCTCCAGCTCGGCCAGGCCCGGCTCGCAGCCGGGCCCGAAGAAGTACGCCCACCGGGCGTGCACGACGTCGACGCTCGCGTCCGGCAGCGGCAGCGCGGCGGCCGCCCCGTGCAGCACCCGGACCCGGTCGCGGACGGCGGGCTCCAGGGCGCGCACGCGCTGCAGCGCCCGCCGCAGCAGCGGCGGGTGCGGCTCGACGCCGGTGACCGAGCGCGCCCGCAGCGCGAAGCGGGGCAGGTGGAAGCCGGTGCCGCAGCCGACGTCGAGGACGTCCCGGCCCGCCCAGTCGTGCACGGCGCGCACCGCGTCCTCGATGCGCCCGCCGCGGTCCACGGCGAGGTTCTCCAGCTCGTAGACGTCGGGGGCGTTCCACACGTTGGGGCTGGGCACCACCCCGGGCAGCTGCGTCACGGCTGCGCGCGGCGGGCCCGGTCGGCCGGGTGCACCGTCAGCGGCAGCAGCCGGCGGTGGGCCGTGCTGGGCCCGGCGGCGGTGCGGGTGCGGGCCAGCAGCGACTCGCAGTGGCGGGCGAGCTCCTCGAAGGCGGGGGAGCCGATCATCTCGCGCAGCTCGTTCTCCATGCTGCGGAACAGCGGCCGGCTGCCCACGTGGGCGGCGGGGTTGCCCGTGCAGTACCAGTCGAGGTCGTGCCCGCCCTCGCCCCAGCCGCGGCGGTCGTACTCGGCGATGCTGACCTCCAGGTAGCTGCTGCCGTCGCCGCGCTCGACGGTGCGGTAGGAGCGCTTCAGCGGCAGCTGCCAGCACACGTCGGGCTTGTACGTCAGCGGGTCCACGCCGTCCTGCAGCGCCTTCAGGTGCAGCGCGCAGCCGGCGCCGGCGGGGAAGCCGGGGCGGTTGGCGAAGACGCAGCCGCCCTCGTGCACCCGCGTCTTGCGGGCGCCGTCCTCGACCTCGGTCCAGCCGCCGCGCTCGGGGGCGCCCTCGTCGATGAACTGCCAGGTCCGCGCGTCCAGGCCGGCCACGACCCGCGCGACGCGCTCCTCGTCGGCGTCCTCGGTGAAGTGCGCGCCCAGGGTGCAGCAGCCGACGTCGGGGGCGTCGGCGTAGATGCCGGGGCAGCCGTTGCCGAAGATGCACGTGTAGTCGCTGGTCAGCCACGTCAGGTCGACGCGGTAGACGGTGTCCGCCTGCCGCCCGGGACCCGCCGCGGCGCCGTCGGCGGCGCCGGCCGCGGCCACGTCCTCGGGGTCGGGGAACTCCAGCCACAGCCGGGCGCTGTCCAGCGGGGTCTCGACGCTCACCGAGGAAGGGTACGCGGCGTGCGGGAGCGCCCCCCGCGTCCAGTACGGTCGCCGGATGCGTCTCGGCGTGCTCGACGTGGGCTCCAACACCATCCACCTCCTCGTGGTCGACGCCCACCCGGGGGCGCAGCCGCTGGCGGCCACCTCGACCCGCCGGCTGCTGCGGCTGGCCGAGCACCTCGACGCCGACGGGGCCATCGACGCCCCGGGCGTGGCGGCGCTCACCGACGCCGTGGCCGCCGCCGCCGCGGCCGCCGAGGACGCCGGCGCCGAGCAGGTGCTCGCCTTCGCCACCTCCGCCGTGCGCGAGGCCGTCAACGGCGAGCAGGTGCTCGACCACGTCGAGCGGGCCACCGGGGTGCGCCTGCAGGTGCTCTCCGGGACCGCCGAGGCCGACCTGACCTTCCTGGCCGTGCGCCGCTGGTTCGGCTGGTCGGCCGGGCGGCTGCTCGTGCTGGACATCGGCGGCGGCTCGCTGGAGGTCGCGGCGGGCCTGGACGAGGTGCCCGACGTGTCGTTCTCGCTGCCGCTGGGCGCCGGGCGCCTGACGCGCGACCGGCTGCCGGGGGACCCGCCCGCGCCCGAGGCCGTGCGCGAGGCGCGCCGCCACGTGCGCCAGCAGATCGCCTCCCGGGTGCGCGACGTCACGCGCGCGGGCACCCCCGACCGCGTCGTGGTCACGAGCAAGACCTTCCGCAGCCTGGCCCGCCTGTGCGGCGCGGCGCCCAGCGAGCAGGGGCCGGCGGTGCGCCGCGAGCTGCGGCTGGCCGACCTGGCGCCGTGGGTGCCGCGGCTGGCGGAGATGAAGGTCAAGCGCCGCTGCGAGCTGGAGGGCGTCAGCGCCGAGCGCGCGCCGCAGCTGCTGGCGGGGGCGCTCGTGGCCGAGGCCGCCTTCGAGCTGCTGGGCGTGCAGGAGGCGCTGGTGTGCCCGTGGGCGCTGCGCGAGGGCATCATCCTGCGCCGCCTCGACGCGATCGGCGCTGACGCCCGCCTGCTGGACGGTGCCGGGGCCGGGGCCCTCTAGCGTGGTCGCCGTGGACGGGCCGCGAGCGGACCCCGCGCCCCTGCGGGTCGGGCTGTCGACGACGTGCTCCTACCCGGAGTCCACGACGGCGGCGTTCGAGATCGCCGCCCGCCTGGGCTACGACGGCGTCGAGGTCCTCGTCTGGACCGACCCGGTCAGCCAGGACGGCGCCGCGCTGCGGCGCCTCGTGGAGCACTTCGCCGTGCCCGTGCTCTCGGTGCACGCCCCGACGCTGCTGCTCACCCAGCGCACGTGGGGGCGGGGGGACCCGTGGGGCAAGCTGGAGCGCTCGGCCGAGCTGGCCGCCTCGCTGAACGCCGGCACGGTCGTCGTCCACCCCCCCTTCCGCTGGCAGCGCGAGTACGCATCGGGTTTCGTGGCGGGCGTGCAGCGGCTGGAGGAGCGCACGGGCGTCGTGCTGGCGGTGGAGAACATGTTCCCCTGGCGCGCCCGCGGCCGGGAGGTCGTCGCGTACGCGCCGGGCTGGGACCCCACCGGCGTCGGCTACCGGCACCTGACGCTGGACTACTCCCACGCCGCGACGAGCGGGCAGGACTGCCTGCAGCTGACCCGCGCGTTCGGCGAGCGGCTGGCCCACGTGCACCTGTGCGACGGGTCGGGGTCGGTCAAGGACGAGCACCTGGTGCCCGGCGAGGGGTCGCAGCCGGTCGCGGCCGCGCTGGCCGAGCTGGTGCGCAGCGGTTTCGGAGGAACGGTGGTGGCTGAGGTGAACACCCGGAGGGCCCGCGGGCGGGCGGCGCGCGAGGAGCTGCTGGCCCGCACGCTGGAGTTCGCGCGCACGCACCTGGCGCCGGCGCCGGTGCCCCGGTGAGCGCGACGGGCGGCGCGCCGCGGCGCCTGGCGCTGGTGGGCGCGGGGGTCATGGGCCAGACGCTGCTGGGCGGCCTGCTGCGCGCCGGCCGCGACCCGGGCGGGGTGCTCGTCGTCGACCGGCGGGCCGGGCGCGGGCGCGAGCTGCACGAGCGCTTCGGCGTCAGCGTCGTCCCCGACGTGGCGGCGGTGGCCGCGGCGGACGTCGTCGTCCTCGCGGTCAAGCCGCAGGACCTCGGCGACCTGCTGGACTCCCTGGCCCCGCACCTGGCCCCGGGCGCCCTCGTGGTCTCGCTGGCCGCGGGCGTGACGACCGCGGCCGTGGAGGCGCGGCTGGCGCCGGGCACGGCCGTGGTGCGGGTGATGCCGAACACGCCCTCGCTGGTCGACGAGGGGATGGCCGCGCTGACGGCCGGTGCGGCGTGCGGCGAGCAGCACCTCGCCGAGGCGGAGGACCTGCTGCGCTCGTGCGGGCGCACGGTCGTGCTGGCCGAGAAGCACATGGACGCGGTGACGGCGCTGTCGGGCTCCGGCCCGGCCTACGTCTTCTACGTCGTGGAGGCCATGGTGGAGGCGGGGGTGCTGCTGGGGCTGCCGCGGGCGACGGCCACCGAGCTCGTCGTGCAGACCGTGGTGGGCGCGGGCGCGATGCTGCGCGAGACGGGGCAGCACCCCACGGTGCTGCGCGAGCAGGTGACCTCCCCGGCGGGCACGACGGCCGCGGCCCTGCGCCAGCTCGACGAGTCCGGGGTGCGGGCCGCGCTGGTGGCCGCGGTCGAGGCCGCGGCGGCCCGCTCGAAGCAGCTGTCGGGAGGCTGAGGTGGGCGAGCAGGTCCCCGGCGCGGGGCGGGACGCGGGGCAGGACGTGGAGCAGGACGTGGTGCGGGTCGTGTGGGACCCCGCCTTCAACGGCTACGACTTCGGCCGCTGGCACCCGATGGCCCCCATCCGGCTGGACCTGACGGCCCGGCTGTGCCAGCAGCTGGGGCTCTTCGAGCGCCCGGGCGTGCGCGTGGTGTCGGCCGAGCCCGCCGACGACGAGCTGCTGACGAGCGTGCACGACGAGGACTACGTGCGGGCGGTGCAGGCTGCCTCGGCGGACCCGCGCCAGGCGCAGGCGGTCTTCGGCCTGGGCACCGAGGACGACCCGGCCTTCCCGGGCATGCACGAGGCCGCGGCCCGCATCGTCGGCGGCTCGGTGGACCTGGGCCGCGCGCTG
Organism: Kineococcus vitellinus; assembly: GCF_009906315.1. Classification (GTDB taxonomy): domain Bacteria; phylum Actinomycetota; class Actinomycetes; order Actinomycetales; family Kineococcaceae; genus Kineococcus; species Kineococcus vitellinus. The sequence continues at coordinate 284 of NZ_JAAALL010000245.1, read as the reverse complement.
GTCGCCGGCCGCACCCTGCACGGGGTGAACTTCTGCGGCGGCATGCACCACGCCAAGCCGGGCTGCGCGAGCGGCTTCTGCGTCTACAACGACGCGGCGGCGGCGATCGTGGCGATGCTGCGCGACGGCGCGCAGCGGGTGGCCTACGTCGACCTGGACTGCCACCACGGCGACGGCACCGAGGCGGTGTTCTGGGACGACCCGAGGGTGCTGACGGTGAGCGTCCACGAGTCGGGCACGACGCTGTTCCCGGGCACCGGGTTCGCCGACGAGCTGGGGGGCGC
>NZ_JAAALL010000244.1 GCF_009906315.1 Kineococcus vitellinus | reverse complement strand
CCGCACCACCCACCGCACCACCCGCCCCACCGGAGGAGAGCACCCCGTGAACAGCGACGAGACCGCCGAGCAGATCGACGTCGCCGCCGCGCCCAGCGGCGACGGCTGCGCGGACTGCGAGAGCTCCCAGCCGCAGGGGTGGTGGTTCCACCTGCGCCGCTGCGCCGGCTGCGGGCACGTCGGCTGCTGCGACTCCTCCCCGAACCAGCACGCCCGCGCGCACGCCACCGAGAGCGGCCACCGCGTCGTGCGCAGCTTCGAGCCGGGCGAGAGCTGGTTCTACGACTTCGCCGAGGACGTCACCTACGCCTCCGGCCCCGAGCTGGCGCCGCCGCTGGCCCACCCCGCCGACCAGCCCGCACCGGGCCCGCGCGGGCGGGTGCCGGGGAACTGGACGTCGCTGCTCAACCGCTGACGCGGGCGGCGGGCGGCGCCCCCGCCGCCCGCCGGAGGCGCCGCAGCGCGGGCCCGGTCAGGGCCGGCAGCACCAGCGCCACCGCCGAGCCGGCGGTGCCCAGCACCATGTCCCCGAGGGTGTCCTCGTAGGCGGTGGCCAGCTCGGTGCCGTGGCGGATGAACGTCCACCACTCGCCGACCTCCCACAGCAGCGCCAGCAGCGCGCCGCCGCCCACGACCGCGGCCGCGCGCGCCCACGCCGGCCGCAGCGCCGCGACGTCCAGGACGAGGCCGAGCCCCAGCGTCAGCAGGCACCAGTTGGTGAAGTGGTTCGCGTCGTCCCACCACACCACCGCGTCGTACAGGCCCAGGGTGTTGCCGCTGACGTCGAGCAGGAACGGCGCCATCACCAGCGTCAGCCCCGCCCACGGCGTCGCCCGCCCGCGCGTGCGCCCGGCGCGCGCGGCCAGCCACCACAGCGCCGGCGCGCACAGCATGAGCAGCGGGTACCAGACCAGCCGCGCGGTGAACCCCTTGCCCGCGAACTGCGGCAGGTCGCGGGCGGTGGCGGCGACGACGAGCTGCAAGCACGTCGCGAGCAGGACGGCGGCAGCGGGCAGCCACCGCGGACAGCGGAGCACGAGCGCAGCGTGCCAGGCGCGGGCGCGGCGCGCCCTAGTCTTCGCCCGGTCGGTGGACACCGGCCGAGGCGAGAGGAGACCCGGTGGCGGGGACGACGTGGCGGTTGCACGGGGACGGCAGGCAGGTGCGGCCCGGGGTGGTGGTCGCCCCCGACGAGCGGCTGAGCTGGCCGCGCACGGTCGGCATCGGGTTGCAGCACGTGGTGGCGATGTTCGGCTCGACGATCCTCGTGCCGGCCATCACGGGCTTCCCTGCCTCCACGACGCTGTTCTTCTCCGCCGTCGGCACCGCGCTGTTCCTGCTGATCACCCGCAACCGGCTGCCCAGCTACCTCGGCTCCTCCTTCGCCTTCATCGCGCCCATCGGGGCGGCGAGCGCGAGCGGCGGCCAGGCCGGTGCGGCGGGCGGGATCCTGGTCACCGGGGTGCTGCTCGCCCTCGTCGGGCTCGTCGTGCACCTGGCCGGCTCGCGCTGGATCGACGCGCTCATGCCGCCGGTGGTCACCGGCACGATCGTCGCCCTCATCGGCCTGAACCTGGCCCCGGCCGCGTGGGGCAGCTGCACCCCCGACGGTTCCTGCTCGGGGTTCCGGGCGGCACCCGTCACGGCGCTGGTGACGCTGGGCTCGATCGTGCTGGCGACGGTGCTCTTCCGCGGGATGCTCGGGCGGCTGGCGATCCTCGTGGGCGTGCTCGTCGGCTACGCCTGCGCGCTGCTGCGCGGGGAGGTGGACCTGTCCGGGGCCCGCGAGGCCGCCTGGCTCGGGCTGCCCTCGTTCACCGCGCCGAGCTTCGACGCGGGCGTGCTGGGCCTGTTCCTGCCCGTGGTCTTCGTCCTCGTGGCCGAGAACGTCGGGCACGTGAAGTCGGTGGCCGCCATGACCGGCCGCGACCTGGACCCGCTCACCGGGCGCGCGCTGCTGGCCGACGGCCTGGCCACCACCCTGGCCGGGGCCGGCGGCGGCTCGGGCACCACCACGTACGCGGAGAACATCGGCGTCATGGCCGCCACGAAGGTGTACTCGACGGCGGCGTACTGGGTGGCCGCCGCCGCCGCGCTGCTGCTGAGCTTCTCGCCGAAGTTCAGCGCCCTCGTGGAGTCGGTGCCCGCCGGCGTCCTCGGCGGCGCGGCGACGCTGCTCTACGGGATGATCGGCATCCTCGGCGCGCGCATCTGGGTGCAGAACCGCGTCGACTTCTCCGACCCGGTGAACCTCACCACCGCCGCCGTCGCGCTCGTGGTCGGCATCGCCAACTACAGCTGGGTGCCGCGCGAGGGTCTGACCTTCGAGGGCATCGCCCTGGGCACGGCCGCCGCGATCGGCGTCTTCCACCTCATGCGCGTCCTCGCCCGCTGGCGCGGCACCTCCCAGGAGGCCGCCACCCCCGCGTCGGTGCCAGGGGGCAGCGAGCTCGAGGAGCGCTGACCCCTCCGGCGCCGCGGGCGCCGCGGGGGCGCGGGTCAGGCCAGCGGGCCCTCCTCGGCCGAGGGGGCGTCGGCGCTGGCCTGGTCCTCGCCCTGCGGGCCGGTGCCCTCAGCGGTCGGCGGCGCACCGGTGCCGGGGTCGGCGGCGGGGACCTCGACCTCGCCGGCGTCCTGGGTGGGCGGGGTGAACGGGGTGCTCATCGACATGGCCCCCAGTCGACCCGTGCCCACCGGGGCCCGCAACCGCAGGACCGCCCGGGCGCACCCGCCGCGCACGACGGCCCGCCACCCCCGGCAGGGGTGGCGGGCCGTCCGTGCGGTGGGAGCGGGGTGCCGCTCAGGCGGTGAGCTCGGCGGCCACCAGCTCGGCGATCTGCGCGGTGTTCAGCGCGGCGCCCTTGCGCAGGTTGTCGCCGCAGACGAACAGGTCGAGGGTGTTCGGGAAGTCCAGCGCCTGGCGGAGGCGCCCCACGACCGTCGGGTCGCCGCCGACGGTGCCCGCCGGGGTGGGGAAGACGCCGTTCGCGAGGTCGTCGCGGACCTCCACGCTCGGCGCCGCCTCCAGGGCCGCGGTGGCCTCGGCGACCGCGACCGGCTGCGCGAACGTCGCGTGCACGGCCAGGGAGTGCGTGGTCAGCACCGGCACCCGCACGCACGTCGCGGACACCTTCAGGTCCGGGATGCCGAGGATCTTGCGGGACTCGTTGCGGACCTTCAGCTCCTCGCTGGTCCAGCCGTCGTCCTTCAGCGAGCCCGCGACGGGGATGACGTTGAGGGCCAGGTGGGTCTGGAAGGGCGAGTCGTCGCCCAGCTTGGCGCTGACGGCGGCCGCGGTGTCCCCGGCGCGCTGGCCCAGGGTGCGGTCGCCGGCGACGACCTCCAGCTCGTCGTAGAGGCGGTCCACGCCGGGCTGCCCGGCGCCGGAGGCCGCCTGGTAGCTGGCGACGACGAGCTCGGTGAGCTGCCAGCGCGCGTGCAGGGCGCCGAGGGCGTCCATCATCGTCAGCGTCGTGCAGTTGGGGTTGGCGATGACGCCCTTGGGGCGGTTCCGCGCGGCGTCCCCGTTGACCTCGGGCACCACCAGCGGCACGTCGGGGTCCATCCGGAACGCGCCGGAGTTGTCCACGGCCACCGCGCCGCGCTCGGCGGCGACCGGCGCCCACCGCGCGGACACCTCGTCGGGCACGTCGAACATCGCGACGTCCACGCCGTCGAAGACCTCCGGCGTCAGCTCGCGCACGACGACGTCCTCGCCGCGCACCCGCAGCACCTTGCCCGCCGAGCGGGCGGAGGCGACGAGGCGGATCTCGCCCCACACGTCCGGGCGCTCGGACAGGATGCCGAGCATCACCGAGCCGACGGCTCCGGTGGCGCCGACGACGGCCAGGGTGGGCTTGCGGTTCTCGCTCATCGTCCGGTTCCTCCGTAGACCACGGCTTCGGCTTCGGCGTCCAGCCCGAACGCGGTGTGCACGGCGCGCACGGCGTCGTCGAGCTGGTCGGCGCGGGTGACCACGGAGATGCGGATCTCCGAGGTCGAGATCATCTCCATGTTGATGCGCTGCGCGGCCAGGGCCTCGAAGAACGTCGCGGACACGCCCGGGTGCGAGCGCATCCCGACGCCGATGAGCGACAGCTTGCCGATCTGGTCGTCGTACTCCATGCGCTCGAAGCCGATGGAGGACTTCACCTTCTCCAGGGCCGCGGTGGCCGTGGCGCCCTCCGCCTTGGGCAGCGTGAAGGAGACGTCGGTGCGCCCGGAGGCCCCCACCGACACGTTCTGCACGATCATGTCGATGTTGATCTCGGCCTGGGCGACGGCCTTGAAGATCGCCGCGGCGGTGCCGGGGCTGTCCGGCACGCCCACGACGGTGATCTTCGCCTCGCTGCGGTCGTGCGCGACACCGGAGATGATCGGCTGTTCCACGGGTTCCTCCACGGCGTTCTGGCTCAGGGTGGCGGGGACGGGGGAGTCGGTCACCCACGTCCCCTCGTGCGGGCTGAACGAGCTGCGCACGTGGATGGGCAGGTCGTAGTTGCGGGCGTACTCCACGCAGCGCAGCATCAGGATCTTGGCCCCGCAGGCCGCCATCTCCAGCATCTCCTCGCTGGTGATGCGGTTGATCTTGCGGGCCGTCGGCACGATGCGCGGGTCGGCGGTGAAGACGCCGTCGACGTCGGTGTAGATCTCGCAGACGTCGGCCTTGAGGGCGGCGGCCAGCGCGACGGCGGTGGTGTCCGAGCCGCCGCGGCCCAGGGTGGTGATGTCCTTGGTGTCCTGGCTGACGCCCTGGAACCCGGCGACGATGGCGATGGCGCCCTCGTCGAGCGCGGAGCGGATGCGCCCCGGCGTCACGTCGATGATGCGCGCCCTGCCGTGGGCGGAGTCGGTGATGACCCCGGCCTGCGAGCCGGTGAACGAGCGCGCCTCCAGCCCCAGGTTGGAGATCGCCATCGCCAGCACCGCCATCGAGATGCGCTCGCCGGAGGTCAGCAGCATGTCCAGCTCGCGCGCGGGCGGCATCGGGCTGACCTGCTCGGCGAGGTCGATGAGCTCGTCGGTGGTGTCGCCCATCGCGGAGACCACGACCACCACCTCGTGGCCGGCGCGCTTGGTGGCCACGATCCGCTGCGCCACGCGCTTGATGCCGTCGGCATCAGCGACCGAGGAACCGCCGTACTTCTGCACCACGAGAGCCACGACGCAGGATTCTACGGACACGGCCGGAGTGCTCCCGGCCGTGTCCACGGCGCCCCGACCTGCGGCGACGGCTGTCCAGCGCGGCGGGCGCGGACTGGGCGATCTGCCCAGCCTCAGGGGTGCAGCGCGTCGAACTCCGCGTCGGAGACCGTCTCGGCGTCCACGTCCAGGCGCAGGTGCGCCAGCAGCGACTGCAGCGCCCGCAGCGCCGCGCTCGCCCGCAGCCCCCAGGAGGACAGGTAGGAGAACTGCCACCACCACAGCGCCTCGGTGACCTCCCCGCGCTCGTGGTGGCGCAGGCCGTGCTCGAGGTCGGCGGCCACGGCGGCCAGGTCGTCCGAGAGCGCCCCCCGCACGAGCGTGGCGTCGGTCAGCGGGTCGACGACGTCGGCGTAGTCGTCCAGGCCCTCGAAGACGTTGGCCAGCCCCGCGCGCACCGGGTCCACGTCGGCGTCCGGGCCGGCGTCCGGTTCGTAGCGGCTGTCGGGGACCACGTCGGCGACCGCCCCGAGCCGGGCGCCGGCCACCAGGGCCTGGCTGACGGCCAGCAGCAGCAGCGACAGCGCCGTGGAGTCCATGCGCCCGGTCGCGACCTCGGTGATCGTGGACAGGTAGACGCGGGCGTCGGCGGCCGTGGCCGCGGCGAGCTCGTCGAGCTCGCCGCCCGCCGGTCCACCCGCGGGTCCTCCCGGTCCGGCGCCCGAGCGCGCGGAGGGGAGCGTGTCGTCAGCCATCCAGGGACCTCCGTCCGGCGAACGCCCGTCCGAGCGTCACCTCGTCGGCGTACTCGAGGTCGCCACCGACCGGCAGGCCGGAGGCGAGGCGGGTGACCTTCAGCCCCATCGGCTTCAGCAGCCGCGCCAGGTACGTCGCGGTCGCCTCCCCCTCGAGGTTGGGGTCGGTGGCGATGATCGTCTCGGTGACCTCGCCGTCGCTGAGGCGCGCCAGCAGCTCGCGCATGCGCAGGTCGTCGGGGCCGATGCCCTCCATGGGGCTGATCGCGCCGCCGAGCACGTGGTAGCGGCCGCGGAACTCGCGGGTGCGCTCGATCGCGACGACGTCCTTGGACTCCTCCACGACGCAGATGACGCTCGTGTCGCGGCGCGGGTCGCGGCAGACCCGGCACAGCTGCTCCTGCGCCACGTTGCCGCACACCTCGCAGAAGCGGACCTTGCTCTTGACCTCCGTGAGGACGTCGGCGAGCCGCTTGACGTCCACGGCGTCGGCGGCGAGCAGGTGGAACGCGATCCGCTGGGCGCTCTTGGGCCCCACGCCGGGAAGCCGACCGAGCTCGTCGATCAGGTCCTGGACGACTCCTTCGTACACGGCGCAACCCTACGTGCCGACGGCGACACGACCCGACCTCCGGCGCGGGCGCCCGCCCGCGGCGGCCGCCGGCACCGGCTCAGCGCTCGTCGCTGGAGATGACCCTGCCGCCCAGGATCTGCTCCACGACGGCCGCGCCCACGAGCTGGGACTCCTCGGCGTCCTCGTCGTCGCGGCTGGGGGTGTCGTCGGCCAGCGACGGCGCGGCGGCCGGCTCCTCCGCGGGAGCGGGC
>NZ_JAAALL010000243.1 GCF_009906315.1 Kineococcus vitellinus | reverse complement strand
GGGTCCCGGCCGTCCCGCCGGGCGCCGGCGGTTCAGCGACAGCACGACGTACCTGCCCGGTGGCGTGCGCCAGCACACCGTCACCGGCCCCCGCACCGAGGGCGCCGGGCGCGAGCAGGCGCGCCGTCGCCTGATGGAGGTGCTGCGCGCCGCCGCGCGCGGGCAGCGCCACGGCCGCCGCAACGTCCGCTTCCGCGTGACGCTGCGCGACGGGACGTCGGTGCAGGTCGGCGCGAAGGGCGGCTACGCGGTCTCGGCCGCGCTGGCGCGCTCGCGCGGCGAGGGCGACGACCCCCTGGGCTGGCTGCGCGAGGAGATCGCCGGGCGCGCCTACCTGCAGCCGCAGCAGCTGGACATCGTCGGCGTCGAGGTGACCGTCTTCTGAACCCGTGCCGCGCGGGTGCGTGCCGGGGCGCGGTGGCGGGTACGGGGGACGCGTGAGCACGACACGGACCCCCCGGATCCCCCAGCTGCTGCGCGCGGCCGCCGTCGGCGCGGCCGCCGGCACCGCCGGTGCGGGGGTGATGGCGGTCGGCGAGAAGGTCGAGCAGGCGCTGACGCACCGCCCCTCCTCCTTCGTGCCGGGCCGCACGCTGCTGACGCTGCTCGGCGCCCGCCCCGGCGACGGCGAGCGCCCGGCCGGGTGGAACCACGCCATGCACTACGCGACGGGTGCCGCGCTGGGCGCGCTGCGGGGGGTGTGGTCGGTCACCGGGATGCGGGGCCCGCGCGCCAGCGCCGCCCACGCGGCCGTGCGGCTGTGCACCGACCAGACCCTGGAGAACGGCACCGGCGCCGGCGCGCCGCCGCACACGTGGCCGCGGCGGGAGCTGCTGGTCGACGTCGGCCACAAGGTCGTGTACTCGCTGGTCACCGGGGCGATCGCCGACCGCCTCCTGGACGCGCGCCTGCTGTCCCTGCGCGGGCGCGGCAGCCACTGACGCGGCGCGCCGGAGGGCGACCCGGCGCGGAGCACCCCCGCGGGCACGCGATGATGGTCCTTCGCGCGCCCGGGCCCGGGCCGGACGGAGGGTGACCTGTGAGCGGAGCACGGCCCCCCGGGCCGCAGGCGGCCGTCGTCGGCGGCGGCGGGCGCGAGCAGGTCCACGGCGGCGGGGTGTCCGTCGCCGACGAGGCGGCACGGCTGCGCTGGGAGCTGTCGATCACGGCGGCCGGCATCGGCAGCTTCGACTGGGACCTGCTCACCGGCGAGCTCACCTGGGACGAGCGGCTCATCGAGCTCTTCGGCTACGAGCGCGACGGCTTCGGCGGCACGATCGAGGACTTCGACGCCCGGGTGCACCCCGACGACCTGGCGCGGGTGCGGCAGGCGCTGTCGGACTGCGTCGCCGCGTGCGGGCTGTTCGAGGCCGAGTACCGCGTGGTGCGCCCCGACGGCAGCACCCGCTGGGTGCAGGCGCGCGGCAAGGCGCTCGCCGACGCCGACGGCACCGCGGTGCGGGTGCTGGGGGCGGCCTACGACACCACCGGCGAGAAGGACGCCGACGCCCGGGTGGCGCGCGTCATGGAGACGATGGCGGCCGGGTTCTTCGCCCTGGACCACGACTGGCGCTTCACCTACGTCAACGCCGAGGGCGAGAAGCTGCTGCAGCGCAGCCGCGAGGAGCTGCTGGGCGGGGTCGTCTGGGAGCTGTTCCCCGACGCGGTCGGGGCGGAGTTCGAGCGCGCGTACCGGCGCGCGGCGCGCACCGGCGAGCAGGTCACGTTCGAGGAGTACTACCCGCCGCCGCTGGACCGCTGGTACGAGGCGCGGGCCTGGCCGCACCCCGACGGGCTGTCGGTGTACTTCCTGGACGTCACCGACCGCCGGATCGCGCAGTCGGAGGTCGAGGCGGCGCGGCGGCAGGCCGAGGAGGCCGCGGAGCGGCTGCGGCTGCTCGTGCGGGTCGGCGAGGACCTGTCCGCCACCCTCGACGGGCGCGAGGCCGTCGGGCGCCTGGCCCAGCACCTGGTCCCGCTGCTGGCCGACTGGTGCCTGATCACCCTCGTCGACGAGCACGGCGAGCTGAGCGACCTGGGGTCCTGGCACGTCGAGGAGCACCTGCGTGACGTCGTCGTCGACTACCGCCGGGCCCGGGTGCGGGCGCTGTCGCCGGACTCCTACCTGTACCGGGCCTGGCGCACCAACCGGCCGGTCACCATCGACTCCGGGGCCACCGGGGCCCTCGTGGAGCACCTCGCCGACGAACGGGCCCGGCAGCTGATCCACCGGCTGGCACCGGAGTCGCTGGCGGCGCTGCCGATGCGCGCGCGGGGCCGCACCGTGGGGCTCATCACGCTGTTCCGCGGCGCGGGCGGCGGCGCCTACTCGGCCGAGGACGTGCTGACGGCGACGGAGCTGGCCGACCGCGCGGGGCTGGCCGTCGACAACGCGCGCCTGTTCTCCCAGCAGAGCCGCATCGCGGAGGGCCTGCAGCGCAGCCTGCTCACCGCTCCGGTGGAGCCGAACCACCTGCAGGTGGCGGTGCGGTACCAGCCTGCCGCGGCCGCGGCGCAGGTCGGCGGCGACTGGTACGACGCGTTCCTGACCCCCGACGGGGCGACGGTGCTGGTCATCGGCGACGTCATGGGCCACGACGTGGACGCCGCCGCGGCGATGGGGCAGGTGCGCTCGCTGCTGCGCGGGATCGCGTACGCGACGGGGGCGCCGCCGGCGACGGTGCTGCGCAGCCTGGACGCGGCCATGCAGGGCCTGGCGATGAACACCATCGCGACGGCCGTCGTCGCCCGCCTGGAGCAGGTCCCCGACGAGCGCGAGCGCGACGTCACCCGCTTGCGGTGGTCCAACGCGGGCCACCCGCCGCCGCTGCTGCTGGCCGCCGACGGCACCGTCACCTCGCTGGCCGCGCACCCGCCGCAGCTGCTGCTCGGCGTGGACCCGGCCTCCCCGCGCACCGACGCCGCCATCACCGTGGACCGCGGCTCGACGGTGATGCTCTACACCGACGGTCTGGTGGAGCGGCGCGGGCACAGCGTCGCCTCGGGCATCCTGCGCCTGCACGAGACGGTCGCGGAGCTGTCGCACCTGCCGCTGGAGCAGCTGTGCGACGGCGTGCTGGAACGGCTCGTGCCCTCCGGTCACGACGACGACGTGGCGCTGGTGGCGGTGCGGCTGCACCCCCTGGACCGGCCGCGCCCGCCGGAGGCCGGCCCGAACCGGGTGCCACCGACGCCGCCCACCCCGCTGAACCCGCGCACCCCCTGACCCCGCGCGGGCGCCGGACCCCGCACCGCGGCCGCACCCCGCGCGGGCGCCGCACCACGGCCGCGCCCCGCCCGCCGGAGGACCGGCGGACGGGGCGCGAGGTGCGTGCGGTGGTGCTCGGTGCCGTCGGGCGCCCTCAGGCGGTGGGCGCCGGGAGCGCGTTGCCCGCCACGACGCCGGCGTACCACAGGGCGCTGTCCTTGACCGTGCGCTGCTGGGTGGCGTAGTCGACGTGGACGATGCCGAAGCGCTTGGAGAACCCGTAGCCCCACTCGAAGTTGTCCAGGAAGGACCACAGGTAGTACCCGGTGACCGGCGCTCCGGCCTCGACGGCGTCCAGGACGGCCGCGAGGTGGTCGCGCAGGTAGCCGGTGCGCTCGAGGTCGTGGACCTGCCCGGCGACGACGACGTCCTCGTAGGCGGCGCCGTTCTCGGTGACCACCAGCTCCAGGCCGGGGTTCTCGCGGTGCACCCGCAGCAGCAGCTCGGTCATGCCGCGCGCGTCCACGCTCCAGCCCATCGCGGTCCGGTGCCCGGGCAGCTCCGGGAACTCGATGAGGTGGTGCGAGCCCACCCACGGGCTGTGCGTGCTGGCGCCGTGCCCGTCGGCCTCGGCGCGCGGGCCTGAGCCGTCCCAGGCGCGCACCACGGTGGGGCTGTAGTAGTTGACGCCGAGCACGTCCAGCGGCTGGTGGATCAGCTGCAGGTCGCCCTCGTGCACGAAGGACCAGTCGCTGACGGCGGCCGTGTCGGCGAGCACGTCGGCGGGGTAGCTGCCGCGCAGCACCGGGTCGAGGAAGACGCGGTTCTGCAGGCCGTCCACGCGGCGCACCGCGTCGTGGTCGGCGTCGGCGGTGCCCTCGGTGCGCACCCACGCGAGGTTCAGCGTCAGGGCCACGCGGGCGGTGGGGGCGGCGCGGCGCACGGCGGCGGCGCCCAGGCCGTGGGCGAGGTTGAGGTGGTGCACGGCCGCGAGGGCGGCGGCGGGCTCGGTGCGGCCCGGGGCGTGCACGCCGGAGGCGTAGCCCAGGTAGGCCGAGCACCAGGGCTCGTTGAGGGTGATGAAGGTGCGGACCCGGTCCCCCAGCGCGCCGGCGACGACCTCGGCGTACTCGGCGAAGCGCTCCGCGGTGGCGCGCGAGGTCCAGCCGCCCGCGTCCTCCAGGGCCTGCGGCAGGTCCCAGTGGTAGAGGGTGACGGCGGGTTCGATGCCCGCGGCCAGCAGCTCGTCGACGAGGACGGAGTAGAAGCGCAGACCGGCCTCGTTGACCGGGCCGAGGGAGTCGGCGCTCACCTGCGGGGTGATGCGCGGCCAGGCCACGGAGAAGCGGTAGGACGCCAGCCCCAGCCGCTTCATGATCGCGATGTCCTCGCGGAAGCGGTGGTAGTGGTCGTCGGCGACGTCGCCGGTGTCGCCGCCGCTCACCTTGCCGGGGGTGTGGCTGTAGGTGTCCCAGATGGAGGGGGTGCGCCCGTCCTCGGCGGCGGCCCCCTCGACCTGGTAGGCGGCGGTGGCGGTGCCCCAGACGAACCCCGGCGGGAAGGCCCGTCCGGTGCTGGCGCCGGCGGCGGTGGGACGTTCCTCGGTGGTGGTCACGGGAGCCTTCCTGAGCGGTGGTCGAGTGGTCGGTGGAGCGGGTGGCTCGTCAGCCCTTGACGGCGCCGGCCATGATGCCGCTGACGATCTGCTTGCCCAGCAGGGCGAACACCACGATGACCGGCAGGGTGCCGACGAGCGTGCCGGCCATGATGATCGAGGTGTCGGGCACGTAGCCGCTGCCGAGGTTGTTGAGCGCGACCTGCACGGTGGGCATCGAGGAGTTCAGCGCGATGACGGGCCAGAAGAAGTCGTTCCAGGCCGTCATGAACGTGAGCATCCCGAGCACGGCCATGCCGGGGCGGGCGATCGGCAGGACGATGCTGAAGACCGTGCGGGTGGAGGAGGCGCCGTCGACCTTGGCGGCCTCCAGCAGCTCGTCGGGCAGGGTCTGCACCAGGTACTGGCGCATGAAGAACACGCCGAACGCGGTGACCAGCGAGGGCAGGATCACCGACTCCAGCCGGCCCGCGAGGTTCCAGTCCGACATGATCTTGTACAGCGGCACGACGCCCAGCGTCGGCGGGATCATGAGGGTGCCGATCGTCACCGCGAAGAGGAAGTTCTTGGCGCGGAAGCGCAGCTTGGCGAACGCGAAGCCCGCCAGGGTGCAGAACAGCAGCGTGCCGACGGTCGTGACGCCGGAGACGATGAGCGAGTTCACGATGGCCAGGCCGATGGCCTGCTGCTCCAGCGCCGTGGTGATGTTCTGCCACAGGTACGGGCCAGGCAGGAAGGGCGGCGGCGACTGCGTCATCTCCGCCATGGGCCGGCTGGCCGCGACGATCATGTAGTAGAACGGCACGAGGAAGACGAACGCGGTGACGGCCAGCAGCACGTAGGTGAACCAGCCGGCGGCGTCGGGGGCGCGGTAGCGCTTCCTGCGGCCCTGGAGCGGCGGGGTGGGAGCGGCCAGGGCCGCGTCGCGGACGGTGGTCGTGGTCATCGCCGGGCTCCTCGGGTGTCGCGGTCGCGCCACCGCGCCAGCGCGGTGTTGAGCAGGACCAGCACGATGATGAGCAGGAAGGTGACCCAGGCGATGGTGGCGGCCCGGCCGAGGGCGCCGAACGCCCAGCCCTGCTGGTACATGAACAGGCCCAGCGTCTGGTACTGGTTCAGCGCACCGCCGTCGACGCCGCCGAACAGCAGCGGCTCGCCGAAGAGCTGGGTGGCGCCGATGGTGGAGACCACGACGGTGAACAGGATCGTGGGGCGCAGCCCGGGCAGGGTGACGTGCAGGAACTGCTGCCAGCGGTTGGCGCCGTCCAGGGCCGCGGCCTCGTAGAGGTCCTGCGGGATGGACTGCATGCCGGCCAGGTAGATGAGCGCGTTGTAGCCGGTCCAGCGCCAGATGACGATGATGGAGATGGCGATCTGCGCGCTGAGGTCGCCGTTGCGCCAGTCCAGGGCGTCCATGCCGACCAGCGACAGCATCCAGTTGGCCAGCCCGGCGTCACGGCCGAAGATCTGCGCGAAGACGAGCGTCGAGGCGGCCACCGAGGTGGCGTACGGCATCATCATCGAGACGCGGAAGAAGTTGCGGGCCCGCATCCGGTAGTTCAGCAGGTGCGCGAGCCCCAGGGCCAGCAGCAGCTGCGGCACGGTGGACAGCACGCCGAGGGAGAAGGTGTTCCACAGCGCGTTGTAGAACTTGCCGTTGGTGAACAGCCAGACGTAGTTGTCCCAGCCGTTGAACTCCGGCTCGGCGCCCAGCTCGTAGGAGTGGAAGCTGATCCACATCGTGTAGATCAGCGGGAAGAGCCCGAAGGCGAAGAACAGCAGGAAGAACGGGGCGATGTAGGCGTACGGCGCGGCCAGGCCCTCGAAGCGGAACAGCCGCGAGCGCAGCGACAGCTCGGGTGCGGTGGCCTTCGCTCCGCGGCCGGGCGGAGCCGGTGGTGCGGTCGTGCTCTGAGCGCTCACGGCGTCTCCTCGCGGGTGGGGGG
>NZ_JAAALL010000242.1 GCF_009906315.1 Kineococcus vitellinus | reverse complement strand
GCTGGGAGGGGGCGGGAGTGCGGCTCATGGCCCAGCGAGTGTCCCACGCCCGCAGGCCGTCCCGGCGCCGGTGGCCGCCCGCCCGGGCGCGGCCACCGGCACCCCCCGGTGCGGGTGTGGCGTCAGCGCCGCTCGGTGCGCGACTTGCAGGACACGCAGAGCGTGACGCGCGGGAAGGCCTGCAGCCGGGCCTTGCCGACGGGCCCGGTGCACGACTCGCAGACCCCGTACGCGCCGGAGGTCATGCGCACCAGCGCGCGCTGCGTCTGCTCCAGCAGGTCGCGCGCGTTGTTGAGGATGGTCATCTCGTGCTCGCGACCCGCGGTCGTCGCACCGTGGTCGACCTGGTCGTCACCGGCCCCCTCGCCGCCCGAGCGCACCAGCGCCGAGAAGGAGGAGGTGGCGTCGTCGAGCTGGTGGGTGAGGCGGTCCACCTCGGCCTGCAGCTCCTGGCGGACCTCCTCGAGCTCGGCCGGCGTCCACGCCTCCTCGCTCTCGCGCACCGGGAGCTCGCGCACCGTCGCGGCGCGCGCCGCGCGCCCGCTGGCGTGCCCGTGCCCCGTGATCCGCGTCGTCGCGCCCGCCGTCGCAGTCCCTGCCGTCGTCCCGTGCACCTGTGGTCCCCCCTCCATCTGCTCACGGCCGGGTGCCGCGTGCGGGAGACACTAGGGACTATCACCGTGTGTGAGCAACCGGAAACGGAAAGTTGCCGATGTTCGGCCGCCCGGTGGACCCGCACGCACGACAGCCGCCACCCGTCGGGGAGTGGCGGCTGTCGTGGCGGGCCCTCGGATGGGCTCCTTGGAGGGGCTCTCGCAGGCGCTCGCGGGACGTCGTCGGCGCGTCGCGGCGGCGGCGGCTACCGGCTGACGGCCTCGTCGGGGACGACGCGCTCGACGCGGCGCAGGTCCTCCAGCTGCCCGGTCATGAAGTGCTCCAGCTGCTCGCGGTAGGTCGTCTCCCGCCCGTGCAGCTGGCGGATGACGTCCTCGAGCTGGTGGCGGCGGCTCTCCAGGTCGCCCAGCGTGCGCTCGCGCCGCACCTCGGCCTCGGCCACCACGCGCTGCGCCTGCTCCTCGGCCTCGGCCAGCAGCGCGTCGCGCCGGCTCTCGCCCTCGCGCACGTACTCGTCGTGCAGGCGCTGCGCGAGGGCGATGACCCCCGCCGCGCGCACGGAGGGGTCGCCTCCGCCGGCCCCGGTCGGCCCGGTCGGCCCGGTGGGCGCGGTCGTCGCGGCGACGGGCTCGGGAGCGGCCTCCGCGGCGGCGACCGGTGCCGGCTGCGCGGCCGCCGGCTCGGCGTCGAGCGGGGCGGCCTCGGCGGTCCCGTCGGCGGACGCCGCCGGCTCGGCGGGCACCTGGCCCGCACCGGCGCGGGTCAGCTCGGAGACGCGGGCCTGGCACTGGCCGAGCTGACCGCGCAGCTCGGCGTTCTCGGCGTTGAGCCGGCGCAGCTCGGCGACGACCTCGTCGAGGAAGTCGTCCACCTCGTCCTGCGCGTACCCCTCGCGGACCCGGGTGGGGTTGAAGCGCTTCTCGACGACGTCTTCGGGAGTGAGCGGCATGGCACGCACCTTCGCTGACGGACCGCCCCCGACGGACGGCGAACTCGGCCCCACCGTAGCGGACGTGATCGCCCGCGCCCCGGACGACGGCGCACGGCACCGGCCGTCCCGCCCGCGGCGCACCACGACCACCCGGCACCGCTGCACCCGCAGCGGCGGGCCGGGCGGCTCAGGCCTGGGCGAAGCTCGTCGCGAGCCCGTCGAGGGTGGGCATGAGGATCGAGCAGAGGATGGCCAGCACGAGGAAGGCCAGGTCCAGCTGGACCGCTCCCAGGCGCAGCGGCGGCAGCACCTTGCGCAGGGCCTTCAGCGGCGGGTCGGTGACGGTGTAGACGGACTCGGCGAGGACGAGGACCGCACCGCGCGGCCGCCACTCGCGCGAGAGCGCCTGCACCCAGTCGAGCACCAGCCTGCCGATGAGGCAGATGAAGAAGAGGAAGACGACGAGCTCGAGGAGCTTGAAGAGGACGGCCACGTCCTCATCCTGCCTGACGGACGGCGTCGACCCCCACCGTCACGACTGGTTGAAGAAGGTGCGCTCGGCGGGGCGCTCCTCCTCCTGCGTCGCCACTTCCACGTTCTGCGGCGACAGCAGGAAGACCTTGTTGGTCACCCGTTCGATGGAGCCGTGCAGGCCGAAGACCAGGCCGGCGGAGAAGTCCACGAGGCGCTTGGCGTCCGAGTCGTCCATGTCGGTGAGGTTCATGATCACCGGCACGCCGTCGCGGAAGGACTCCCCGATCGTCTTCGCCTCGTTGTAGGTGCGCGGGTGGATCGTCGTGATCCGGTGCAGCTCACCCGCGCCGGAGGAGACGGGGCTCGACGGGGGAACCACGTGGGCCACCTGCTTCCTGATGGGGGTCACCTGCGCCGTGGCCGCGCTCGGGCGGCGCTCGGCGACGGGGACCGGCTCGGGCGCCGGGCGGGGCTCGTGCCGCACCTCGACGCGGGGTTCGTGCCGCGGTTCGTGCCGGACCTCGCGCGCCGCCTCGCTGCGGGCTCGCGACGACTCGACCTCGGTGTCCTCGGCGTAGCGGTCGTCCTCGGCGAGGCCGAGGTAGACCATCGCATTGCGCAGCGCGCCGGCCATCGCAGGCTCCTCGGGATCGTGCTCGGTTGTCTGACCAGTCGGTGGACCGGGAACCGGACCACCGGGGCGTCCGCTCGGCCCGCAGGGCCGGGTCGGGACGCGCGTGACGTTACCGCGCGGGCGGTCGCGATCCGAGGATGGCACTGCCGACACGCAGGTGTGTCGCCCCGGCCGCCACGGCCTGCTCCAGGTCCCCGCTCATGCCCGCCGACAGCTCGCGCGCGCCCGGGTGGTCCCCGCGCACCCGCTCGGCCAGGGCGGCGAGTGCGGTGAAGGCCGCGGCGGGCTCCGTCCCGCGCGGGGCGACCGCCATGAGACCGCGCAGCCGCAGCGCCGGCTGGGCCGCCACGGCGTCGGCCAGGCGCGGCACGTCGGCCGCCGCCGCGCCGCCCCGGGCGGGGTCCACCGGCTGCCCCAGCGCGGTGGCGAGGTCGACCTGCACGAAGCACCCCAGCGGGCGCCCGGCCCGGGCCGCCTCGGCGCCGAGGGCCGCCGCCAGCTTCGCGCGGTCCACGGAGTGCACGGTGTCGGCGTAGCCCACCACCGAGCGGGCCTTGTTGGTCTGCAGCTGGCCGATGAAGTGCCAGCGCAGGTCCGGCACCCCGGCGCGCAGCGCACCGGCCTTCGCCGAGGCCTCCTGGTCGCGGTTCTCGCCCACGTCGCGCACGCCGAGCGCCGCCAGGGCGCGCACGTCGGCGGCGGGGAAGAACTTGGTGACGACCACGAGCGTCAGCTCCCCCGGGTCCCGGCCGGCCGTGCGCGCCGCGGCGGCCGCCCGGGCGCGCGCGGCCTCCAGGCCGGCGCGCAGCTGCGCGGTGCGCTCGGGGGCGGCCACCGCCTCCTCGGCCGCACCGGCCGCCTCCGGGCCGCTCACGCCAGGACCACGACCGCCCCGCTGCGGCCGGTGCGCCCGTCGCGGCGGTAGGAGTAGAGGTCCCCGTGCTCGCTGGTGCAGCGCGCGGTGCGGCGGGCGGGCACGCCGAGCTCGGCGAGCTGGGCGAGGACCCCGGCGGGGACGTCGACGGCCGGGGTGCCGCGGCGGGTGCGGGCCCGCGCCGCGGGCACGCTGGCGGCGACCTCGTCGGCCATGGCCGCCGGCACCTCGTAGCACCCGCCGCAGATGGAGGGTCCCAGCGCGGCCACCAGGTCGCGGGCGCCGGCCCCGCGCAGCGCCGCGACGACCGCGGGGACGACACCGGCCACCAGGCCGGGCCGGCCGGCGTGGGCCACGGCCACCAGCCCGGCGGCCGGGTCGGCCAGCACGACCGGCACGCAGTCGGCCACGACGACCGCGAGCGCGAGCCCGGGCACGGCGGTGACCAGCGCGTCGGCGCGCGGCGGCGTCGCCGGCACGCCGTCGAGGACGACCACGTCGGCGCCGTGCACCTGCTCGGGCACGACGAGGGCGCGGGCGCCGACCGCGCGGCGCAGGGCGTCGCGGTGGGCGGCCACCCGGCCCGGGTCGTCGCCCACGTGGTCGCCGAGGTTGAGGCCGGCGAAGGGCGGGTCGCCCGCGGCGCCCGCCCGGGTGGTGAACCCGCCGCGGACGCCGGCCGGCAGGCCGGCGTCCAGCAGCGGGACGGGGACGTCGAGCACGGTCGTCAGAGCCGCCCCGACCTCACTTGAGGAAGTCGGGCACGTCGAGGTCGTCCTCCTCGACGCGCGGGCGCACCGGGCGGCGGGCACCCGCGGTGTCCTGGGGCAGCTCGATGATCCGCGGGACCTGGACCGGGTCCTCGCCGGGCACCACCTGCGGCGGCTGCTGGGCCACCGGCTGCTCCTGGTGGGCCTGGTGCTGGGCCTGGTGCTGCGGCTGGTGCTGGGCCGGCTGCTGCTGCTGGACCGGCTGCGCGGGCGCCTGCGCGTAGGCGGGCTGCTGCGCCGGCGCGGGGGCGTACTGCGGCTGCTGCGGCTGCTGCGTGGCCGGGGGCACCTGCGGGGCCTGCGGCGCCGAGGGGGCGAACTGCTGGGAGGGCGCGCCCCAGCCGTCTGGGCGGGCCGCGCGCGGCGGCACGGCGCTGCCCTGCTGCTGCGGGCGGCCGGCGGGCGCCTGGGGGGCCTGGCCCAGGGCGCGCTCGTCGCGGCGGCGCAGCGGGCTGCCGCTGTCGAAGCCCGCCGCGATGACCGTGACGCGGACCTCGTCGCCGAGGGCGTCGTCGATGACGGCGCCGAAGATGATGTTGGCCTCGGGGTGCGCGGCCTCCTGCACGAGGCGGGCGGCCTCGTTGATCTCGTAGAGGCCGAGGTCCGAACCGCCCTGGATGGAGAGCAGGACGCCGTGCGCGCCGTCGATGCTGGCCTCCAGCAGCGGCGAGGAGATCGCCGACTCCGCGGCCTGGACCGCGCGGTCGTCGCCGCGGGCCGAGCCGATGCCCATGAGGGCCGAGCCCGCGCCCTGCATGACCGACTTCACGTCCGCGAAGTCGAGGTTGATGAGACCGGGGGTGGTGATGAGGTCGGTGATGCCCTGGACGCCGGACAGCAGCACCTGGTCGGCGGACTTGAAGGCGTCCAGGATGCTGACCTGCTTGTCGCTGATGGACAGCAGCCGGTCGTTGGGGATGACGATCAGGGTGTCGACCTCGTCGCGCAGCTCGGCGATGCCGGACTCCGCGGAGTTGGCTCGCCGGCGGCCCTCGAAGGTGAAGGGGCGGGTGACCACGCCGATCGTCAGGGCGCCCAGCGAGCGGGCGATGCGGGCGACGACGGGTGCGCCGCCGGTACCGGTGCCGCCGCCCTCGCCGGCGGTGACGAAGACCATGTCGGCGCCCTTGAGCACCTCCTCGATCTCCTCCGCGTGGTCCTCGGCCGCCTTGCGGCCGACCTCGGGGTCGGCGCCCGCGCCGAGGCCGCGCGTCAGCTCGCGGCCGACGTCGAGCTTGACGTCGGCGTCCGACATCAGCAGGGCCTGGGCGTCGGTGTTGACGGCGATGAACTCGACGCCCTTGAGGCCGACCTCGATCATCCGGTTGACCGCGTTCACGCCGCCGCCGCCGACGCCGACGACCTTGATGACCGCTAGGTAGTTCTGCGGAGCTGCCACGTCGAGTGCCTCTCGCCTCTTTCGCCGAATCTCGCTGTGTTGAGCGGTGGTGCGAACCCTGACCCTCAAGTAGAGGGTCAACGTTATGTCACTTCCTGCTGGGTGGTGACCGTAGGGAGCGATGAGGGTGAACTGCAACCGACGGCTCGGCGTGTCGCGCGAACACCCCGGATCGGACGCGTTCGACGGGGGGTGAGACCACCGTGACCCGACTGCGACCACGTCGTGATCAACTCGCAGTCACCAAGTGGTCACTCAGTGCTGGCCCTCAGGACGTGGTGAAGGTCACGGGGTGGCGGTGGCGAAGTCGGGGGCCGAGACGTCGACCTCGTCGGCGGCCGCCACCGCCGGCTCCTGCAGCAGCCGCAGCAGCACCTCGGCCTTGCGCTCGGGGCGCGAGGCGTCGCCCCAGGTGACGCGGGGGCCGTCGGCCAGCTGCAGGCTCACCGCGTCGGGGCTGGTGGCGGCGATGGAGAGCACCAGCGAGCGCACCTGCGGCGACAGCGAGCCGTTGACCGCGATGGCCGCCTGCAGCGCCTGCGGACCCGCGGCGGCGACGTCGACGTCGAGGGTCGGCACGCCGGGCGGCGGGACGTCGTCGTGCACGAGCACCGTGCCGTCCCCGTCGACGAGGTCCACTCCCCCCGTGCGCGAGGGCACCGCCGCGACGGCCTGGCGCTCGTGCACGACGACCCGCAGGGTGGAGGGCCAGGAGCGCGTCACGTCCACCGAGGCGACCAGCGGCAGCTGCTCCACCCGCCGGGCCAGCGAGCCGGTGCCCACCCCGGCCAGCGCAGCACCCCGGGCGTCGTCGACGAGCGCCTCCACTGCGGCCCGGTCGGTGCGCTCCGTCCCCTCGACGCGGACCTGCTCCACCCGCAGCCAGGGCGAGCCCAGCAGCACCCAGCCCACCGCCGCGCAGAGCAGCACCAGGACGGCCGCGGCCAGCGCCGTGCGCCGGCCCGGCCGCCACCGGCGCACCCGCCGGCCGCCGGCGCGTCGGCCAGCTCGGCGAGCGTCACGCCGGGGGCGGGCAGCAGCTCGTGGGCCTGCCGGTTGCCGAGGGTGATGGTGCCGGTCTTGTCCAGCAGCAGGGTGCCGACGTCGCCGGCGGCCTCCACG
>NZ_JAAALL010000241.1 GCF_009906315.1 Kineococcus vitellinus | reverse complement strand
GGGCACCGGTGCGGCGACACCGCTGGCCGGTCAGCAGGTCACCGTCACCGGCGTCGTCGTCGGCGACACCCCGGGCCTGTCCGGGTTCTCCCTGCAGGACCGCGACGGCGACGGCGACCCGGCCACCTCCGACGGCGTGTTCGTCTACAGCGCCGCCGCCGTCGACCTCGGCGACACCGTCACCGTCACCGGTGGGGCGCAGGAGTTCGAGGGCCAGACGCAGGTCCGCGCCTCCTCCGTCGCGGTCACCGCCGAGGGCACCGCGGCGGACCTGCCCGCGCCCGCCGCGCTGGAGCTGCCCGCCGGCGACGCCGAGCACGAGCGCCACGAGGGGATGCGCGTCGCCCCCGCCGACCGCCTCACGGTCAGCGAGGTCTACGACCTCACGAGCTTCGGCGAGCTGACCCTCTCCGAGGGCGGCGTGCTCGTGCAGCCCACCGAGCTGGCCCGCCCCGGCGCCGGCGCGCAGGCGATCGCCGCGGAGAACGCCCGGCGCAGCATCGTCCTGGACGACGCCGTCAGCGCCCGCGCCTCCGTCACCGCCCGCCCGTACCTGAGCCCGACCACCCCGGTGCGCGTGGGCGACGAGCTGTCCTTCACCGAGCCGCTGGTGCTCGGCTTCGGCTTCGGCGCGTGGCGGTTGCAGCCGGCCGACGGCACGGCCGACGGCGTCTTCGCCCCGCAGGACACCCGCCCGCAGGCCCCCGAGGCCGTCGGCGGCGACGTGCGGGTCGGCGCGTTCAACGTGCTGAACTACTTCCTCACCTTCGGCGGTGTCGGCCGCGGTGCCCCGGACCAGGCCGAGCTGGACGAGCAGGCCGGCAAGATCGTGCCGGCGATCCGCGCGCTGGGCGCCGACGTCGTCACCCTCATGGAGATCGAGGACACCGACTCCAGCCGCCTGACCCCCGGGAACGCGAACACCGCCCTGGCCGACCTGGTGCGCCGGCTGAACACCGCCGCCGGGTTCGAGGAGTGGAGGTACGTGCCGCTGCCGGACGAGCTGTACGGCGTCCAGCGCGACGTCATCCGCAACGCGATCGTCTACAAGCAGGACGTCGTGCAGCCGGTCGGCGACCCCGTCGGCCTGGTCGACGAGAGCGTGTGGACCAACGCCCGCGAGCCGATCGCGCAGACGTTCGTCAAGGACGGCGACACGTTCACCGTGGTGGCCGACCACTTCAAGTCCAAGGGCGGCACCGGCACCGGCGACAACGCCGACACCGGCCAGGGTTCCTTCAACGGCGACCGCGTCCGCCAGGCCGCCTCGCTGGCCGGGTTCGTCGACGGCCTGCGCAGGAGCACGGGTGACGCCGACGTGGTGGCGCTGGGCGACTTCAACGCCTACACCCGGGAGGACCCGATCGAGGTCCTGCGCACCGAGGCCGGCCTGGTCGACCTCGGTGAGCGGTTCGACGCGGGCCGCTACAGCTACGTCTTCGACGCGCTGTCCGGTTCCCTGGACCACGCCCTGGCCACCGCCGAGCTGACCGCGAAGGTGACCGACGCCACCCACTGGAACATCAACTCCGTGGAGTCCTTCGCCTACGAGTACGGCAGCGACCCGGCGCTGTACGCGCCGAACCCGTACCGCTCCAGCGACCACGACCCGGTCGTCTTCGGCATCGACCTCGACGAGCGCTGCCAGGGCCTGGTGCCCACGATCCGCGGCACCGCCGGCGACGACGTGCTCACCGGAACCACCGGCCGCGACGTCGTCGCGGGCCTGGGCGGGAACGACGTGATCAGCGGCGGCAACGGCGACGACGTGCTCTGCGGCGGCGCCGGGGACGACACCCTCTCCGGCGGCAACGGCGACGACGCGCTGCTCGGCGGGTTCGGCGCCGACCGCCTCGCCGGCGACAACGGCGCGGACGCGCTCGTCGGCGGCCCGGGCACCGACGTGCTGGCGCCGGGTCGCGGCACCGGCCGCGAGGAGCAGGACGGCGCCGGGTCCTGACCTCGGCACCCACCGGCGAGCGCCCGGGACCCCGCGGGGTCCCGGGCGCTCGCGCGTCCGGTCGGAGCACGTGGGCTCCGGCGCCGGCTCCGCCGCGGGGGAGCGCGGCGTCGAGGCCGTCCCCGTCGAGGGCGTCCCCGTCGAGGCCGTCGTGCCTACGGTGGTGCGGTGGGCGGGACGTGGGAGCGGCAGGCCCCGGGCGTGCTGGTGCTGCCCAGCGGGCGGCTGGTGCGAGGACGGGGGGTGCGCGCCGGGGTGCCGCCCGGGCCTGCGCCCGAGGCCGCCCTGTACCTGCTGGCCAGGCGGCCTGCGCCCACGCCGTGGCCCTCGCGGTGGGTGCGCTGGCCCGACTTCTGGTTGCCCACCGACCGGGTGCTCGCGCAGGAGGCGCTGCGCTGGGCGTGGTGTCGTGCTCAGGACGACCGGGTGGAGGTGGCCTGCGGGGGTGGTGCGGGACGGACCGGTACCGCCCTGGCGTGCCTGGCGGTGCTGGACGGGTTGCCGGCGCGGGCCGCCGTCGCCCACGTGCGCGAGGGGTACCACCGGCGCGCGGTGGAGACGCCGTGGCAGCGGCGTTTCGTCGAGCGCTTCGCCGGGACGAGGTGAGGGTCGTCGGCGCTGGTGCGCTGACGCGCCCAGCGCGCCGTGACCGCGACGTCGTGCAGCGGCCCGGTGAGCAGCAGGTGGCTGCCCGAGCCCACCTCCAGGCGCGGTGCGATCCGCCACGAGCTGCGCGCCCTCGACGGTCGACGTGTCCGCCTCGATGAACCGGTCCGGGCGCTCGTACCCGTCGGGCACGTCCCCGCCGGGCACGTCCGGGCCGTGGTCCACACGTCGGCGCCCACCTCCCGCAGGCGGGTGACGACTCTGCAGCAGATCCGGTGGTGCGCGGTCCGGCTCAGACCTCGTGGTCGGCGATGACGAGCTCTGCCACGAGGCCGCCGCGGAGCGTGAAGCGGTGGTCCAGGTCGGCGACGCCGCCCGGGAAGGTCCCCTCGAGCCGCAGGAGGGTCGAGCGGTGGACCCTCCCCCGGGGAGAGCCTGCGCCGCTACCACGAGGGCGCCCTGCTGGAACCGGCCGTGGTGGACCAGGCGACCGGCTACCGCTACCACGCCGTCGAGCAGATCCCGACCGCGCAGGTCATCCACCGCCTGCGCGAGCTCGACGTCCCCCTGGTCGACGTGCAGCGCATCCTGCGCACGCCGGACCCGCCCGCACGGTCGCGGCCGTGGAGGCCGTGGTCGGCGAGCACGACGGCATCGAGGTCACCTACGGCGAGCTCGGCACCTGGGTCGTGCGGAACGCGATGTCGGTCGCGGGGCCCGTGCGGGAGGTCTACCGCGTCGGGCCCCGGGACGCGAGCGACCCGGCCGCGTGGCGCACCGAGATCGGGTGGCCGGTGTTCCGGGTGACCTGAGCGGCTCGGCGGACCGACGGGCGGCGTCGCCCGCTCGCTCCACGACCTGCGCGGGCGCTAGCCGTCCTCGCCCGAGGCGGTGCGCAGGTCGTAGGCGGCCTGGTCCACCAGCTGCTCCGCGGTGCGCGCCCGGGCGGCGGCCTCGTCGAAGGCGTCGGAGGGCACCGTGGTCCGGGCCAGCGCCGAGACGGCCCCGGCGAGCGCGGAACCGTCGACCGCGGGTGGGCGCTTGGCCCGCGAGGCCAGTGCCCGCGCCAGGGCGGACGCCTCGTCGGCGACCTCGGCCGCGCCCTCGCGAGAGGCGGCGCGCTCGAGGTCCACGAGGGTCTCGCGCCAGTGGGCGCGCGCGGCGGTGAGGGCTTCGCGCTGGGCGGTCAGGTCGTCGCGGTCCGATCGCGTGCTCACGGGGCGTGCCGCCTTCCGGTCGGGTGGGAGCGGGGTCCCCGGCGGGGACGCGGACCATCCTGCCCGTCCGCCCCGACACCCCGCGGCGCACGGCTCCCGGTGCGCGCTCTCAGGTGGACTCCCGCGCCCGGAAGACGTGCTCGACCACCCGCACGGGCGGCGGCGCGCCGGCGGGCGCCTCGGTGAGCTCGAGCACGAGGTCGAGCGCCGCGCGGGCCACCTCGGCCAGGTCGATGGCCAGCGTCGACAGCCGCGGGGTGCAGAAGTCCCCGACGGCCAGGCCGTCGACGCCCACGACGCGCACCTCCCGCGGCACCGCGCGCCGCGCCTCGTGCAGCTCGCGCAGCAGGCGGAAGCCGTCGAGGTCGTTGTGCGCGACGACGGCGTCGGTGCCCGCCGGCAGGTGGGAGAAGGCGCTCGTGCGGTGCGCGAGGTGGGGTTCGACACCGCGGGTGCGGAACGCCGCCACGAACGCGGCCGCCCGCGAGGAACCCCCGGGCGGGGTGGTGACGTCGAGGACGACGGGCCGCCGGCTGCCGCGCGCCAGCAGGTGCTCGACCGCCTGCGCGCTCGCGGCCGTGCGCTCGAAGACGACCCGGGCGCGCCCCGGGTGCGGGCGCGGCGGGTCGACCTCCACGACGGGCAGGTTCGGCGCGCCGACGGCGGGGTCGGGGAACTCGGTGCCGGTGAAGGCGATCACGGCGTCCGCCCCGGCGGCGAGGCCGGGGGCGCCCGCGGCCTCGGCCATGACCACGTGCCAGCCGCGGGCGGCGGCCAGCCCCAGGACCGCCGAGGCGAGCTCGCCGTAGTAGGGGTTGGCCAGGTCGCCGACCACGAGGCCCAGGGTGCGGGCGGCGGGTTTGACCAGCCCGCGCCCGAAGCGGGAGGGGTGGTAGCGCAGCTCCCGCGCGGCGGCCAGCACGCGCTCGCGGGTGGCGGGGTTGATGCCGGGCATGTCGTGCAGCGCCCGGGTCACGGTCTGCCGGGAGACCCCGGCGGCGCGCGCCACGTCGACGATCGTCGCGGCGCGCGCCGGGGGGGCGCTCACCCCTCGCGCAGGTCCAGCCAGGCGACCTGCCGCTCGTCCAGCTCGACGCCCAGGCCGGTCATCGACGAGCGGGACTCGGCGATGGTGCGCGGGCCGAACAGCGCGAACGTCGGGAACGGCTGGGCGAGCACGTAGGCCAGCGCGACGGCCGTGGCCGGCACGCCGAGCTCGCGGCCGAGCTCCTCCGCGCGCGCCTTGCGCTCGAAGTTCTCCTCGCTGTAGTAGCAGCGCACCAGTTCGGCGTCGCTGCGGTCGGCGGCGTCGGCGCGGGCGAAGAACCCGCGCGCCTGGGAGGACCACGGCAGCAGCGCGATGCCGCGCTCGGTGAGCCACTGCTTGGAGGCGGCGTCGGTGACGTGGCGGCAGCCGGCCCACGGGACGTCGTAGGCCTCGGCGAGCCCGAAGTGGTTGGACAGCACGGTGAACGGGCGCTTGCCGTTGGCGGCGGCGTAGGCGTTCGCCTCGTCGACGCGGGCGGTGGACCAGTTCGAGCCGCCGTAGGCGCTGATCCGGCCGGCGGAGGCGTGCTCGTCGAGGACGTCGACGAACTCGCCCACGGGGATGTCCTCGTTGTCGCGGTGCATCATGTAGATGTCCGCGTGGTCGTGGCCCTGGCGCTCCAGGGACTCGAAGAGCTGGCGGGTCAGCGACTCGGGGTCGTTGTGGGGGGTGTGGCAGCCCTTGACGATGACGTTGACGTCCGAGCGGATCCCGCGGTTGGCCAGCCACCGGCCGAACAGCCGCTCGTACTTGCCCATGCCGTACAGCCAGGCCGTGTCGAAGGTGTTGCCGCCGGCCTCGACGAAGTTGTCGAAGATCGCCGACGCGTGGGCGAGGTCGGGCTGGTTGTCGCAGCCCATGACGAGGCGGGAGACGGGCTTGTCCAGGCCCTGGACCGTCCCGTACCTCATGGCGGTGGGCTCGGTGCGCCGCAGCGGCAGGCCGGAGACCGTCGGGATGTCGGCGGTGTCGGTCTCGAAGGGGTAGCGCAGGCCGATCGCGTCGCGCCAGCGGTTGAGGACCGCGTTGACGGCGAGGCTGTCGTCGAGGGTGAACACCGGGGTCTCGTCGGAGACCAGCGCCCGGGCCTCGCGGGCGTAGGCCTTGTTCTCCGGCAGCCCGGGGTCGAACGCGAACGTCTCGGGCTGCGCGCCGGGCCGGGTGAGGACGACGCGGGTGTCGCCGAGGACCGTCCACGGGTCGGGCAGGTGGATCGTGCCGCCGGAGCCGTGCACGGTGAGCGTCTGGGGCTCCGAGAGCGCGACCCCGGTGCGGACGGAGGCCGTCACGCCACCGGTGAAGGTGATCGAGGCCACGGCCCACTCGTCGACGCCGGTCTCCCCGACGGTGCCCTGCGCGGAGAACGCGGTCACCGCGGCCGGGCGGTCCAGGGCGGCGCCGGCGACGAGGTGGGCGGCGGAGACGGGGTAGCCCCCGACGTCGAGGATCCCGCCGCCGGCGAGGTCGGCGTCGTAGAGGCGCCCCTCCTTCGCGCCGGTGGCGAACGCGAAGCTGGCGTCGACGTGCTGGACGGTGCCGATCGCGCCGGTGCGCACGAGGTCCAGCAGCTTCGCCGTCTGCGGGTGGTGGGCGTACATGTACGCCTCGAGGAAGCGCACCCCGGCGGCGCGGGCGGCGTCGACGACGGCCATCACGGTGCCGTGGTTGGGGGCCAGGGGCTTCTCGCACAGCACGTGCTTGCCGGCGCGGACGGCGGCCAGGGCGAGCTTCGCGTGGGTGACGTGCACGGTGGAGACGTAGACCGCGTCGACGTCGTCGCGGGCGAGGACGTCGTCGTAGTCGCCGACGGCGGCCGGGGCCGCGAAGAGGGGGGCGAACTCCGCCGCGAAGGCGCGGGCGCGCTCGGCGCCGGCCGCGGTGGGGGAGGCGCCGACGGCCACGAGCTCGTGGCCCGCGGCGGGCAGCTGGCTCACGAAGCGGCGGGCGATGCCACCGGGGCCGATGACGGCCCAGCGGGTGGGGGAGGTGGGC
>NZ_JAAALL010000240.1 GCF_009906315.1 Kineococcus vitellinus | reverse complement strand
GACCCGTCCACCCCGGCCGACCCGGGCCCGAGCGCGCCGGAGCCGGGCGGGAGCGGGCCGGGCGCCACGGCGCCGCCGACGACCGACGCGCCGGCGCCGACCCCGCCCGTCGAGGTCGTCACGCCGACGCTGCCGGTCGTCGTGCCCTCCCCGAGCGCGGGGGTGGAGCCGAGCGCCGGCGCCGAGCCGACGGCCGGCGCCGAGGCCGCGGCCACCCCGTCCGCGAGCGCCGCGGCGCCTCAGCCCTCCGCGGACGCGTCCGCGGAGGGCTGAGGCGGGCCGTAGCATCGTGGGTGTGAGCGCGCGCAACCCCGAGGACACCGCTGCCGACACCGCCGCGAACCCCGAGCACGACCCGTTCGGGTTCACCGGGCTGACCTACGACGACGTGCTCCTGCTGCCGGGGGAGTCCGACGTCATCCCGTCCGAGGCCGACACCTCCAGCCGGATCTCCAAGCGCGTGACGCTGCGGATCCCGCTGCTGAGCTCGGCGATGGACACCGTGACCGAGTCGCGGATGGCCATCGCGATGGCCCGCCAGGGCGGTCTCGGCGTGCTGCACCGCAACCTGTCCGCCGAGGAGCAGGCGGCCCAGGTCGACCTGGTGAAGCGCTCGGAGTCGGGCATGGTGACCCAGCCGGTCACCACGACCCCCGAGGCGACCCTCGCCGACGTCGACGCCCTCTGCGGGCGCTACCGCATCTCCGGCGTGCCCGTGGTGGACCCCGACGGCACGCTCGTGGGCATCGTCACCAACCGCGACCTGCGCTTCGAGAGCGACTTCTCCCGCCCCGTGCGCGAGGTCATGACCAAGGCCCCGCTGGTCACCGCCCCCGTCGGCATCAGCACCGACGACGCGATGCAGCTGCTGCGCCGGCACAAGATCGAGAAGCTGCCGATCGTCGACGACCGGGGCCGCCTGACCGGCCTCATCACCGTCAAGGACTACACCAAGTCCGAGCAGTACCCGCTGGCCACCAAGGACGACGACGGCCGCCTGCGGGTGGCCGCGGCCATCGGCATCTTCGAGGACGCCTGGAAGCGCGGCATGGGCCTGGTCGAGGCCGGTGTCGACGTGCTCGTCGTCGACATGGCGCACGGGCACTCCCGCGCGGTGCTGGAGATGATCTCCCGGCTGAAGTCCGACCCCGCGGCCGCGCACGTGGACGTCGTCGGCGGCAACGTCGCGACCCGCGCCGCCGCGCAGGCCCTCGTGGACGCCGGCGTGGACGGCATCAAGGTCGGCGTGGGCCCGGGCTCGATCTGCACGACGCGCGTCGTCGCCGGTGTCGGCGTCCCGCAGGTCACCGCCATCCACGAGGCCTCCAAGGCCGCGCGCCCGGCGGGCGTGCCGGTCATCGGCGACGGCGGGCTGCAGTACTCCGGCGACATCGCCAAGGCCCTGGTCGCCGGCGCCGACACCGTGATGCTCGGCTCGCTGCTGGCCGGCTGCGACGAGAGCCCCGGCGAGCTGGTCTTCATCAACGGCAAGCAGTTCAAGAGCTACCGGGGCATGGGCTCGCTGGGCGCCCAGCAGACCCGTTCCGGCGCCCGCTCCTTCTCCAAGGACCGCTACTTCCAGAACGACGTCGCCTCCGACGACCGCTTCGTGCCGGAGGGCGTGGAGGGCCAGGTGCCCTACCGCGGGCCGCTGGCCGCCGTCGCCCACCAGCTCGTCGGCGGCCTGCGGCAGTCGATGTTCTACTCGGGCGCGCGCACCGTCCCCGAGCTGCAGCGGACCGGGAGGTTCGTGCGCATCACCGCCGCGGGGCTGAAGGAGTCGCACCCGCACGACATCCAGATGACCGTCGAGGCGCCCAACTACAGCGGTCGCTGAACCCCGCTCGCGGGCGGGGCCCGGCCCGCCCGCCGGTCGCCGTGCACCGGCGGCCGGTGGGCAGCCGGTAGCCTGACGGGGTGTACGAGATCGAGATCGGCCGCGGCAAGCGGGGTCGTCGCGCCTACAGCTTCGACGACATCGCGGTCGTGCCCAGCCGCCGCACGCGCGACCCCGAGGACGTCTCGACGGCCTGGCAGATCGACGCGTACCACTTCGACATCCCGGTGATGAGCGCGCCGATGGACTCGGTGACCTCACCGGCCTCGGCCGTGGCGCTGGGCCGCCTCGGCGGCCTCGGCGTGCTGGACCTCGAGGGCCTGTGGACGCGCTACGAGGACCCGCAGCCGCTGCTGGCGGAGATCGCCGGCCTCGACCCGGCCGTGGCGATCCCGCGCATGCAGCAGATGTACGCCGAGCCGGTGAAGGCCGAGCTCATCACCAGCCGCCTCGCCGAGGTCCGCGCCGCGGGCGTCACCGTGGCCGGCGCGCTCTCCCCGCAGCGCACCCAGGAGTTCTGGAAGGTCGTCGTCGACGCCGGCGTGGACCTGTTCGTCATCCGCGGCACCACGGTCTCCGCCGAGCACGTCTCCGGGCGCAGCGAACCGCTGAACCTCAAGCGGTTCATCTACGAGCTCGACGTCCCCGTCGTCGTCGGCGGGGCGGCCACCTACACCGCCTCGCTGCACCTGATGCGCACCGGCGCGGCCGGCGTCCTCGTCGGGTTCGGCGGCGGCGCCGCGCACACCACCCGCACCGCGCTGGGCATCCACGCGCCGATGGCCTCCGCCGTCGCCGACGTCGCCGCCGCGCGCCGCGACTACATGGACGAGTCCGGCGGGCGCTACGTGCACGTCATCGCCGACGGCGGTGTCGGCACCTCCGGCGACATCGTCAAGGCCGTCGCCTGCGGCGCGGACGCCGTCATGCTCGGCGCCGCCCTGGCCCGCGCCACCGAGGCGCCCGGCCGCGGCTGGCACTGGGGCCCCGAGGCCCACCACGCGGTGCTGCCGCGCGGTGAGCGGGTGCACGTGGGCACGGTCGCGCCGCTCGCGGAGATCCTCAACGGCCCCGGCCGGGTCGCCGACGGCTCGACGAACCTCATGGGCGCGCTGCGCCGCTCGATGGCCACCACGGGCTACTCCGACCTCAAGGAGTTCCAGCGCATCGAGGTCGTCGTCTCCCCGTACCAGCCCCGCTGAACCAGATCCGCTGAACCAGATCCGCTGAGCGAACGGACCACCGTGCCCCACCCGGAGCAGAACCCCTGGACGCCCGACGCCATCGGCCCGCAGGAGGGGCGCACGGTGGTGGTCACCGGCGCGAACTCCGGGCTGGGCTTCCACGTCGCCACGGAGTTCGCGCGCCGCGGCGCCGACGTGCTGCTGGCCTGCCGCAACGCCGAGCGCGGCCGCGCCGCGCTGGAGCGGCTGCGCGCGGAGGTCCGCGACTCCGGCGTCGAGGCGAGCGCCGAGGTCCTCGCGCTGGACGTCGCCGACCTGGCGAGCGTGCGCCGCGCGGCCTCCGACCTGCTGCACCGGCGCTCCAGCGTCGACGTGCTGGTCAACAACGCCGGCGTCATGGCGCCGCCGTTCGGCCGCACCGCCGACGGCTTCGAGACGCAGGTCGGCACGAACCACCTGGGCCACTTCGCCCTCACCGGCCTGCTGCTGCCGGCGCTGCTGGCCGGCGGCGGGGGGCGCGTGGTGAACGTCTCCAGCGTGGCGCACCGCTTCGGCCGGCTGGACCGCGAGAACTACCAGAGCGAGCGCAGCTACCGGAAGTGGCCCGCCTACGGGCAGTCGAAGCTGTCGAACCTGCTGTTCGCGCTGGAGCTGCAGCGCCGGGCCGCCGCCGTGGGCGCTCCGCTGGTCTCCACCGCCGCCCACCCGGGCCTGTCGGAGACGAACCTGTGGAAGTCCACGCCGCTGTCGGGCAACCGCCTCGGGGAGGCCGTCGGCGCCGTCCTCGGCCGCGCCGTCGGCCAGTCCCCGGCCCAGGGCGCCTGGCCGCTGCTGCGCGCGGCCACCGACCCGCAGGCGCGCGGCGGGGAGTTCTACGCCCCGGGCGGACCGCGCGAGTGGCGCGGCTTCCCGGTGCAGGTGCGGGCGAGCGCGGCGGCCTACGACACCGCCGACGCCGCCTGGCTGTGGGCCCGCTCCGTGGAGTGGACCGGCGTGGGCTTCGAGCAGCTCACCGCCTGACGCGGACCCCCGCCCGGGCCCTCACGACAGGGCCCTCACGACCGGGCCTGCGCGCCCCGGGCCCGCGCGCGGCGCACCAGCCGCGGCAGCGGCAGCGCGGTGAGCACCGCGGCCGCGACGGCGACGAGGGCGAGACCGGCGGCCGGGCCGGAGGACTCCGAGAGCGCACCGCCCACCGCCGCGCCCGTCGCCACGCCCAGCACGACCCCGGAGTTCAGCAGGGCCATGACGAACGCGCCGCGCTCGGCGGCCACGAGGGCGGCCGCGCTCGTGCTGATCGTCACCAGCCCGGGCCCCACGAACAGCCCGGTGACCAGGACGGCGCCGCTGAGCGCGAGCAGGCCGTGCCCGGCGGCGGCCACGAGCAGGGCCGAGCCCACGAGCACCCCGGCGCCGCACGCGGCCCAGCGCAGCGCCAGCCCGATCCGCTCGGGCACGAGCACCAGGCACAGCGTCGTGGCGGTCGAGCCGACGGCCATGACGGCGTAGACGAGCGCACCCGCGGACGCGCTGCCGCCCGCCTCGGCGGCGGCGGTGACACCGGTCTGGGTGGCGCCGAAGACGGTCCCCATCGCGAGCATCCCGGCCACCGGCCCGGCCACCGCCCACGGCACCCGCGGGCGCACGTCGCCGTGCGCGACCGGGCGCGGGGCCGTCACCCGGTGGGTGCGGTGGCAGGCGAACGCGGTGACGAAGACGGCCACCAGGGCGGCGGCCACGACGAGCGCGCCGGCGGGCCCGGCGAGGACGCCCACGAGGCCGACGAGGGCCGGGCCGAGGATGAAGGCCGCCTCGTCGACGGTGCCCTCGAAGGCGAACGCGGTGCGCTGCTCCTCGGCGCGGGGCGTCATGCGCAGCCACCGGGCGCGGGAGAACCCGCTGACCGAGGGCAGCGTCAGCCCCACGCAGGCGGCGGCCGCCAGCACCGGCCAGCCGGCCGGGCCGGCGAGCGCGGCGAAGAGGGCGGCGACGGCGAGCAGGTGCAGCACCACGACGGTCAGCAGGGTGCCGCGCTGACCGCGGCGGTCGGCGACGGCGCCGACCACCGGCACGCCGGCGGCCTCCCCGAGCGCGGCGCACGCGCTGGCGAGGCCGCCGACGGCCACCGAGCCGCTGGCGGAGGTGACGAGCGCGAGGACGGCCAGCGGCACCATCGTGATGGGCAGGCGGCCGACGGCGGTCGCGGCGAGGTAGGCGGCGCCGGACAGCTCCGGCAGGCGGGAGTAGCGGGACAGCAGGGCGGGCGAGCTCACGGGCAGGCTCCATCGTCGTGGCGCGCCTCCCCACCTCTGACGCGCCGCAGCCCTGAGTCGTTCTGGGCCGATCCTATCCCGGCGACCGCTCCTGGCCGCCGTGCCAGCTGCGCCACAGGCTCGCGTAGGGGCCGCCCGCGTCGACGAGCTCGTGGTGGGTGCCCAGCTCGGTGATGCGCCCACCCTCGACGACGGCGATGCGGTCGGCGTCGTGCGCGGTGTGCAGCCGGTGCGCGATGGCGACCGTGGTGCGGCCCTCCAGCACCCCCGCCAGCGAGCGCTCGGTGTGCCGGGCGGTGTTCGGGTCCAGCAGCGAGGTGGCCTCGTCGAGCACGAGGGTGTGCGGGTCGGCGAGCACCAGGCGGGCCAGCGCCACCTGCTGCGCCTGCGCGGCGGACAGCTGCACCCCGTTCTCGCCGACGCCCGTGGTCAGCCCCTGCGGCAGGGTGCGCACCCAGCCCAGGGCGCCGACGGCCTCCAGCGCGGCCTCGACCTCGCCGTCGCCGGCCTCCGGCACGGGCAGCGCGACGTTGTCGCGCAGGGAGGCGCTGAAGACGTGCCGCTCCTGGGTGACCAGGGCGACCTGGCGGCGCATCGCCTCCAGCGGCAGCCCGGTCACCTCCGCGCCGCCCACCCGCACCGAGCCGCTGGTGGGCGGGGCGATGCCGGCGATGAGCCGGCCCAGCGTCGACTTGCCGGCGCCGGTGGGCCCGACGACCGCGAGGCGCTCGCCGGGCTCCAGCGACAGCGAGACGTCGTGCAGCACGGGGCGCCCGGGGGCGTAGGCGTAGCCGACCCGCTCGGCGCGCACGTCGTCGGAGACGGCCTGCTCGCCGCTGACCTCGCGGTCGGGCGGGACCGTCGCCAGGCCCACCACGCGCGCGAAGGAGGCCTGCCCGACCTGCAGCTCGTCCCACCAGATGAGCAGCTCGTTGACGGGGCCCACGAGCTGGCGCAGGTAGAGGACGACGGCCGCCACCTGGCCGGCGCTGGCGAGGTCGTGGCGCACGAGGAAGCCGCCCCACACGAGCGCGACCACGACGGGCAGCAGGTAGGACATCTCGATCGTGGGGAACCAGCGCAGGCGCAGCCCGAGGGTGTAGCGCTCGCGCTGCACGGTCTCGCCGATGACGCGGTCCACCAGGCGCACCCGCTGGTCGGCCAGCGCGAGCGCCTCCACGGTGCGCACGTTCTCGACGTTCTCGCCGAGCGTGGTGGAGATCCGCCCCCACCACGCGCGCTCGGCGGCGTACCCGGCCGCCGCCCGGCGCAGGTACCAGCGGGTGCCGACGAGCAGGCCCGGCAGGCCGACGACGACCGCCAGCGCCACGAGCGGGCCGGTGAGGAAGGCCGCCGCGACGGTGAACAGCGCCGTCACCGACGCCACGAGGATCGCGGGGGCTCCGTAGCGCACCGTGTAGCTGAGGGCGTCCACGTCGTTGGTCGTGCGCGAGACGAGGTCCCCGGTGCCGGCCTGCTCGACGACCGACAGCGGCAGCCGGGTGGCGCGGCCGAGGAACTCCTCGCGCAGCTCGGCGA
>NZ_JAAALL010000023.1 GCF_009906315.1 Kineococcus vitellinus | reverse complement strand
GTGGAGGAGGGGGGCATGTTGCCCTCCCGTCGGCCGCGCCCGCCGGGACCTGAGCCGCACGCCGGTCACCGTGCGTGGCCCACCGTGCTAGCGTGCTGCGTCGTCGCCCGCGCGGGCGACGACGGTCGAGGAGGAGGACCCGGTGAAGAAGCTGTTCGTCGTGGCGGCTGCCGCGGGTGCCGTGGTCCTGTGGCGCCGCAAGGCGTCGGCCAAGGCCGAGCGCGACCTGTGGGCCGAGGCGACCGACACGGTGCGCTGAGCACCGGCAGCCCCCGGGGGGCGTGGCGCAATTGGTAGCGCACCTGCTTTGCAAGCAGGGGGTTAGGGGTTCGAGTCCCCTCGCCTCCACCCGGATCTGACGAAGGCCCCCACCGCACGCGGTGGGGGCCTTCGTCGTCCCGCCCGGGGGCGGGGGGTCAGGAGTCCCTGGGCTCGGAGCCGGGCTGCGACCCGGACTCGGACTCGATCGTCGGCTCCCCGGGCGCGGGGGCGATCCGGGTGCTCGCGTCGGAGGGGCCGCTCCCCGCCGGGTCCGGCACCTGCGTCGTGCTGGCCTCGCCGGAGGCCCCGGAGGCCTCGAACGCGCTGGTGCCGCTCGTGCCGGTGGACGTGCCGGTGGACGTGCCGGTGGACGTGCCGGTGGACGTGCCGGTGGACGTGCCGGTGGACGTGCCGGTGGACGTGCCGGTGGACGTGCCGGTGGAGCTGGCCTCCTCGAGCTTGTCGGCGCTGGCGCGGGTGCCCGGGGTGCTGGGCGTCGAGGTCGAGGGGGCGGGGGTCCAGGCGGCGCCCGGGGTCGCCCACGGGTCCTCCTTGGAGCGCCCGCGCACCGCGGCGAAGGCGGCCGCGCCGCCGGCGAGCAGCAGCGTGACGAGCAGGAAGCGCTTGCCGCGCCCGGAGCCCTGCTTCTTCTTCTGCACCACGGCGTCGCCCTTGAGGACGGCGAGGGCGTCGCTGGAGCGCTGGGCGGCGACCTTCCCGCCGGCCAGCGCGCTGGCCGTGGCGGCGGCCTTGGCGCCCTTGCCGGCCACGAGGGCGCTCTTGCCGGCGACCTCCAGGCTCTTGCGGGCGGTCTTGGCCGTGCCGGCGGCGGAGGCCGCGGCCGCCGTGGCCGCGGTGGTGGCGGCGGTCACCGCGGGGGCCGCGCTCTCCTTGGCACCCTCGGTGGCCTCCTGCAGGACCTCCGCGAGGCGCGGCAGCAGGTCGTCGACGATGGTGGTGCGGGCGTTCTCGACCGCGGGGACGGCGGCGGCGATGGCCGCCTCCACCCGGGGGGTGGCCCACTCGCGGGCGCTGTCGACGGCGGGACCCACCTTCTCGGCGAGCGCCGCACCCTGCTCGCGGACCTGCGCCTGCAGCGTGTCCGACCGGTTCTTCGTCGTCAGGGACATCCGTTCCTCCTGTCGTCTGGCGGTGGACCCGCACTGGTCGTGGCAACGAGCGCACGGCTCCGCACGTGCCCGGTGCCTGGATCACCAGCGGCCATCACACCGCACCCCGGGACTCTCCGCCAGCGTGGAGGCGCGCGGGCCGTGGGAGCATGTGCTCATGCACGCCACCCTGCACACCAACCACGGTGACATCCGCCTGGAACTGTTCGAGAACCACGCCCCGAAGACGGTGGCGAACTTCGTCGGCCTCGCCGAGGGCACGAAGGAGTGGCAGGACCCCGCCACGGGTGAGAAGCGGACGGAGCCGTTCTACGACGGGCTGACCTTCCACCGCGTCATCGACGGCTTCATGATCCAGGGCGGCTGCCCGCGCGGCGACGGCCGCGGCGGCCCCGGGTACCAGTTCGACGACGAGATCCACCCCGAGCTGCGCTTCGACAAGAAGTACCTGCTCGCCATGGCCAACGCGGGCAAGGTCGCGGGCCACGGCACCAACGGCTCGCAGTTCTTCATCACCGTCGCCCCGACCTCGCACCTCAACGGCCGGCACACGATCTTCGGCGAGGTCGCCGACGACGCCAGCCGCCAGGTCGTGGACGCCATCGCCTCGGTGGCGACCGGTCCCGCGGACGCCCCGCGCGAGCCCGTCGTCATCTCCAGCGTCGACGTCGAGCGCGACTGAGCACGTCGGGCCCGGCGACGGGCAACGACGGGGACGTCCCGGGCGTTGAGCCCTCCGTGAGCGCCGAGCCGATCCCGCCCGCGAGCGACGTCCCCGTCTGCCCGCGCCACCCCGACCGCGAGTCGTGGGTGCGCTGCCAGCGCTGCGAGCGCCCCGTGTGCCCGCAGTGCCAGCGCCCCGCCGCGGTCGGGGTGCAGTGCGTGGACTGCGTGGCGGAGGCCGCCCGCACCGTCCGCGCGCCCCGCACCACGTTCGGCGGCGTGCTGCGCAGCAGGGACACCACCGTCACCAAGGTCCTCATCGCGGTCTGCCTGGTGATGTTCGGGGCGCGCTACGTGCTGCCCGAGCAGGTCTACTTCCAGCTCGCCCTCGTCAACGGGCTCTTCTACGGCGCCTTCGGCCCGGAGACCTGGTGGCAGCCGCTGACCTCGGCCTTCCTGCACGGCAGCCTGCTGCACCTGCTCTTCAACCTGTACGCGCTGTGGATCGCGGGCCAGTACCTGGAACCGATCCTGGGCCGGCTGCGCTTCGTGGCGCTGTACGCGCTCTCGGCGCTGGGCGGCGCCGCGGGCGCCCTGCTGCTGCCGCTGACCGCCAACAGCGTGCTCGTGGGCGCCTCGGGCGCCGTCTTCGGCCTGTTCGCGGCGCTGTTCGTCGTCAACCGGCACCTGGGGCGCCAGACCGGCCAGATCGTCGGCCTCATCGTCGTCAACTTCGCCATCGGCGTCCTGGTGGCGGGCATCTCCTGGCAGGCCCACCTCGGCGGGCTGCTCACCGGCGCCGTGGTCTCGTGGGTGCTGGCCCGCGGCCGGCGCGGCAACGCGGCGCTGCAGTGGTCGGGGCTGGCCGTCGTCGCGCTCGTGCTGCTGGCCCTGCTGGGCTACGCGGCGACCCGCTCGCCGTTCTGAGCTGTGGACGGCCCGTCCACCGCGCCCGTGCACACCTGTGGACGGGCGGCGGGGTTTCCCACAGCTGTCCACACGGTGTGGATGAACCGGTGGACAAGGGCTGTGGACAGCGGTGCCGCCGTCCCCGTCCCGGGGCCCGCCAGCTCCTCCCAGTGGCGCGGGGAGCCGGCGGGCGCCGGGGCGAGCCAGCCCTCCTCCATGTGCGTGCACAGCGCCGGGTCCGCGGCGGCCAGCCGCCGCCGGCGCGAGGGCCGGCGCAGCGAGGCGAGGTCGACGGCCGAGCGGGTGGCGGTGAGGTAGGCGCCCCGGGCGGCCCGCACCAGCGGCGACGTCGAGGCCCCGGGGTGGTGCACGACGAGCTCGCGCAGGCCGAAGCGGGGCACGCCCTGGACCGCCAGGCAGCTGGTGTGGTCGAAGTCGCCGCCGGACATGCAGCTCAGCACGAGCAGCCGGTGGTCCTGGCGCAGCACCCCCACCCGCACGGCGAAGGTGCTGGTGGTGGACGTGTGCGGCACCCAGCGCACGACGTCGGCGGGCACCCGCGCCTCCCCCCGCGCGGTGCGGGGCAGGCGCTCGGCGCGGGTGCGGCCGTCGACGTCGTCGTGGGTGCCGGTGCCGTAGGGCGCCCAGTAGTCCGCGCGCCGCCGGGCCGCGGCCGCCAGCAGCGCGGAGAGCGCGTCGGGGCGCCACAGGTAGTCGTCCTCGGCGAGCAGGACGACGTCGTCGTCGTCGAAGCCGGAGCGCACCGCCAGCTTGAGCGCGGCCAGGTAGCTGGCCCGGTTCGTCCCGCCGGTGATCGGCACCACCCGGCCGCCGGCGCTCATCGCGGTCAGCAGCGGCTGCGCCAGCGGGCCGTCGTTGAGGAAGACGACGTCGACCGGCTCACCCGCCGACTCGACGGCGCGCAGGAAGGACGCCAGGGCCAGCGGCTTGGAGTACCAGGCCGGTCGGCCCTTGGCGTTCTCCCCGCCGTGGGAGCGGTAGACGACGTGCAGCACAGCGGCCCTCCGGTCGCGTCGGGTCGCACCGGGGACCGGCCGACTGCCGGAGCCTAACCGTGACGTGCCGGGAGGGTTGGCAGGGCGCGACGGGCGCTCACCCGGGCGGGTGCTCTCAGCGCCACCGGGTCGTCATCGCGAAGCCCACGAGCACGAGCCCGAAGCCGGCGACGAGGTTCCAGTTGCGCCACCCGGGCACCGGCAGCTCGGAGCTGGAGAGGTAGAAGACGACGATCCACAGCAGCCCGACCACCATGAAGGCGACCATGAGGAAGATCCACCAGCGCGGGGTGAGCTGGTTCTTCGCCTTGACGGCGCGGTCCGCTGCGGCCACGCCGTCCTCGCTCCGGACGGCGCGGCGCAGCCGCCTGCGACCGGCGGGCTGGTCGGGCTCGTTCTCGGGGCGGGGCACGTCGACCTCCTGGTCAGGGGGTGGGCGGGACGCGGCGCGTCCCCACCTCGTTAGCGTAGTGCGACGACCGGTGTGCGGTCGGTCCCGACGGCACGAGCGAGGGTGAGGGGTCCGGGTGGGCGCAGCAGGGGGCGGCCGACGCGCCGCCCGTCGGGTCGCGGTCGCGGGGGTGCTCGCCGCCGCCGGGCTGCTCTTCGCCACGAGCGCGCAGACCTCGCGCGGCACCGACCTGCGCTCGGAGTCGGCCGACCTCGGCACCCTCGTCGCCCAGCGCTCGCGGGAGAACGAGCTGCGCTCGCAGCAGGTGGGCGCGCTGCGCGCGCAGGTGGAGGAGCTCAGCGCCCCGCGGGCCGGCGCCCCGGGACTCGGCGACCCGCTCGTCGACCCGGTGCTGGGCACCGCCTCCGGCGCGCTCGCCGTGCGCGGGCCCGGGGTCGCCGTCGTCCTCGACGACGCGCCGAGGGACCGGCCGCGGCCACCGGGCGCGGTGCCCGACGACCTCGTCGTGCACCAGCAGGACGTCGAGGCCGTCGTCAACGCGCTGTGGAACGGGGGTGCGGAGGCCATGGTGGTCATGGACCAGCGGATCGTCTCCACGTCGGCGGTGCGCTGCGTCGGCAGCGTGCTCCTCCTGCAGGGGCGCACGTACTCCCCGCCGTACCGCATCGCCGCCGTCGGCGACCCGGACGCGCTGCGCGCCGCGCTCGCCGCCAGCCCCGAGGTGTCGGTCTACCGCCAGTACGTGGCCGCCTACGGCCTGGGCTACGAGGCCTCCGACGCCGAGGACATGCTGCTGCCGGCCTTCGACGGCACCACCCGGCCCTCCTACGCGCGCGCGGGCGCCGCGTGATGCGCCGGGCGGTCTCCGCGCTCGGCGAGCTGCTGCTGACGGCCGGCGTGCTCACGCTGCTGTTCGTCGTCTGGCAGCTGCACTGGACCGACCTCACCAGCGGCCGCGCGCAGGCCGCGACGGTCAGCTCGCTCACCGAGCGCTGGGACGCCGGCGCCCCGGCCGCTCCCGCGGCGGCGCCCGCGCCCACCGCGAGCGCCGCGGCCCCCGCCGTGCCCGACGTCGACCAGAGCCCGCCGACGGGGGACGCCTTCGCCGTCGTCTACGTGCCGCGCTTCGGCCCCGACTACGCCGTGCCCGTCGTCGAGGGCACCGGCACCGAGGAGCTGAAGGAGGGCATCGGCCACTACGCGGGCACCGCGCTGCCCGGCCAGGTCGGCAACCTCGCCCTCGCCGGCCACCGCGTCACCTACGGCAAGCCGTTCCACCTCATCGCCGACCTGCGCCCCGGCGACGCCGTCGTCGTGGCCACCGCGACGCGGTGGTTCACCTACCGGGTGGCCTCCTCCCAGGTCGTCAGCCCCCGGCAGGTCTCGGTCATCGCCCCGGTGCCCGACCGGCCCGGGGAGGACCCGACGCAGGCGTGGCTGACGATGACGGCCTGCCACCCGATGCACTCCGCGCGCGAGCGCTACGTGGTGCACGCCCTGCTGGAGTCGGCCCAGGACCGCTCGGCGGGGCCGCCGGCCTCGCTCGCGGCCGCGGGCTAGGGGGTCGCGGTGTACGCGTGGTGGTGGCGGGTGCTGCCGGGCCCGTGGTGGGTGCGGCTGCTCATCAGCCTGCTGGCGGCGGCCGGCCTGCTGCTGCTGTGCTTCACGGTGGTCTTCCCGGCGCTCGCCGACCACCTGGCGATCAACGACGGCACGGTCGAGGGGAACTGAAGTCGCGCCCCGCGCGTCTGCTTGGAAGACTCCCAGCTCCACGATCGAGGAGGACCGATGGCCGAGCAGCACGGGCAGGGCAGCTACCCGAGCGGGCAGCAGGGCGGCTACGGGGCCGGCTACGGCTCCGGCCAGGGCGGCTACTCCGAGCCCTACGGCGCCAAGCCGCGCAACGCCATGGCCGTCGTCGCGCTCGTGCTCGGCATCGTGGCGCTGCTGCTGTGCTGGGTCGTGCTGGGGCTGCCGCTGGCGATCGTGGGCCTCATCCTCGGCATCGTGGCGATGCGCCGCGCCAAGCGCGGGCTGGCCACCAACCGGGGCACGGCGATCGCCGCCGTCGTCGTCAACGCGGTCGCGCTGCTGGCCAGCGCCGTGCTGACGGCCGTCTACATCGCCGCCGGCGCCGCCTTCTGGAACAACGGCGGCGCGGACTACGCGCAGTGCATCCGCGACGCCGGCAGCGACCAGGTGGCCGCGCAGGCGTGCCAGGAGCGCTACCAGGACGAGATCACCGAGCAGCTCGGTTCCTGACCCGGCTGTGAAGGCATCGCGCACACGCTGCGCAGCTGTGCCCGACCGCGTCCGGGGAGGGTCCGCTGCGGCCTTACCGTGACGGCGTGCCCACCTCCACCGACGACGTCCCGCAGCGCAGCACCGTGCCCGGCACGGGCCGCCGCGCCCGGGGCCAGCACGTCAGCCACGCCCACGGTGCGGCCTTCCGCGTGCTGCGGGTGCTGGCGGTCGGCGCGCTCGTGCTGGCGGTCCTGGCGGCCGGCGGCGGTGTCTACGCCTACTACCGGCTGCAGGGCAACATCCAGGCCCAGGACCTGTCGGGGCTGCTGGGGGACCGGCCCGGCGACGAGTCCACCGCCGACCCCACGACCGGCAACGACGCCGTCAACATCCTCGTCATGGGCAGCGACACCCGGGCCCTGGCCGACGGCACCGGCGACGCGTACGGCGGCGAGGCCGCCGACCCCGGCGCCCGCTCGGACACCACCGTGCTCGTGCACCTGTCGGCGGACCGGCGCAGCGCGACGATCGTGAGCATCCCGCGCGACTCGGTCGTGCAGATCCCCGCGTGCACCGCGCCGGGCACCGGCGAGCAGCTGCCGGCGCAGCTGGACATGTTCAACGAGGCGTTCTCCGAGGGCGGCCCCGCGTGCACGATCAGCACGGTGGAGTCCCTCACCGGGATCTACGTCGACCACTGGGCCGTCGTCGACTTCAGCGGCTTCCGCTCGATGGTCGACGCGCTGGGCGGGGTGACGATCTGCACCCCCGAGGACATCGACGACACCAAGGCGAACCTGCACCTGGCCGCCGGCACGCACCTCGTGGACGGCGAGACGGCGCTGGCCTACGCCCGGGCCCGCTACAGCATCGGCGACGGCTCGGACCTGGGGCGCATCAACCGCCAGCAGGCGCTGATGTCCTCGATGGTCCAGAAGATCACCAGCTCGCAGGTGCTGCTGCGCCCGGACCGGCTGTACTCCTTCCTCGACGCGGCGACGAAGTCGGTGACCGCCGACCCCGGCCTGGCGAGCCTGACGGAGTCGGTGGGCCTGGCCCAGAGCCTGCAGAAGATGCCCGCGAACGGCGTGCAGTTCATCACCGTGCCCACCGAGCCGTACCCGAGGAACGAGGCCCGCGTGCAGTGGACGGCCGCGGCCTCGGCGCTGTGGCAGCAGATCCGCACCGACACCGCGGGCCCGGCGTCGGCGACGCCGACGGCCAGCCCCACGGGTGACCCCTCGGCGAGCTCCGAGCTGCTCGTGGCGCCCTCGGACATCTCCGTGCGGGTGCTCAACGTCGGTGCCCCCGCCGGCACGGCGGCCGCGGTCGCCGACCAGCTGGCCGGGGTGGGCTTCGC
Source organism: Kineococcus vitellinus (assembly GCF_009906315.1). Taxonomy (GTDB): domain Bacteria; phylum Actinomycetota; class Actinomycetes; order Actinomycetales; family Kineococcaceae; genus Kineococcus; species Kineococcus vitellinus. Next base: position 18,375 of record NZ_JAAALL010000023.1, on the reverse strand, counting down.
GGTCGGCGGCACCGGCGACGGCCCCGCGACGGCGCCCGGCACCGGCGTCCTCGTGCGCTACGGCACCGACCGGGCCGACTCGGCGAGGACCGTCGCCGCCGCCCTGGGCGGCGCCGTGCTCCGCGAGGACGCGACCCTGGGCCGCAGCATCGTCGTCGAGGTCACCTCGCCGACCGTCGCGGTCACCGACGTCCGCTCCCGCGTGACCGGCGCGGCGCCCGCCGCGCCGGCGCCGAGCGCGGGCATCACCAGCCGGGTGGCCACCGACGACATCTGCGCCTGAGCCTCAGCGCGCGCCGGCCGGCGCGCGCTCGGGCGCCGCGACGCGCACGGGCGCCCCGGTGCGCAGCGACTCCTGGGCGGCGTCGGCGACGCGCGCGGCGGCCACGGCGTCCGCGAGGGTGCACAGGTCCTCGGCCGCACCCCCGGCACCGCGCACGAGGTCGGCGAAGGCGGCCACCTCGGCGCGGTAGGCGTCGGCGAAGCGCTCGGCGAAGGTGGTGTGCGCGGGCCCGGCGGGGAAGGCGGTGCCCGGCTCGGCCGAGCGCAGCGCGGAGCGCTCGTCGAGGCCGACGACGAGGGTGCCCAGCGAGCCCTGCAGCTCCAGCCGCACGTCGTGCCCGGCGCCGTTGCAGCGGGAGGCGGTGACGACGGCCAGGGTGCCGTCGTCGAGGGTGCACACGGCCAGGGCGGTGTCGACGTCGCCCACGTCGGCGATCTGCGGGGCGACCTCGGCGCTGCCGCGGGCGTAGACCTCCACGACCTCCCGGCCGGTGACCCAGCGCAGCGCGTCGAAGTCGTGGACGCTGCAGTCGCGGAAGAGCCCGCCGGAGGCGGCGAGGAAGGCCAGCGGCGGCGGGGCCGCGTCGCAGGTGGTGGCGCGCACGGAGTGCAGCCTGCCCAGCTCGCCGGCCGCGTGGGCGCGCCGGGCCTCGCGGTAGCCGGCGTCGTGGCGGCGCTGGTGGCCGATGCGGACCACGCCGCCGGCGGCCTCGACGAGCTCCAGCACCGGCAGCGAGGACGCCACGTCCGGGGCGACGGGCTTCTCGCACAGCACCGGCACGCCGGCGCGCACCCCGGCGGCGACGAGGGCGGGGTGCTGGGCGGTGCCGGTGGCCACGAGCAGGCCGTCGACGCCGCGGGCGAGCAGGGCCTCGGCGTCGGGGGCCCAGTCGGCGCCGAGGGCCTCGGCCACCTCCCGCGCCCGGTCGGGGTCGGCGTCGGCGAGGGTCAGCCGGCCCACGCCGGGGGTCCGGGTCAGGTGGCTGGCGTGCATCGCGCCGATGCGGCCGACGCCGGCGAGGCCGAGGTGCAGGTCGGACATGGGGGCTCCCGGGGACGACGTCGTCGGCGGTCGGTGGCGCCCGAGGCTGGTGCCCGGGCGGCGCGCTGTCAAGGGCGGTGCGCGGCGGTCCGCGCGAGCACCGCGGCTGCTGGCACGGTGGACCCGTGAGCACCCCCGCACCCCCCGGCCACCCCGGTCGTCCCGCGCCCGGCGCGCCCTGCCCCTGCGGCTGGGGCGAGCCCTTCGAGGACTGCTGCGGGCGCTACCTCGCCGGTGCCGACGCCCCCACGGCCGAGGCGCTCATGCGCTCGCGCTACACGGCCTTCGCGCTCGGCGACGTCGCGCACCTGCTGCGCACCTGGGACCCGGCCACCCGCCCGCGCGAGCTGGAGCTGGACCCGCAGGTGCGGTGGCGGCGCCTCGTCGTCGTCGCCACCAGCGGCGGGGGCCCCTTCGACGACACCGGCACGGTGGCGTTCGAGGCGCACCACCGCAGGGAGGGCCGGCGCGGGGTGCAGGTGGAGGACTCGCGGTTCGCGCGCAGCGCGGGGCGCTGGGTGTACGTGGGGCCCGACGCGGACCGGCTCGCGTGAACGTCCACGCGTTGACACGCTGAGCCACGGGTACGAGGGGAGTACCACCGCACCGTCGCAAGGAGGTTCCTCCGTGAAGCTCGACTGGCTCAAGGACGTCGCCCTGGCTCCCGGACCGCACGTGTCGGTCTACGCCGACGCCACCCGGGACCGCGAGAACAGCGCCCACGAGTTCGACGTGCGCTGGCAGGACGCGCGCACGGCGCTGCTCGACCAGGGCGCACCCGAACCCGCGCTGCAGGCCCTCGACGGCGTGGCGACCGAGCCCACCGGCGTCGGCGGCCCCGTGGGCCGCGCCATGCTCGCCTCGGCCGAGGGGCTGGAGCTGCACGTGCTGCTGCCCGGGCCGCCGCTGCGCGAGGAGAGCGCCAGCGGGCCCGTCGCGCACCTCATGCCGCTCGTGCGCTCGCTGGCCGACGACGTGCGCTACGTGCTCGTCGTGCTGGACCGCACGGGGGCGGAGATCACCGTCGCGCGCTCGCACGCCGTCGAGCCGCCCCGCACCCGCACCGTCGAGGGCGGGCACGACCTCATCCACAAGATCCCCGGCGGCGGGTGGGCGCACCTGCGCTACCAGCACGCCGTCCAGGACTCCTGGGACCACAACGCCGCCGCCGTCGACGAGGAGCTGGACCGCGTCGTGCGCGCCGAGCGCCCGGAGGTCGTGCTGCTCACCGGCGACACCAAGGCGGCCGCCGCGCTGCGCAGCAAGGCCTCCCAGGCGGTCCTGGACCTGCTCGTGGACGTGCAGGGTGGCAGCCGCTCCCCGGGCGCCAACGAGCAGGCGTTCGCGGCCGCGCTCGAGGAGGCGATCGACGCCGTGCGCAGCGAGCGGCGCCGCACCGTCCTCGAGGCGTTCGTGCAGGAGCGCGGCCGCTCCGGCGCGGCCGTGGAGGGGCTGGCCGCGGTCGTGGCAGCGCTGCGCCGCAGCCAGGTGCGCACCCTGCTGCTGCGCGACGACCCGACCTCGACCGCGACGCTGTGGATCGGGGACGACCCGCTGGCGATCGGCACGTCCGCCGAGGAGGTCCGCGCCCTCGGGGTGAGCGACCCCTTCGAGGTCCGCGCCGACGCGGCGATCATCCGGGCCCTGGCCGGTTCCGACGCCGACATCGAGCTGGTGGAGGACGGCGTGGAGCTCGTCGACGGCATCGGCGCCGTCCTGCGCTACGCCGACCCCTCCACCTGACCCGCCCACCCGTCCGTGATCTTCCACGGTGCACCGTGGAAGATCACGGACGGGTCGCGGTGCGTCCCCAGGCGTCTCCACACGCTGGGGACGGCCGGGCTCAGCCGCGGGGCCCCGCGGCGCGGAAGGTGCGCCGGTGGGTGGCCGGCCCGACGCCGCGGCGCGCGGTGAACTGCGCGCGCAGCGCCTCGGCGGTGCCGGTGCCGGTGCGCGCGGCGATGGCCTCGACGGTGAGGTCGGTGCTCTCCAGCAGCTCCTCGGCGCGGCGCACGCGCTCCTCCACCAGCCAGCGGTGCGGGGTCGTCCCGGTGGCCTCGCGGAAGCGGCGGGCGAACGTGCGCGGGGCCATCAGCGCGCGGCGGGCCAGCACCTCCACGGGCAGCGGCTCGTCCAGGTGCGCGCGCGCCCAGTCCAGCACCTGCGCGATGCCGGGTTCGGCGGTGCTGCGCGGGACGGGCCGCTCGACGAACTGGGCCTGACCGCCGGCGCGCTGGGCGGCGGTGACCATCCGCCGCGCCAGCGCGTTGGCGACGGCGGCGCCGTGCTCGGTGCGCACCACGTGCAGGCAGGCGTCGATGCCGGCCGCGGCGCCCGCGCTGGTGGTGACGGGCCCGTCGTCGACGTGCAGGACGTCGTGCTCGACGCGCACCCGCGGGTGGCGCGCGGCGAGCAGGCCGGTGAACTGCCAGTGCGTCGTCGCGCGGCGGCCGTCGAGCAGACCGGCCCGGGCGGCCGGGAACGCGCCGGTGCAGATCGTCAGCAGCCGGGCGCCGCGCCCGACGGCCGCGCGCACGGCCTCCAGCACGGGCTCGGCGACGGGGGCGTCGAGGGTGGGCCAGGCCGGGACGACGACGAGGTCGGCGTCGGCGAGCGCCTCGAGGCCGTGCTCGACGAGGACCTCGAAGCCCCCGGTGGTGGGCACCGGCCCGGGGCGGGCGGCCGCGACCCGGAACAGCGGGTGCGGCAGGGCGGGGTCGTCGTCGCGGCGGTCGGTGCCGAAGACCTGCACGGCGATGCCCAGCTCGAACGGCGCGACCCGCTCGCCGACGAGGGCGGTCACCCGTGCGATCCCCACCCGACGATCATGGCAGGGAACTCGCCCTCGGCGACGGTCCTGCCGCTTCCGCGGGCGGCGCGGTGCGGCGCACGCTCGTCGGGTGATCCCCGGAACCGCACCCAGCAGCGTCGCCGTCCCCGCCCCGGCGACCGGTCCGCAGCGGTGGGCGGGCGCCTCCTGCGCCGTCCTCGACGACGACGGCGGGGTCCTCCTCGCCCACCGCGAGCGCGCCGACGGCGACGCCCTCGTCGTCTCGCGCACCGCCGACGGCGTCGCGACCGAGGAGCTGGTGCGCCTGCACCCGCAGCGGGCGGGCGCCGCGATGCTCGAGCGCCCCGCGCTCGTGCGCACCGCCGGGGGCTGGCGGCTGTTCGCCGGCTTCGCCACGCCCGGCAGCCCGCACTGGTGGATCGGCGCGAGCGAGGCGCCGACGCTCGCCGGGCTCGCGGACGCGCCGTGGCGGCCGGTGGTGCCGGGCGGCGCACTGGAGGGCTTCAAGGACCCCGTGGTGCGCCGCGAGGGCGGGCGCTGGCGGATGTGGGCGTGCCGCCACCCGCTCGACGTACCGGGCGCGGAGGACCGCATGAGCACGGTGGAGCTGACGAGCGCCGACGGCTGGACGTGGACGCCGGTGGCGACGGTGCTGCGCGGCGCCCCGGGCGGCTGGGACGCGCGCGGCGCCCGGCTGACGGCGCTGCTGCCGGACGGGCGCGCCGCCTACGACGGCCGCGCGAGCGCCGCGGAGAACTGGTTCGAGCGGACCGCCCTCGCCGAGCCCGCCGGGACGGGGTTCCGCCCCGCGGCGCAGCCGGTCGCCGACTGCCGCTACCTCGACGTCCTCGTGCTGCCGGGCGGTGCGGTGCGCACCTGGTACGAGGCGCGCACCGCGGACGGCGACCACGAGCTGCGCACCGAGCTGCACCCCCTGCCGCACCCGGGGGACGACCTCACCCCCCCCACAGCGCGCTGAGCGCGTCCCCGGGCTGCGGCGCACCGCAGTGGTGGCCCTGCAGGTAGTGGCAGCCGGCCGCGACGGCCCGGTCGGCCTGGCCCGCCGTCTCCACGCCCTCGGCGGTGACGCGCAGGTCCAGGCGGGTGGCGACGGCGACCACGGCGTCCACCAGGGCCCCGCGGCGCGCGTCGTGCTCCAGGCCCGCGACGAAGCTCTGATCGATCTTGGCCATCGTCACCGGCAGCTCCACCAGGCGGGAGAGGGAGGAGGGGCCGGTGCCGAAGTCGTCCACGCACAGCGGGTGCCCGCGGCGCTGCTGCTCGCGCAGGCCGGGCAGCACCTGCGGGTCGCCGAAGCCGGCCTCCGCCAGCTCCAGGCCCAGCTGCTCGGGCTGCAGGTGGTGGGTGCGCAGCGCGGTGGTGACGGCGGCGGTCAGGCCGGGGTCGACGAGCTCGCGGGCGCTGAGGTTGACGTAGGCGGTGCGCGGGGCGCGCCCGCCCAGCTCGCGCTCCCAGCGGGCCACCTGCGCGCAGGCCTGGTCCAGGACCCAGCGCCCGATGCCGACGATCGCCTCGGTGCCCGCGGCCAGGTCGATGAAGCGCGCCGCCGGCAGCAGCCCGTGCTCGGGGTGCTGCCAGCGCAGCAGCGCCTCCACGGCGTGCACGCGCCCGTCGGCGTCGGCGATGGGCTGGTAGTGCACCCGCAGCTGGTGGTGCGGCAGCGCGCCGGCGAGCTGGCGCTGCAGCTGCCGCGCGGAGCGGCGGGGCCGGTCGGCGTCGCGGTCGGCCCCCCGCTCGTCGCGCCGGTCGCGGCCGTGCTCCTCGGGCCGGCTGTGCTTGACCTGGTACATGGCCCCGTCGGCGTCGGCGAGCAGCTCGTCGGCGCTGCGGTGCCCGTCGCTGAGGGCGGCGCCCACGCTGGCGCTCACGACCAGCTCGGTCCCGCCGAGGCGGATCGGCTCGGCCAGCGCGCGGCGCAGGCGCGAGGTGACCGCGCGCACGTGCGCGGCCAGCTCGGCCGGCTCCGCCCGGGGCAGGTCCTCGCACAGCACGACGAACTCGTCCCCCGCCAGGCGGGCCAGGGTGTCCTCCTCGCGCAGCGCGGCGGCCGCGCGGGTGGCGACGGTGGCCAGCACGGTGTCGCCGGCGGCGTGGCCGAAGGTGTCGTTGACGGCCTTGAAGCGGTCCAGGTCGATGAACAGGACGGCGACCGTGCGCTCGTGGCGGCGCGCGCTGGAGAGCGCGTGCTCGAGGCGGTCGAAGAGCAGCACCCGGTTGGGCAGCCCGGTCAGCGGGTCGTGGGTGCTGCGGTGCGACAGCTCGGCGTGGGCGCGGCGGGCCTCGTCGCGGTCGGCGGCCATCACCAGGTAGGAGACCGTCACGTGCGCCAGCAGGTGCGCCGCGGCGAGGTCGTCGGCGCTCCAGCGCCCGGGCCGGCGGCGGTACAGCTCGAGCACGCCCCAGGTGCGCCCGCGGCTGGTGAGCGGGACCGCGAGCAGCGAGCCCAGCCCGAGCTCCAGCGCCCGGGCGGTGGGCTCCGGCCACGCCCCCGGCGCAGCGGTGAGGTCGTCCACGACCACGGCGGCCAGGGTGTCCGCCGCGTCGCGGCAGGGGCCCTCCTGCAGGAGCTGCTGCAGCCGCTCGACCTCCTCGACGGCCTCGTCGTCGGCGTGCACGAGGCGCACCGCGCCGTCCTCGACGGCCAGCGCGCCGGCGCCGTCGACGCCGAGGTGGTGGCGCGCCACGTCCACCAGGCGCCGCAGCAGGTCGTCGGGGGAGGAGGGTCCGGTCGCCTCGGCGGCCAGGTCGGCGACGCCGTCGACCAGGGTGGGGTTCTCCACGGTGCATCTCCGCTCGCGGAGCCGTTGTCGCGGCTCGTGGCGGGATCCTAGGCACCCGCCGCCCCGCGCGCCCGCCGGCGGGCGCGCGGGGCGGTCACCGCGCCCGGTTCCGCTCCTCCTGCTGCTCCTCCCGCTGCTCCTCCCGGGCGAGCTGCTCGGCGAGCTCGTCGGCGTCGAGCACGGACTCGTCGACCTGCCCGGTGCGGTAGGCGGCGCGGCCGACCAGGTGCGCGGCGACGGGGACGGTGAGCAGCTGGAAGACCGCGATGGCCACGAGCATCGCCACGTCGGTGGCCCCGCGCAGCTGCAGGCCGACGCCGACCAGGGCGAGCACGAGGCCGAGGACCTGCGGCTTGGCGGTGGTGTGCATGCGGGCCAGCACGTCCGAGAGCCGCAGCAGCCCGACGGCCGCGACGAGGGTCAGCAGGCACCCGGCGAGCAGGCAGACCGCGGAGACGACGTCCGCGACGGCGCTCCAGCTCACTCCTGCTCCTCCTTCGCGGCGTAGCGGGCCACGCTCACCGAGCCGACGAAGCCGAGCAGGGCGAGCACGACGATGACGGGCAGCGTGGTCGCGTGCCGGTTGGCGGCGGCCTCCACGCACAGGGCGATGACGACGACGGCCACGAGCACGTCGAGGGCGACGACGCGGTCGAGCATCGTGGGGCCCCTGGCGATGCGCAGCAGCGCCAGCACGGCGGCGACCGTCAGCGTGATGGCGCAGGCGGTGGCGACGACGGTCACGACGGGTCCCTCCGGGTCCTCTCGCGCAGCGTGGCCGTGCCGTCGGCGCGGCAGCGCTGCTCGTAGGCGGCCAGCGCCGCCGGGGTGGCGAACGTGCGCACGATCCGGCGCTCGGTGAGCAGGACCTCGCGGCGGGTGCGCTCGCGGGCCCGCTCGTCGCCCGCGCCGAGCGCGTGCACGTACAGCACGCCCTGCCCCTCGCGCGCCGACGGCGCCCCGATCTCCAGGATGAGCGAACCGGGCACGAGCGAGACCACCTCGGCGGTCATCGCCGTGAACAGGTCCGAACCGCTGTGCAGGGGCACCCGCACGACGGAGTTGCGCGGCTGCCGGCCGGGCCGGCACGCCAGCCACGCGACCTGCGCGCTGGCGCGGACGAGGTCGAGGAGGAAGCGGGCGAGCAGCCGGGCGATCCGCACCGGGCGCAGCCGGAGGCCGAAGTCCACCTTCGGCATCGGCAGGACGAGCGTCACCAGCAGCCCCAGGCCCAGCCCGGACAGCAGGTTCGCCCAGGACAGGTCCCCCCACAGCAGCAGCCACAGGACCACGAGCCAGAGCAGGACGGGCAGGCTGACGCGTTCGCGCAGGAGCCTCACGGGCCCACCTCCGGGACGCGGTCGTGCAGGACGGTGCTGGTGTAGGGCGTGCGCTCCAGCAGGTCGGCGGCGGCCCGGTCGGCGACGCCGAACAGCGGCCCGGCGATCGCGGTGATCCCGACGCCGAGCGCGACGAGCGCCGCGGTGGGGGCGACCATGCCGAGCGGGGTGCGGGTCCCGACGCGGGTGGCGGTCACCAGGCCGCCGACCCCCTCGGGCTCGGCCAGCGGTTCCTGCCAGAACGCGCGGTTCCACGTCTTGGCGATCGCGTAGAGGGTGAGCAGGCTCGTGACGACCCCGCCGGCCACGAGCACCCAGGCCAGCGGCGAGCCGTCGTCGGCGCCGGCCTGCAGCAGCCCGAGCTTGCCGATGAACCCGGACAGCGGCGGGATGCCGGCGAGGTTGACCGCGGGCACGAAGAACAGCACGGCCAGCAGGGGGGCGCGCTGCGCGAGCGCCCCCAGCGCGTCCAGCGACGTGCTGCCGGAGTGGCGCTCGACGAGGCCGGTGACGAGGAACAGCGTCGTCTGGACGGTGATGTGGTGCGCGACGTAGAACACCGCTCCCGACAGGCCCGCCGCGCTGCCCAGCGCGATGCCGAACACCATGTAGCCGATGTGGCTGACGAGCGTGAAGGACAGCATGCGCTTGACGTCGTTCTGCGCGACGGCGCCGAGGACGCCCACGAGCATCGTCGCCAGCGCCACCCACATCAGCAGCGTGTCGGCCTGCCCGCCGGGGAAGAGCAGCGTCTGGGTGCGGATGATCGCGTACACGCCGACCTTGGTGAGCAGCCCCGCGAACACCGCGGTCACCGGGGCGGGCGCGGTGGGGTAGGAGTCCGGCAGCCACGCCGACAGCGGGAACACCGCGGCCTTGATGCCGAATCCCACGAGCAGCAGCAGGTGCAGCACGAGCCGGACGTCGGGGTCGATCTCCTGCAGCCGCACCGACAGCTCGGCCATGTTCACCGTGCCGGTCGCCGCGTAGATGAGCGCGATGGCGGTGAGGAAGACCATCGACGACAGCAGGCTGACGACGACGTAGGTGGTGCCGGCGCGCACCCGGGCCCGGGTCCCGCCGAGGGTCAGCAGGATGTAGCTGGCGGCCAGCAGGATCTCGAAGCCGACGTAGAGGTTGAACAGGTCGCCGGACAGGAACGCGTTGGAGACGCCGGCCGACAGCACCAGGTACGTGGGGTGGTAGATCGAGACGGGGGTCCCCTCCTCGCCGTCGGCGACGCCCTGGGCCAGGGAGTACACGAGGACGGCGAGGGTGACGACGGAGCTGACGACGAGCATGAGCGCGGACAGCCGGTCGGCCACCAGCGGGATCCCCAGCCGCGCGGGCCACCCGCCGACGTCGACGCTGTAGGTGCCGCTGCCGCGGTCGGTGCGCACGAGCACGGCGACGGAGGCGAGCACGACGATCGAGAGGGCGGTGACGCTGATCGTGCGCTGCGCCCTGACCCGGCGGGCCAGGGCCAGGGTGAGCCCGGCCGCGAACAGCGGCAGGACCACGGGCAGCGGCAGCAGCACCCGCGGCCAGTCGGCGAGCCAGTCGTTCACGGGGCCTCCCGAGCGTCGTCGTCGTAGCTGGCCGAGGTCTCGTCGAGCTCCGCGCGGCGCACGATGCGGCGGTCCTCGACGTCGTCCTGGACCTCGTCGTGCCCGTCGAGCTGCCAGCTGCGGTACGCCAGCGCGAGGATGAACGCGACCATCCCGAGGGTGATGACGATCGCGGTGAGCACCATCGCCTGCGGCAGCGGGTCGCTCATGTCCTCGGCCCGCGTGACGCCGAGGATCGGCGCGCCGCCGGGCCGGCCGCCGGCGACGAGGAACAGGACGTTGATCCCGTTGCCCAGCAGGACGATGCCGACGAGGACGCGGGTGAGGGTGCGTTCCAGCAGCAGCGCGACGCCGGTGGCGACCAGGACCCCCGACACGAGCACCAGGGTGAGGTTCGGGCTCACCGGGACACCTCCTGCAGCTCGGTGGTCGGTCCCGCCGGTCCCTCGTCGGCCTCCTCGGGCTCGTCGCCCTCCTCGACCTGGCGGTCGACCTCGGCGCCGAGGCTGCGGACGATGTCGACGACGAGGCCCACGACGAGCAGGTACACGCCGATGTCGAAGAACAGCGACGTCACGAGCTTCACGTGCCCGAGCACGGGCAGGTCGAGGTGGACGATCGCGGTCTGCAGCACGTCCTGGCCGATGAGGATGCCCGCCAGGCCCGTGCCGGCGGACAGGAACAACCCGGACCCCAGCAGCCAGCCGGCGCTGACGGGGACGGCGGTGTTGAACTCGTGGCGGCCGCCGGCGAGGTAGCGCACCAGCAGCGCGAGGCCGGCGACCAGCCCGCCGGCGAAACCCCCGCCGGGCTGGTTGTGCCCGGAGAAGACCAGGTAGAGCGAGAGCACGACGATCGCGTGGAACGTCAGCCGGGTGACGACCTCGAAGACGACGGAGCGGCGCTCGGGGGAGACGGTGCTCTCCGCCGGCAGCCAGCGCCCCCGCCGCACGGGCCCGCGCCCGGCGGCGGTCAGCGGCTCGTGGTGCGCGGCGACCGCGCGGTCGATCGAGCCCGTCCGGCGGCGGAACACCAGGCTGGCGACACCGGTCGCCGCGACGAGCAGCACGGAGATCTCGCCCATGGTGTCCCAGGCGCGGACGTCGACGAGGGTGACGTTGACGACGTTCCTGCCGCCGCCGTAGTCGTAGGCCCACTGCGGCAGGTCCACGGAGGTGGGCACGGCGACGCGGGCGCCGCTGGCGACGAGGGCGAAGCCGGAGGTGCACAGCCCGACGACGACGCCGATCGCGATGCGCACCCAGCGGCGCGAGAGCGCCGGGCGGCGGGAGAAGTGCGGGGGCAGCCGGCGCAGCGCCAGGACGAAGACGACGAGCGTCAGCGTCTCCGCGAGCGCCTGGGTGAGCGCGAGGTCCGGGCCGGCGTGCAGGACGAACAGCAGCGTGACGCCGTAGCCGGTGACGCCGGCGAGCACGACGGCGCGCAACCGGCGCCGGGCGCGCACCGCCAGCAGCGCGGCGGCGACGACGACGGCCCCCACGAGGACCTGCGCGGGGTGGTCGGCGAGGACCACGTCCGCCGGCCACGGCCGCGTCCACAGCAGCGCACCGCCCGGCACGAGCACGACGACGAGCAGGATCGAGGCCAGGTAGACCGGCAGCGAACCGCGCTGGGTCGCACCGGTGACCTCCACGGCGACGCGGTCCACGGCGCGCACGGTGCGCCGGTACCCCTCGTCGGCGCCGGGCACCCGCGGCAGCCGCGCCTGGGCGCGCTCGACCGGTGCGCGCAGCAGGAACAGGGCCGCGGCCAGCCCGAGGGTGACGGCGGTGAGCAGCAGCACGGTGGAGAACCCGTGCCACGGCGCCAGGTGCGTCAGCTCCCCGCCGGGGTCGGTGGCCAGCCCCGCGTTCTGCCCGGCCACCAGCGCCGCGGGGCGGTCCAGGGACCGCGCGAGCGGGCCGAGCAGCAGCGTCGCGGCGGCCAGCACCAGCGGCGGCGCGAGCAGCCCGGCGCCCGGTCGCGGGGCCGTGGAGTCCGGCACCCCGGGCTTGCGGCAGAAGGCGCCCCACACGAAGCGCGCGGAGTACGCGGCCGTCAGCACCGAGCCGGCGACCAGGACCGCGAGGACCCAGGGGCGGTCGTGCAGGAACGCCTCGTAGGCGGCCTCCTTGGCGACGAAGCCCAGCGTCACGGGGACTCCGGCCATCGAGGCCGCGGCGACCGTGCCGGCCACCGCGAGCAGCGGCACCCGCCGCCCGAGCCCGGACAGCTCCCGCAGGTCGCGGGTGCCGGTCTGGTGGTCGACGACGCCGACGACGAGGAACAGCGCGGCCTTGAACGTGGCGTGCGCGACGAGCAGCGCGATCCCGGCGAGGGCGGCGGCGCGGCTGCCGGCGCCGACGAGGACGACGAGGAACCCCAGCTGGCTGACGGTCCCGTGCGCGAGCAGCAGCTTGAGGTCGTGCTGGCGCAGCGAGCGGTAGCCGCCGACCAGCATCGTCGCCAGGCCGAGGGCGAGGACGACGACCTGCCAGGCGGGCAGGTCGGCCGCGGCGGGCGCGAACCGGGCGACCAGGTAGACGCCGGCCTTCACCATGGCGGCCGCGTGCAGGTACGCGCTGACCGGGGTGGGCGCGGCCATCGCGGCCGGCAGCCAGAAGTGGAACGGCACCAGCGCCGACTTGCTCACGGCGCCGACGAGCAGCAGCACGACCGCGACCGTCGCGCCGGTCCCCGCGGGGAAGTCCGCGAGGACCTCGGAGGTGCGGTACGTGCCGGCGCTCTGGCCGAGGACGACGATCCCCACGAGCATCGCCAGCCCGCCGAAGGTGGTGACGACGAGCGCCTGGATCGCGGCGCGGCGGGCCGTGCGCCGGGCGGAGTCGTAGCCGATGAGCAGGTAGGAGAAGACGGTCGTCAGCTCCCAGAACACGTACAGCTGCACGAGGTCGTCGGCCAGCACGAGCCCGGTCATGGCGCCGGTGAAGGCGACGAGCACGGCGGCGAACCGCGCGCTGCCGGGGTCGCGGCGGTGGAAGTAGCTGCCGCAGTAGAGCAGCACCAGCGCGCCGACCCCGCCCACGAGCAGGGTCAGCACCCAGGAGAGCACGTCGAGGCGGAAGGCGAGCTCCGCGCCCAGCGAGGGGACCCACGGCACGACCTCGACGGGCCCGCGACCGTCGAGGACCGCGCCCGTCCGCGTGGCGGCCCACACCGCCGTGGCGGCCGGTGCGAGGGCGAGCAGGGCGAAGGCGCGGCGGTCCAGCAGGCGCACCAGGGGCACGGCGAGGACGGCGGCGACGGCGTGGACGATCAGCAGTGCCAGCACGGCCAGTCCTCACGTCGGGGGGCGGGTCGGTCCCCCCAGCGTAACCCGGATTTTCGTTTCGTTCGATTCGGGGGACCGCGGGTACCGTGGTGGACGTGTCATCGACGGCCGCCGCGCACGGCGCAGAGGTCACCGTCCACCCCGGTGCCGACGGTCTGCCGGAACTCGCGGAACTGCTCTCCTCCCACCCCGGGAACCCGCTCGCGCTGAAGGTGGGGCGCCGCTGCGTGCCGCTGCCGGCCGAGCTCGCCGACGCGCTGCGCGAGGCCGTCGCCGCCCTCGCCCGCGGCGAGGCCGTGACCCTCACCCCGCACGAGGCGCTGCTCACCACGCAGGAGGCCGCGGACGTGCTCGGCGTCAGCCGGCCCACGCTCGTGCGCCTGCTGGAGAGCGGCGCGCTGCCCTACACCCAGCCGGGCACGCACCGCCGGGTGCTGCTCGAGGACGTCCTCGCCTACGCCGAGCGCCAGCGCCACGCGGCGGCCCCGCCCGCGCCGGCCGCGGGCGTCAGCCCGCCGCGGCGCCCGGCCGCAGCCGCGCGAGGCCCTCGCCCAGCGCGCTGACGTCACTGGCGTAGGCGACCGAGGTGAACCCCAGCGCCAGCAGGGCGCGGGTGTGCCCGGGGGCGACGCCGAAGGCCCCGGCGACCACCCCGGCGCGGCGGCAGGCGGCCACCACCCGGCGCAGCGGCGCGTCGGGCGCCGGGTCGGCCACCAGCTCCTCGACGTCGCGGCCCAGCGACAGCGACAGGTCGAAGGGGCCGACGAAGACCTCGTCGAGCCCGTCGACCGCGGCGATCGCCTCCACCCGCTCCAGGGCGCCGGCCGTCTCGACCATGACCGCGCAGCGGGCCCGCGCCTCGCGCGCCGAGGGCACGGCCCGCCCGTAGGCGCCGCCCAGCGGTCCCCAGCTGCGCCGCCCGTGCGGGGGGTAGCGGCAGGCGGCGACGGCCGCGGCGGCCTCGCCGGCGTCCTCGACGAGGGGGACGACCACCCCGGCGGCCCCGGCGTCCAGCGCCCGGCCGATCCAGGCCGCGTCGTTGGCGGGCGGGCGCACGTGCACGGGCACGCCGGAGCCCGCGAGCAGCGTGCAGACCTCGCGCACCGAGGCGTCGTCGTGCTCGCCGTGCTGGGCGTCCAGGCAGATCCAGTCCACGCCGGCCGCGGCCGCGGTGGCGGCCGCGGCCGGGGAGCGCAGCAGCGACCAGCTGCCGAGCGCGGGGGCGGTGGTGGTGGCGGTCGGGGCGGCTGCGGTGCCGGCGGTCTGGCTCACCCGGTGAGCATCGCAGGGGGCGCCCGTGCGCGTCAGCCCTCGCGGGCGACACCGCACAGTGCACGTACGGCTCCTCTCTGTCACCGTGAGGGGGTGGAGGAGGCGAGCACCCCGGCGACGGCCGCGCTGCTGCGCGGTCTCGACCTGCACCCCAGCGACGGGTTCGCGGTGCTGCGGGCGGTCCGCGACGAGCGCGGCCACGTCCAGGGCTTCGAGCTCGAGCTGGGCGGCGGGCGGCGCTGGGAGCGCCTCTGGAGCGGCCCGTCGGCGGACCGGCTGCGACGGCGCTGCACCGAGGTGCTGGACGGCGGGCGGCCGTGGAGCGGGCGGCTGCACGTCCTCGACCCCGAGCACGCCCCGCACGAGCGCCGCCGGCAGGTGCACCTGCTCCCCGGCGGCGGGGAGCGGGTCGTCTGCCACCTGCAGGACGTCCCCGCCGAGGCCGCGCAGCCCCCCGACCGGCGCGCCCCCCACGACCCGCTGACCGGGTTGCCCGGCCGCCCGCTGCTGCTGGAGCACCTGCAGGTCGCCCTGGGCCGCGCCCGGCGCAGCGGGACGGCCGTGGCGGTGCTCTCCTGCGACCTCGACGGCTTCCGGGCCGTCGTCGACACCCTCGGCCGGGCCGCCGGCGAGGAGGCCCTCGTGGAGGTCGCCGCCCGGCTCACCTCGGCGCTGCGCCCCGGTGACGTCGTCGCCCGCTGCGGCGAGGACGAGTTCGTCGTGCTCCTGGTGGACCTGCCCGACGAGGACAGCGCGCTCGCCGTCGCCGAGCGGGTGCGCGCCGCCGTCGGCGGCCACCACCGCCTCACCGCCGGCGAGGTCGTGCTCGCCGCCTCGATGGGGCTGAGCGTCACCACCTCCGCCGCCCGCGACGCCGGGCAGCTGCTCACCGAGGCCGACACCGCCCTGCTGGAGGCCAGGCGGCGCGGTCGCGGGCAGGTGCAGCGCTACGTGCCCGAGCTGCACGCCCGCGCCAGCTACCGCCTGTCCACCGAGGCCGAGCTGGACCGGGCGCTGCACCGCGGGGAGCTGCGGCTGCACTACCAGCCCAAGTACGACCTGCTCAGCGGCGCCATCGCCGCCGTGGAGGTCCTCGTGCGCTGGCAGCACCCCACCCGCGGGCTCCTGCCGCCCGGGCAGTTCCTGCCCATCGCCGAGGACAGCGACCTCATCCTCGGCATCGGCAGCTGGGTCCTGCGGGAGGCGTGCCGGGCCGGCGCGCGGTGGACCGGGCTGACCGACGTGGCACCGGAGATCGACGTCAACCTCGCCGCCCGCCAGCTGCACCACCCGCAGCTGTTCGAGGAGGTGGTGGACGCCCTCGCGCACGCCGGCGTCGACCCCGGGCGCCTGGAGGTGGAGGTCACCGAGACGCAGGTGGTGACCGACCTCGCCCGGGCCGCCGACACGCTGGCCCGCCTGCAGGGGGCGGGCGTCAAGGTCGCCCTCGACGACTTCGGCACCGGCCACTCCTCGCTGACCTGGCTGCAGCACCTGCCCGCCGACACCCTGAAGCTGGACCGCTCCTTCGTGCACCGCATCGGCGACGACCCGCAGAGCCTGGAGATCGTCCGCGCCGTCATCGACCTCTCGCACGCCCTGGACCTGCGGGTGGTCGCCGAGGGCATCGAGACCGAGGCGCAGCGGCACCTGCTCGTCGGGCTGGGCGCCGACCTCGGCCAGGGCTTCCACCTGGCCCGGCCCATGGACGAGCAGCAGCTGGCCCTGGCCCTCACCACGACCCGCACGACGCTGCCCGGCCGCTCGGCCGCGGGGCGCTGAGCGCGGCGGCCCCCGCCAACGCGCTCCGTGACGACCTCCCCCACGGAGGGTGGTACTTCTAGAGGTCCCCGGCGGACCCGCCGGGAGGCCGCCCGCCGTCGTCCCTCGCCTCGGCCGGGCGGCGGGGTGCCGCGCGGGAGCGGGACGTGGAAGGGGGCGGCTCGTGCGCCTGGCACGGATGTGGCGCGCGCTGGCGCCGATGGTGGCCCGCGAGGTCGCCGACGACGTCTTCACCCGCCGCACCCTGGCCCGCGTGCTCGGCCTGCAGTACGCCCTCGGCGGCGCCCTGGCCCTGCTCTTCGCCGTCGTGGCCCTGCCGGCGAGGACCCGCCCCGACGTGGTGGCCTGCGCCGCCGTCGCACTCGCCGCCGGTGCGCTCATGGTGCTCGCCAGCCTCCTGCGCCTGTCCTCGCGCGCGCTGACCGCCCTCTCGCACGCGTGCATCGTCTCCGCCCAGGTCCTCGTCGCGGTCGTCCACACCCGGGCGGAGGGCCTGGGCGGCCCGATGCTGCTGTTCCTGCTGTGGACCGTCCCCTACGCCGGCATCGCCTCCGCGCGCACCCGCTGGCTGCACCTCGCCGTCACGTGCACGGCCCTGGTGGTCGCCTCCTGCTCGGTGCCCGGAGCGCTCGGCGTGAAGGCGGTCGGCATCGTGATCTTCGCGGCCACGGCGGTCATCACCAGCGTGCTCACCGCCCGGATGACCACCCGGCTGCGCCGCAGCGCCACCCAGGACCCGCTGACCGGGCTGCCCAACCGCCGCCTGCTGCACGCCGCCGCCTCCGCCGCCCTGGCCCGGCGCGCCGCCCGCGGCGGCACGGTGGCCGTCCTGCTCGTCGACCTGGACCGCTTCAAGCACGTCAACGACACCTTCGGCCACGAGAGCGGGGACGCGCTGCTGCAGCAGGTGGTGCCCCGGCTGCTGGCGGTGCTGGGGCCCGAGGACGTCCTGGCGCGCCTGGGCGGCGACGAGTTCGCCGTCGTCTGCGAGGACCCCGGCGGGAGGCTGGACCCCGCCGAGGTGGCCGCCCGCTTCAGCCGGGTGTGGGCCGAGCCGGTCCTCGTCGGCGGGCGCACCCTGCACGTCAGCGGCAGCGTCGGCGTCGCGCTCGCCGACCGGGGCGCCACGCCCCGCACGCTGCTGCGCGACGCCGACGCCGCCATGTACGAGTCCAAGCGCCGTGGCCCCGGCGGCTTCGAGGTCTTCTCCGCCGACGTCGCCGCCCGCGCCCACCGCCAGCTGCTGTTGGAGCAGGGCCTGCAGCAGGCCGTGCGGCGCGGGGAGCTGGCGGTGCACTACCAGCCGGTCGTCGCCCTCGCCGGTGAGCGCGGCGGTGGGCGCGGCGGCCGCGTCACCGGCGCCGAGGCGCTGCTGCGCTGGCGCAGCGCCGAGCTCGGCGCGGTGGGGCCCGACGAGTTCGTCCCCGTCGCCGAGGAGGCCGGGCTCGTGGGCGCGCTGGGCGACTGGGTGCTGGAGCGGGCGCTGGGCGACCTGGCCGGCTGGCGCGAGCACGGCCTGGTCGACGAGGGCTTCCAGGTCGCCGTCAACGTCAGCGCCCACCAGCTCGTCCCCGCCCTGCCCGGGCGGGTCGCGGACCTGCTGTCCCGGCACGGCCTGAGCGCCGCCCACCTCGGCCTGGAGCTGACCGAGACCGCCGTCGTGGAGGGCGGCACCGCCCCGCAGGTGCTGCACGACCTGCGCGCCCTGGGCGTGAGCCTGCTGCTGGACGACTTCGGCACCGGCTACTCCTCGCTCTCGCAGCTGCAGGAGCTGCCCTTCGACGTCGTGAAGGTGGACCGCGCCTTCGTCGCCGGCATGTCCCGCTCCCCGCGCGACCACGCGCTGGTGCTGGCGGTGCTGTCCCTGGCCGGCGCGCTGGGCGCCTCGGTCGTGGCGGAGGGCGTGGAGGAGGCGCGCCAGGCCGAGCAGCTGAGCGCCGCCGGCTGCGCGGCCGCGCAGGGCTGGTACTTCGCCCGGCCGGTGCCCGCCGCCGAGCTGCCGGACGCCGTGCGCGGGGCGGGCGCGCGGCTGGGCGGCGGGGCCCGCGCCGCCTCCTGAGCACCGGCGCGCGGCCGGGGTGCGGGTGGGGTGCGGCCGGGGTGCAGGTGGTCCTGCGCTCAACCGCCGCAGGAGCCCGCGCGGTGCCGGTGCGGGGTGCCAGGGTGCGCACCGTGGACATCGACCTGCGCGAGGCCGCGCCCGCC
>NZ_JAAALL010000239.1 GCF_009906315.1 Kineococcus vitellinus | reverse complement strand
GCCGCACCCGGTGTAGACCCCGTCCCCGCCGCGCCCGCCGCCCGGTGGCCTCCTTCGTGGGCCCCGGCCAGGCGGACGGCACCCTCAACGCCGTCTTCGCCGACGGCGCGTTCGCCGCCGGGCAGTCCGGGGTCGTGGACACCGGCTCCGAGCAGGCCGTCGGCTGCCGGACGCCGCTGACGGCCGCGCAGGCCGAGGCGCTGCGCGGGGTGGACCCGGACGAGCGGGAGAGCCTCGCGCTGCCCGGCCTGGGCGCCTACCGCGTCCAGGCGGCGCTGCGCGAGGACGGCTCCCTCGTGGTCGTGGGCCTGCCGCTGGCCGACGTGCGCGGCACGCTCGCGCGGGTCATCGGCGTGGAGGCCGCCGTCATCCTGCTCGGCGTGGCCGCGGCGGCCGGGGTCGGCGGCGTCCTGGTGCGCCGCGACCTGGCTCCGCTGCGCCGGGTCGCGGCGACGGCCTCGCGCGTCTCCGAGCTGGAGCTGGACCGCGGCGAGGTGGACCTGGAGCACCGGGTGAGCGCCGCCGACGCCGACGAGCGCACCGAGGTCGGCCGGGTCGGCGCCGCCATCAACCGGATGCTCGACCACGTCGGCTCCGCGCTGGCCGCGCGGCACGAGTCCGAGCAGCGGGTGCGCCGGTTCGTCGCCGACGCCAGCCACGAGCTGCGCACCCCGCTGGCGGCGATCCGCGGCTACTCCGAGCTGACCCGCCGCAGCCGCGACGCCGTGCCCGCGGACGTGCTGCACGCCATGGGCCGGGTGGAGTCCGAGGCGCTGCGGATGACGGGCCTGGTCGAGGACCTCCTGCTGCTGGCGCGCCTGGACTCCGGCCGGCCGCTGGAGCGCGCACCCGTCGACCTGACGATGACGGTGCTCGACGCGGTCGGCGACGCGCAGGTCGCCGGGCGCGAGCACGTGTGGCGCCTGGACCTGCCCGAGGAGGCCGTGGAGGTCGTGGGCGACCCCGGCCGGCTGCACCAGGTGCTGGCGAACCTGCTGGCCAACGCGCGCACCCACACCCCGCCGGGCACCACCGTCACCGTCGGCCTGCACCCGGAGGGCGACCTCGTCCACCTCGACGTCGTCGACGACGGCCCGGGGATCGCCCCGCAGCTGCTGCCGCGGGTCTTCGAGCGCTTCGCCCGCGGGGACTCCTCGCGCTCGCGGGCCGCCGGCAGCACGGGGCTGGGCCTGGCGATCGTGCAGGCCGTCGTCGCCTCCCACCACGGCGTCGTCGGCGTCGACAGCCGGCCCGGGCGCACCGCGTTCCGCGTCACGCTGCCCGCGCACCAAGGCGCCGCCCCGCGGCGGACGGAGGCGGGCGACCGGCGGTGAGCGCACGACGGCGACCACCGCCGGCTCCCCCGGAGCCCCGGGCCGCCGGTGCGGCTGTGCGGGCCCACAGGGGACGCCCACGGCGCGAACAGGAGCGCGGCGCAGGCTCGGGGCATGACGACGCACCGCAGCAGCACCACCCGCACCACCGCCGGCAGCACCACGGCCGGCACCACCCGCCGCTCCGCGCGCCACCTGCGGCGGCTGCTCGCGATCGGCCTCGCGGCCGGGGTGTCCGGCACGGGCCTGGCCACCGCGGCGCAGGCCGCCCCGACGACGGTCAGCGCCGGCGAGCGCACCCCGGCCCCGGTGGCCGCCGCCCTCTCCCCGGCGGCGCTACCGGTCGACGTCGCCGCCGTCGACGGCGCGCAGCGGCGCAGCAGCCTCGTCACCGTGGTGCTCTGAGAGCTGCCGCCACCAGGCGGCCGCGCCGACGAGGGCAGCCGCCAGCAGCCAGCCGCCGAGCACGTCGGTGGGCCAGTGCGCTCCCAGCCACACCCGGTCCACGGCGACCACGACGAGCAGCAGCGCGCCGAGCACGCCGACGAGGCGGCGCAGCGCCCCGGGGCGCAGCAGCAGGACGACGGCGAGCAGGACGACCGTCGCCGACGACATCGCGTGCCCGGAGGGGAAGGACCCGCCGCCGGCGCTCGTGAGCCCCGCCTCCAGCGCCGGGCGCTCGCGACCCAGCAGCAGCTTGAGCGCGGGCGAGAGGACGGCGGCCAGCGCCCCCGTCACCAGGGCGGTCAGCGCGTCGCGCCGGCGCCCGGCGCGCGCGCACCACGCCGTCGCCAGCGCACCCAGCAGGTACAGCCACCCGGGCTGGGTGACCGCCTCGACGACCTGCGCGGCGCGGGTGGGCGCCGGGTGCGCCAGCGCCGCGGAGACCGCCGCCCGCGACAGCGGCACGTCCACGCGGGCGCTCGCGCCCGTGGACACCAGCACCGCGAGCACCGCGGCGGCGGCCGCGCAGACCGCGGCGAGCGCGCCCGCGCGGCCGGACCTCACGCGGGCTGCTGCCCGGCCCCCTGCGCCTGCTGCTGCGGCGCCTGGGCGGCCTTCGGCTCCGGCGCTGCGTCGACCCCGGCCTCCTTGCGCTGCTGCGCGGTGATGGGCGCGGGCGCGGAGGTCAGCGGGTCGAAGCCGCCGCCGGACTTCGGGAAGGCGATGACCTCGCGGATGGAGTCGGCGCCGGCCAGCAGGGACACGACGCGGTCCCAGCCGAAGGCGATGCCGCCGTGCGGCGGCGCGCCGTAGGCGAAGGCGTCGAGCAGGAAGCCGAACTGCTCGCGGGCGGTCGCCTCGTCGATGCCCATGACCGCGAACACGCGCTCCTGCACGTCGCGGCGGTGGATGCGGATCGAGCCGCCGCCGATCTCGTTGCCGTTGCAGACGATGTCGTAGGCGTTGGTCAGCGCCGAGCCGGGGTCGGCGTCGAAGGTGTCCAGGTGCTCGGGCTTGGGCGCGGTGAACGCGTGGTGCACCGCACCCCACTGACCGGCGCCCAGCGCCACGTCGTCGTCCTCGGCGGCCGGCTTGAACATCGGCGCGTCCACGACCCACAGGAACGACCAGGCCGACTCGTCGATCAGGCCGCAGCGGCGGGCGATCTCGCCGCGGGCGGCGCCCAGCAGGGCCCGGGAGGCAGCCACCGCACCGGCCGCGAAGAAGATGCAGTCGCCGGGGGCCGCGCCGACGTGGGCGGCGATGCCGGCCCGCTCGGTCTCGGAGAGGTTCTTGGCGACCGGCCCGGACAGCTCGCCGTCCTCGCCGACCAGCACGTACGCCAGACCGCGGGCGCCGCGCTGCTTGGCCCAGTCCTGCCAGGCGTCGAGCACCTTGCGCGGCTGCGAGGCCCCGCCGGGCATGACGACGGCGCCGACGTAGGGCGCCTGGAAGACGCGGAAGGAGGTGTCCGCGAAGTACTCCGTGCACTCCACGAGCTCCACGCCGAAGCGCAGGTCCGGCTTGTCGCTGCCGTAGCGGGCCATCGCCTCGGCGAAGCTCATCCGCGGCAGGGGCAGCGGCACGTCGACGCCGACGAGCTTCCACAGCGCCGCGACGATCTCCTCGCCGAGGGCGATGACGTCGTCCTGCTCGACGAAGCTCATCTCGATGTCGAGCTGGGTGAACTCCGGCTGCCGGTCGGCGCGGAAGTCCTCGTCGCGGTAGCAGCGGGCGATCTGGTAGTAGCGCTCCAGGCCGCCGACCATGAGCAGCTGCTTGAACAGCTGCGGGCTCTGCGGCAGCGCGTACCAGGAGCCCGGCGCCAAGCGTGCGGGGACGATGAAGTCGCGCGCGCCCTCGGGGGTGGAGCGGGTGAGCGTCGGCGTCTCGACCTCGGTGAAGCGGTGGGCGTCGAGCACGGCGCGCGCCGCCCGGCTCGCGTCGCTGCGCAGCCGCAGCGCGCGGGCGGGCCCGCTGCGGCGCAGGTCCAGGTAGCGGTGCCGCAGCCGCACCTCCTCGCCGACGTTGAGGGCGTCGTCGATCTGGAACGGCAGCGGCGCGGCCTCGGAGAGGACCTCCAGCGCGCTGGTGTCGACCTCGACCTCGCCGGTGGGGATGCCGGGGTTCTCGTTGCCCTCCGGGCGCAGCCGCACGTCGCCGGTGATGCGCACGCAGTACTCGTTGCGCAGCTCGTGCGCGCCGCCGGCGTCGAGGATCTCGTCGCGGGCGACGACCTGCACGACGCCCGAGGCGTCGCGCAGGTCCAGGAAGGCCACTCCCCCGTGGTCCCGACGACGCGCCACCCAGCCGGTGAGCGTCACGGTCTGTCCGGCGTGACCGGCGCGCAGGCTGCCGGCCTCGTGGGTGCGGAGCACGGGGAGTCCCTTCGATCGTCAGTGCGCGGGAGTGCGCACCGCACGATCCTACGGACGTCCGCGGGCGGCCCGCCGCCCGCGGACGTCCGGCCGCCGCGGCGGCGTCAGCGGCGCGGCGAGGGGACCCCGGCCTCCGCGCCGGCCAGCTCGGCGACCAGCCGGCGGGCCAGCCGGTCCAGCAGCACGAGGTTCACCTGCGGGTCGGCGACGACCGCCAGCAGGTGCGAGGTGTCGACGGCGTGGACGACGAGGGTGCCGTCGGCGCCCTTGACGGTGGTGGAGGAGAAGGCGCCCAGGCCCGCGGTGTCGGCGGCCCGCTCGGCGATGCCCAGGACGGTGGCGACGACGGCCGCGGCCGCGTCGTGCTCGCTCTCGGGGCCGTCGTCGTGGAAGGCCAGGCCGTCGGTGCGGGCGATGAGGACGCGGCGCACCCCGGGGATGTCCCGCTTCAGCGCCAGGCTCACCCGGGTGGCGTGGTACTTGACGATCACGCGTGCGCTCCGTCGGTCGTGGCCGCGGACGCCGCGGCGGCGCGGGCCGCCAGGGTGGCGACGCCGTCGAGCAGGAGCCGCAGGACCGCGGTGCAGTCGGCGAGCTCGCGCGGGTCGCAGGCCACGAGGGCCTGCGGGGAGGTGCCCAGCTGCGCCGCCAGCCGCGTGCGGGTGCCCGCGGGGTCGGCCCAGCGGCTGACCGCGACGAGGCGCGGCGTGCTGGGCGCCAGGCGGGCGAAGGCGGTGACGATGCCCGCGGCCTGGGAGACGCTCGCCGGGCGGCTGGCGTCGACGAGGACGAGGTAGCCGTCCATGCCGCGGGCCAGCAGCTCCCACGTGAAGGCGAAGCGCTCCTGGCCGGGCGTGCCGAACAGGGTCACCCGGGTGTCCGCCCACGCCGCCCCCGCCGGGGCCGGCACCACGACGGTGGTGTGGTCCAGCGCGACGGTCGTGGACGTCTTCAGCGCCGCGGTCTCGTCGCTGACGCCGGTCTCGGTGCTCACCAGCGGCCCGCAGCCCAGGCCCTCGGCGACGGTGGTGGCGAACGTGGTCTTGCCGGCGCCGAACGGTCCGGTCACGACGATCTTGCGGGGGGTGGGCACGGCGGCTCCTCGGGCGCTGGGGCCGGGCGGCGGCTGCGCCCGGCGGGTGCGCGGACGGCGGCCGGCCGGGAGCCGGTCCCGGTCCGGCCGCCGTCGCCTGCGCGGTGCGCCGCCTCGGGGCGGCGCCTGGTGCGACGGCTCAGATGTCCAGGTCGCGCTCGAGGATCGTCAGCTGGCGGCGCGCCATCGCCAGGTTCGACTGCCCCTTGTTGAGGACCAGGTAGAGGAACAGGCCCTGGCCGGACTTGGACTGGATGAGGCGGATCAGGTGGATCTGGGTGCCGAGGGTGATGAGGATGTCCTCGATGTTCTCCTCGAGGCCGAGGCGCTGCATCGTGCGCAGCTTGGCGCGCACGACGTCGGTGTTGCCGGCGGCGGCGACGTCGAGGTCCAGGGCACCGCCACCGGCCTGGCCGAGGGACATGCCGCTCTCGTAGTCGACGAGGGCGGCGGCGCTGGCGCCGTCGATCTCGAGGCAGGCCTTCAGGGTGGCGTCGACGTTGGCCATGGTGGGTCCTTCCGCGGTGGGCTCGCGGACCGCGGCTGTTCCACGGTCCGTTGCTGTCCCCCAGTGCTTCGACCTGCGAGGAGTTCGACTGAACGGCATTCCCCGTGCCGTCCGGGTGAACTCGGCTGCGACGAACGGGTGAGCAGGTCCTCCGCGGGTCCGCCGGGGGTCCGCCGGAGGTCCGCCGGGGGTCCGCCGGAGGTCCGCCGGGGGTCCGCTCCGGGCCCCTCGCGGGCGCTCCCCGCCGCTCGCGGCGGGAGCGGGTCCGCACCCGGGGCCCGTGCGGCAGGCTGGGGCCGTGAGCGCACCGAGGAGGGCGGCGGCCGACCGCGGCCGGCCCGCGCTGCCGCGACCGGACGTGGCGCAGCTGCACCCGGCCGCCGGTCCGCCCGGGCGCGGGGCCCTGCACGACGGGCTGCTCTTCGAGAGCGTGGACCTGAGCGGGGTCGACGCCGTCGACAGCCGCTTCCTGGGCTGCGTCCTGCGCTCCGCGGCCGCCGACGGCCTGCGCCTGGCCGGCGCCCGGCTGGTGGACTGCCGGCTGAGCGGGCTGGAGGCCGGCGAGGCGCCGTGGGCGGGCTCCAGCTGGCAGGAGGTCGTGCTCGGCGACAGCCGGGTGGGCGCCTGGGGCCTGGCGAGCGCGCGGTGGGCGCGCGTGGCGGTGGAGCGGGTGCGGGTCGACTTCGCCGACCTGCGCGGCACCACCTTCACCGACGTGACCTTCCGCGGCTGCGACCTGCGCGACGTCGACGCCTCCGGGGCCCGCTGGACGCGGGTGCGCTTCGAGGACTGCCGCACCGGGCACCTCGACGTCACCGGTGCGCGGCTGCAGGACGTCGACCTGACGGCCTGCGAGCTGGAGGCGGTCTCCGGCGTGGGCGACCTGCGCGGCGCCGTGGTCAGCGAGGTGCAGCTGGCCCTGCTGGCACCGCTGCTCGCCGCGCACCTGGGCGTGCGCGTGGCCGGCTGAACCGGTCCGGCTGAACCGGTCCGGCTGAACCGGTCCGGCTGAACCGGTCCGGCTGAACCGGTCCGGCTGAACCGGTCCGGCTGAACCGGTCCGGCTGAACCGGTCCGGCTGAACC
>NZ_JAAALL010000238.1 GCF_009906315.1 Kineococcus vitellinus | reverse complement strand
GCGGGGGACCGTCTTCCTCGACATCGTCTTCACCGGCCTCGACGACGAGCCCCGGCTGGGCACCGAGGTGTGGACCTCGGGGATGGGCTCCTGCCCCGGCGGCATCGCCAACATGGCGGTCGCCGCGGCGCGGCTGGGGCTGCGCACGTCCCTGTCGGCGGCCTTCAGCACCGACTCCTACGGGCAGTTCTGCTGGCAGACCCTCGGCGAGCAGGAGGGCGTGGACCTGTCCACCTCCTACCGCGCCCCCGACTGGCACTCGCCGGTGACCGTCTCGCTGGCCTACGGCGGCGACCGGGCGATGGTCACCCACGAGCACCCGGCGCCCGTCGCCGAACCCGACGCCGTCCCGCGCTCGCGCTCGTGCCTGGTCCACCTGGCCGCCGAGCCGCAGCCGTGGGTCCTGCGCGCCGAGGCCCAGGGCTCCCTCGTCTTCGCCGACGTCGGCTGGGACTCCTCCACGCAGTGGAACCCCGACGTCCTCTCCGGCCTCGAGCACTGCCACGCGTTCCTGCCCAACCACGTGGAGGCGATGCGCTACACCCGCACCGGGTCCGCGGAGGAGGCCGTGGCCGCGCTCGCCGAGCGGGTGCCCGTCGCCGTCGTCACCCGCGGCGCCGACGGGGCGGTGGCCGTCGACCAGAGCACGGGGGAGTCCGCCGAGGTGGACGGGCTGCGGCTGGAGGCGCTGGACGCCACCGGCGCGGGCGACGTGTTCGGCGCCGGGTTCCTCACCGGCACGCTGTCCGGCTGGCCGCTGGCCGACCGCCTCGCCTTCGCCAACCTCTGCGCCGGGCTGTCGGTGCAGCAGTTCGGCGGCTCGCTGTCGGCGCCGGGCTGGGGCGACATCGCCGACTGGTGGTCGCACCTGCGGCTGGGCCCGCGCACGTCGGCGACCGCGACGCTGGTGCGCCGCTACGGCTTCCTCGACGACGTCCTCGTGGACCACCCGCAGCGCGCGGGGCAGTCGGTGCGCCGCGCGAGCGCGACCCTCGCCGTCCTCAACGACCTGCCCACCGGGCCCTCCGCCGGCGGCTGAGCCGCTGCGGTGGCCGGAGCGCTGCGGTGGCCGAGGCGGCGGGCCCGCACCACGATGGGCGGGTGCCCGTCTCCAAGGTCGACCGTCCCGGTGCGCAGCAGTGGGTCCCCGAGGGGGCCGACGTCGAGGCCCTGCGCGCCGCCGCCTCCTCCTGCCGCGGCTGCGAGCTGTGGGAACCGGCCACGCAGGTCGTCTTCTCCGCCGGCGCCGCCGACGCCCGCATCGCCCTGGTGGGCGAGCAGCCGGGCGACCAGGAGGACCGGCGCGGCGTGCCCTTCGTCGGCCCGGCCGGGCGGCTGCTGCAGAAGGCGGTCGCCGAGGCCGGCATCGACGTGGCGACGACGTACGTCACCAACGCGGTCAAGCACTTCCGCTTCACCCAGAGCGCACCCGGGAGCCGGCGCATCCACGCCAGCCCCGACGTCGGGCACGTCAACGCCTGCCGGCCGTGGCTGGCGGCCGAGCTGGCGCAGGTGGACCCCGAGGTCGTCGTGTGCCTGGGGGCGACGGCGGCCAAGGCGCTGCTGCCGAAGGACTTCCGGGTGACCAAGCACCGCGGTCAGCTCATCGTGCAGCAGACCTCGCGCGGGGAGAAGACGTTCCTGGGGACCATCCACCCCTCGGCGATCCTGCGCACCCCGGAGGAGGACCGCGACGCCGCCTACGCCGGGCTCGTGGCCGACCTGCGCACCGCCGCCGCCGCGCTGAGCTGAGCGCCGCGCCGCGCCGGGCTGAGCCGCCGGCGCCGGCTCGGGCCGCCGCGGCCGGTAGCATAGATACATCATGGATACCGATGAGGTGCCGCGCGCCGCGGCCGACCGCGTCTACGCCCACGTCAAGACCGGCATCCTCGACCGCTCCCTGCCCGGCGGGCGGCTGCTGACCGAGGGCGAGATCGCCGGTGCGGTCGGCGTCTCGCGCACCCCCGTGCGCGAGGGGCTGCTCAGGCTGCAGGCCGAGGGGCTGGTCCACCTCATCCCCAAGCGCGGCGCCCTCGTCGTCCCCGTCTCGCCCGCCGAGGTCGAGGACGTCCTGGAGGCCCGCGAGCTCGTCGAGGTCCACACCGCCGCCCGCGCCTGGCCGCACCGCGCACAGCTGGCCGCCGAGCTGGAGCCCTGGCTGCAGCGCATGGAGGCCGCCGCCGACGCCGGGGACACCTGGGCGTTCGCCACCGCCGACCGCGCCTTCCACGCCACCGTCGTCGGCGCCGCCGGCAACGCCGTCCTCACCGCCCTGCACGACTCCCTGCGCGACCGGCAGATGCGCATGGGCGTGGCCAACGTGCACGGCTCGGCGGAGCGGGTGGCCCTCGCGCTCGCCGACCACCACCGCCTGCGCGAGCTGCTGCTGGGCGAGGACCCGCAGGCGTGGCTGGACCTCGTGCGCTCGCACGTGCGCGCCGCCGCCGACCGGCTGCGGGCGGTGCGCCCGTGAGCCGCGCCGTCCGCGGCGCCTGGCTCGTCTTCGCCGTCGGCGCCCTCGCCTACGTCGCCACCGTCCTCAACCGCACGTCGCTGGCCGCCGCGGGCCTGGAGGCCCAGGACCGCTACGGCATCGGCGCCGGCACCCTGTCCAGCTTCGCCGTCCTGCAGCTGCTCGTCTACGCGCTGCTGCAGGTGCCCGTCGGGGTCCTCATCGACCGCTGGGGCCCCCGGCGCCTCGTCGTCGCGGGCGCCGCCGCGATGGGCGCCGGGCAGCTGCTGCTCGCCCTGAGCACCCAGACCTGGCAGGCCGTGCTGGCCCGCGTCCTCGTCGGCGCCGGCGACGCCGCCACCTTCGTCAGCGTCCTGCGGGTGGTGACCAACTGGTTCCCGCCGCAGCGGGTCCCGGTGATGACCCAGCTCGTCGGGCTCTTCGGCCAGCTGGGGCAGGTCTTCAGCTTCGTGCCCCTCGTCGCGCTGCTGCACGGCCCCGGCTGGACGCCCGCCTACGCCGGGGTCGCCGCCTTCACCCTGCTCGCCGGCGCCCTGGCCGTCCTCGTGCTGCGCGACGTGCCGCCCGGTGCGCCCGACCCCCGCTCGGCCAGGCCGCTGCGCCAGGTCTGCGCCGACCTGCGCGCCGCGCTGCGCCACCCCGGCACCCGGCTGGGCCTGTGGTCGCACTGGGCCACGCCCTTCTCCGGCAACGCCTTCGCCACGTTGTGGGGCTACCCGTTCCTCGTCTCCGGCCAGCAGGTGAGCACGTCGACGGCGGGTGCGCTGCTGACCCTCTACACCGTCGCGGCCGCGGGCACCGGGCCGCTGTTCGGCGCCTTCGCCGCCCGCCACCCCTTCCGGCGCTCGTGGCTGGTGCTCGGCATCGTCGGGGCGCAGGTGCTCGCGTGGTGCCTCGTGCTGGCCTGGCCCGGCCGGGCGCCGCTGGCGCTGCTGGCCGCGCTCGTCGTCGTCATCGCCACCGGCGTGCCCGCCTCGATGATCGGCTTCGACTACGCCCGCACCTCCAACCCGGCGCACCGCCTCGGCGCCGCCACCGGCCTGACGAACGTCATGGGCTTCACGGCCACGGTCCTGCTCGTCCTCGCCGTGGGGCTGCTGCTGGACCTGCAGGGCGCCGGGACGCCGCAGACGTACTCCCTGCACGCCTTCGAGGTCGCCTTCGCCGTCCAGCTGCCGCTGTGGCTCGTCGGCGTCGTCGGCATCCTCGTCAGCCGCCGCCGGACCCGGGCGCTGCTGGCCGGCCAGGGGGTCGTCCTGCCGCGCACGCGCCGGCCCGGCGCCGGCGGGCGCCTCACAGCAGGCCGGGAGCGCTGAGAGGACTTCGTCACCGGGGTGGTCTGTCCTCGACGGGGGTCCGCAGGGCAGGATCGCGCGGGTGACTGAGACGCAGAAGGCGCAGATCGGGGTGACCGGCCTGGCGACGATGGGCCGCAACCTCGCCCGCAACATCGCCCGCCACGGCTACGTGACCGCCGTCCACAACCGCACCGACGCGAAGACGAGGGCGCTGATCGAGAAGTTCGGCGGCGAGGGCACCTTCGTCCCCGGGTACACCGCGCAGGAGTTCGTCGACTCCCTGAGCTCCCCGCGCACGATCATCATCATGGTCAAGGCCGGCGGCCCCACCGACGCCGTCATCGACGAGCTGGCGCCGCTGCTGTCCGAGGGCGACGTCCTCGTCGACGGCGGCAACGCCCACTTCCTCGACACCCGCCGCCGCGAGGCCGCGCTGCGCGAGCGGGGCGTCCACTTCGCCGGCGTCGGCGTCTCCGGCGGCGAGGAGGGCGCCCTGCTCGGCCCCTCGATCATGCCGGGCGGCTCCGAGCACGCCTACGCCACGCTCGGCCCGATCCTGGCCGACATCGCCGTCTCGGTGGACGGCACGCCGTGCTCCACCCACGTGGGCCCCGACGGTGCGGGCCACTTCGTGAAGATGGTGCACAACGGCATCGAGTACGCCGACATGCAGCTCATCGCCGAGGCCTACGACCTGCTGCGCCACGGCCTGGGCCGCACGCCCAAGCAGCTCGCCGAGGTCTTCTCCTCCTGGAACTCCGGGGACCTGGAGAGCTTCCTCATCGAGATCACCGCCCGGGTGCTGGAGAAGGACGACCCCACCGCCGAGGGCACCGCGCTCGTCGACGTCATCCTCGACCAGGCCGAGCAGAAGGGCACCGGCCGCTGGACGGTGCAGACCGCCCTGGACCTGGGCACCCCCGTCTCCGGCATCGCCGAGGCCGTCTTCGCGCGCGCCCTGTCCGGGCACGCCGAGCAGCGCGAGGCCGCCCAGGGCGTGCTGCCGGGGCCGGGCGGGGGCATCGGGCAGGACCGCTCGCCGGGCGCGGAGGGTGCCGGGGGCTTCGTCGAGGCCGCCGACGCCGACGCCTTCGTGGACGACGTGCGCGCCGCGCTGTACGCCTCCAAGGTGGTCGCCTACGCGCAGGGCTTCGACATGATCAAGGCCGGTTCCGCGGAGTACGGCTGGGGCATCGACCCGGGCGCGATGGCCACCATCTGGCGCGGCGGCTGCATCATCCGCGCCAAGTTCCTCGACCGCATCAAGGACGCCTACGCCAAGCAGCCCGACCTGCCCTCGCTGCTGCTGGACCCCTACTTCGCCGACGCCGTCGCCGAGGGCCAGGAGGCCTGGCGGCGCGTGGTGACGCACTCGGTGCAGGCGGGCATCCCGGCGCCGGGGTTCGCCTCCGCGCTGGCCTACTACGACGGCCTGCGCCGCGAGCGCTCCTCGGCGGCGCTGATCCAGGGGCTGCGCGACCTGTTCGGCGCGCACACCTACAAGCGCGTCGACCGCGAGGGCGACTTCCACGTGGAGTGGAGCGGCGACGGGTCCGAGACCCGCGGCTGACCCGCGGCTGACCGGCGGCCGACCCCGGTCCGCCGGTCAGCACAGCCAGTCGAGGACGGCCGCGGCCGTCCAGGACTGCTGCATGCTGCCCAGCGGCTCCCCGGTGAGCGGGTCGTAGTACTCCGCGAAGTCGCCCGCGCCCACCAGGCGCAGGCCCTCCTCGCGCAGCACCGCGGCCCGCTCCGCCCAGCCGCGGCGGGCGAAGGACCAGTGGAAGAGCCACGCCAGGACCGGCCACTGCGGACCCCGCCAGTACTCGCGCGGCCGGAAGGCGCCGGCGGTGGGGGAGGTCGAGGGCGGCACCGCCGCGGCCAGGCCGGGGTTGCCGCACCAGTCCTCGCCCTCGAACGTCGCCAGCAGCGCGGCCTCCGCCGCCCGCGGCAGCCCGCCGCACAGCAGCGGGGCGAAGCCCGCGACGGTCGGGGAGGCCAGCCACTCGCCGGTGCGCACGTCGCGGTCGCGCGCCAGGCCCGTGACCGGGTCCACCGACGCGACGACGCCCGCGCGCGAGCGCGCCGCCCAGGCGCGCAGGTCCGCGACGTCGGCGGCCGGCTGCGCGCGCTCCTCGCCGATGTCGGCCAGCACGTCGCAGGCGACCGCCAGCAGCGCCGAGACCAGCACGTCCTCGACGGCGAAGCTCATCCGCTCGTGCAGGAGGGCCTGGTCGTAGCCGGCGCGGCGCATCTCCTCGATGAGCCACAGGTAGCGGTCGTACTCGCGGTCGCTGGGCCGCATCGAGGGGTCGCCCACCACCTCGGTGTCGCGGCGCCGGTACGGCGGCAGGTCCTCGCCCACGACGACGCGCGCGTACGGCCCGTCCCAGCGCGGGGAGTTGTCCATCCCCGACTCCCACCCGTGGTGCAGCACGACCCGGCCGGTGCCCCCGGGGTCGCGCTTCGTCGCCAGCCAGCGGTGCCAGGCCACCAGCGGCCGCCAGGCGCGCTCGATGAACTCCCCGGCCGCCTGCCGGTCGGTGCGCCCCTGCCGGCGCGCGGCCTCGACGATGCGCTGCACGGCGATGGCGTGCACGGGCGGCTGGCAGATCCCCGACGTCGCCGGGTACGGCGGCGCACCGGTGACCCCCTCGTGGCAGCGCCAGCGCTCCGGGCCGGGGAAGTAGCCGGTGGAGTCGGGGTTGAAGACGATGTGGGGAATCATCCCGTCGCCCCACTGCGCCCCCAGCAGGGTGTCGAGCTCCTGCACGGCCCGCGGCACCGACAGCCGGGCCAGGCCGACGGCCACGAAGGCCGCGTCCCAGCTCCACATGTGCGGGTACAGCCGGGGCGCCGCGGAGGTCATCGTCCCCAGGTCGTTGCCGCGCAGGACGTAGGCGGCCCGCGCCGCGAGCAGCTGGGAGGTCAGGCGGACCGGCCCGCGCGGGGGCAGTCCTCGGGGGCGCTCGGCGCCGACGGCCACGGGTCCCTCCCCGCCGGGGCGGGACACACCGCCCCGTCGTGGTGGGCATCCCACCCGCCCGCGGGCGCGGGCGCAAGCCGCCGCG
>NZ_JAAALL010000237.1 GCF_009906315.1 Kineococcus vitellinus | reverse complement strand
GGGCCGGCCGAACAGCCAGCCCTGCGCGCGGTCGCAGCCCATCTCGCGCAGCAGCGCGGCCTGCTGCTCGGTCTCCACGCCCTCGGCGGTGACGACCATGCCGTGGGCGTGGGCGAGCGCGATGAGCGCCTCGACGACGGCCGCCGCGCGCTCGGAGGTCCCCAGGGGACGCACGAAGCTCATGTCGATCTTCAGGAAGCTCAGCGGGAAGCGGTCCAGGTACGACAGCGAGGAGTACCCGGTGCCGAAGTCGTCCAGCCCGACGCGGGCGCCGATGCTGCGCAGCTCGCCGAGGCTGGCGCGGGTGGAGCTGGAGAGGTCGATGAGGGTGCGCTCGGTGACCTCGGCCAGCAGCGAGGAGCCGGCGGCGCCGGTGGACTCGACGCTGTGGGCCAGGCGGTGGGCGAAGGCCGGGTGCTCCAGCGTCTTGCCGGAGACGTTGAAGGAGACCTGCAGGCCCTGCCCGGCGCGCCGCCACTCGCGCAGCTGGCGCAGCACCTCCCCCAGGACCCAGGTGTCGACGTCGACGATGAGGCCGGTGTCCTCGGCGGTGTCGACGAAGGACTTGGGCTCCAGCAGCCCCTCGACGGGGTCCTCCAGTCGCACGAGCGCCTCGGCGGCCACGAGCTCGCCGCGGCGCAGGTCGACGATGGGCTGCCAGACCACCCGCAGCCCGTCGGTGCGCAGCGCGCGGCGCACCCGGTGCTCGGCGTCGCGGCGGGCCTGCGCCTCGTCGCGCATCGCGGAGTCGTAGACGGCCACGCGGTCGCGGCCGCCGTCCTTGGCGCGGTAGAGCGCCATGTCGGCGCTGCGGAACAGCTCGTCGCCGGTGCCGCTGTGCCCGACGGCGATCCCCGCGCTGGAGGTGCACACGAAGGGCTCGGGCAGGCCGGGCAGCAGCATGGGCGAGCGCAGCCGGCGGATGATGTCGCGGGCCACGAGGGCGGCGGCCTCGGGGCGGCCGACCCCGGGCACCATGACGACGAACTCGTCCCCGCCCAGGCGGGCCAGGGTGGCCCCGGGCGGGGCGGCGTCCTCCAGGCGCACGGCGACCTGGCGCAGCAGCGCGTCGCCGATCTGGTGGCCGAGGGTGTCGTTGACGAGCTTGAAGCGGTCGAGGTCGAGCAGCACGAGCGCGACGGCGTCGGTGGGCGTCGCCCGCTCGAGGGCCTCGGCGAGGCGGGTGTCGAGCACGGAGCGGTTGGCCAGGCCCGTGAGGGAGTCGCACTGGGCCAGCCGCACGAGCTCGCCGGTGGACTTCTCCCCGGCCGAGACGTCGAGGACCAGGCCCTGCACGAGGCTGGTGCTCGTGGTGGCCAGCGGCACGCTCATGCCCAGGAAGGTGCGCTCGCGGTCGTCGGCGGTGCGCACCCGGAACGGGTAGGGCGCGGAGGTCCCGGCGTGGGCGGCGGGGTCCTCGACACCGGTGAAGGGACCGCGGTCGTCGGGGTGGATGCGCGCTCGCCAGGCGTCCAGGTCCGGGTCGGGCACCTCGGCGCCCAGGCCGAGCATCTCGCGCAGCCGGTCGTCCAGGGTGACCACGCCGGTGGCGGGGTCCCACGACCAGGAGCCGAGGCCGGCCAGCCGCAGCGCACCGGAGAGCAGCAGCTGCGCGCCGGACAGCTCGGCGCCGGCGCGGCGGGCGTCGTCGGTGGCGACGAGGGCGCGCCAGGCCGCGCCGCCGGCGGCGGCGAGGACCTCCAGGGCCGGCGTGCTGGTGTCGGCGACGCCCCAGACGGCCAGCCGGGGCGCGCGCGGGTGGCCGGGCACGAGCTCGACGACGGCCGAGGGCGACATGCGGGTGAGGTCGGTGCCGGTGAAGCGGCGGCCGGCGACGAGCAGCAGGTCGCCGCGGGCGGCCAGGACCTCCAGCTCGCGGTGGCGGGAGCGGGCGACGGTCTCCAGCAGCAGCACGCGCTGGTGCCCGCAGCGGTGCACCTCCGTGACGAGCTCCTCGGCCAGCGCGCCCAGGTCGCGGCACTCCCCGAAGCGGCGCTGGGCGCGCAGCAGGGCCGCGCCGACGTTGACCTCCGTGGTCAGCGCGAGGCCGCCGTCGACGCGGCGGTCGAGGCGGCCGTCGGCGGGGCTGTCGACGAGACCGGTCGTCGAGGCCGCTGGAAGTCCACCCACGCGTTCGCCCACCCTTCCGCGAGACGACCGGACGGCTCGTCCAGCCCGCTACACAACGTGACTGACTCTAACGCGCCGTGCAGCCGTGGGGGAACCCGGGCGAGGATCCGCCCATGTCGTTGCCAGTGGTAATTAGCGCGACTAACGACTAGCCTGGTCCGGTGCCGCTCCCCACCCCCGGTCCCGCCTCCGCGGGCGCCCCGGCGCTGGACCGGCTCGCCGTCGACCTGCGCGTCTCGCTGCTGCGCACCGCCCGCCGCCTGCGCGCCACGAAGTCCGTCGACGAGCTGTCCGACGCCCAGTTCTCCGTCCTCGCCCTGCTGCACCGCGAGGGCCCGCGCACCCCCCGCGAGCTCGCCGGGGCCGAGCACGTGCGCCCCCCGTCCATGACGCGCACCCTCGCCGGCCTCGTCGACGCCGGGCTCGTGCAGCGCACCGAGCACCCGCACGACGGGCGCCAGGTGCTGTGCTCGGCCACCGCCGCCGGCGACCGCGTCGTGGAGGACACCCGCGCCCGCCGCGCCGCCTGGCTCGCCCGGCGGCTGGCCGCCCTCGACGACGGCGAGCGCGCCACCCTCGCCGCGGCCGCCCGCATCCTGGACCGGGTGGTCGGCGAGTGAGCGCGACGTTCCGCTCCCTGCGCCACCGCGACTACCGGCTGTGGGCGACCGGCGCCCTCGTCAGCAACACCGGCACCTGGATGCAGCGCGTCGCCCAGGACTGGCTGGTCATCCAGGTCCTCACGAACGGCTCCGGCACCGCCGGCGGCATCACCACCGGGCTGCAGTTCGGCCCGATCCTGCTGCTCGCGCCGCTGGCCGGCACCATCGCCGACCGCTTCCCGCAGCGGCGCACGCTCATGGCCACCCAGGCCGGGCTGCTCGTGGTCGGGCTGGCGATGGCCGCCCTCGTCCTCAGCGGCCACGTGCGGCTGTGGCACGTCTACGTCCTGGCCACGCTGCTCGGCTGCGTCTCCGCGATCGACGGCCCCGTCCGCCAGACCTTCGTCAGCCAGCTCGTGCCGCCCGAGGACCTGCCCAACGCCATCGGCCTCAACTCCGCCTCGTTCAACTCCGCGCGGCTGATCGGCCCCGGCCTGGCCGGCCTGCTCATCGCCTGGTTCGGCACCGGCCCGGTGTTCCTCGTCAACGCCCTGACGTTCCTGGCGCCGCTGGCCACGCTGCACCTGATGCGCCCGGCGCACCCGGCGCCCCGCGAGCGCCCGGCGAAGGGCACCGGCGGCATGCGCGAGGGGCTGCGCTACGTGCGCGCCCGCCCCGACCTGGTGGCGATCTTCGTGCTGGTCGGCGTGGTGGGCACCTTCGGGCTGAACTTCCAGCTGACCTCCGCGCTGATCACCAGCGTGAGGTTCGGGCGCGAGGCCGCCGCCTTCGGCGTCGCCGGCACCGTCCTGGCCGTCGGCTCGCTGCTGGGCGCGCTGGTGGCCGCGCGCCGCGAGCGCCCGCGTTGGCGCCTGGTCATCGGCGCGGCGCTGGCGTTCGCGGTCACCGCCTCGGCCGCGGCGCTCATGCCGAGCTACTGGCTCTACCTGGCGGTGCTGCCGCTGCTGGGGCTGTCGTCGCTGACGCTGCTGACGGCGGCCAACGCGACGGTGCAGATGAGCACCGAGCCGCGCGTGCGCGGGCGGGTGATGGCGCTGTACATGTCGCTCATGCAGGGCGGCACCGTGGTCGGCGGCCCCTTCGTGGGCTGGGTCGGCACCCGCTTCGGCCCCGAGTGGTCGGTGCTGGTGGGTTCGATCCCCTCCGGCCTGACCGCGGTCGTCGTGGCGGTGCTCGTGCTGCGCCGGGCGAGGGTGCGGGTGGCGTACTCCTTCCGCACCACCCCGCACCTGAGGGTGGTGCCGGTGCGCTCGCCCGACGGCGGCGACGAGCGCGACGTCGCCGCCGCCTGAGCGGCCCACCGGGGCGGGCGCCGGTGGCTGCCGGGACGCCGCGGCGGCGCGAGAATGGAGGCGTGCCCACCGACCTGACCACCGCGCTCACCGACGTCCGCACCCTGCTGCTGGACACCGGGCACCTGGTGCGGGCCGTCGCCGCGGGCCGTCGCCGGGGCCCGCAGGCTCCCGAGCACGAGCGCGTGGAGGTCCGCCCGGTGCGCCTGAAGTCGGGCGCGCACCTGCAGTTCACCGCCCGCACCGGGCCGGTCGTGCGCATCCGCAACGTCCCCGCCGCCGAGGCGGCCGGTGCCGTCGACGAGCTGCTGGCCGCCCCCTACGGGAACCTGCACGTGGAGACGGCCGGCGAGGTGCTGCAGCTGCGGGTGACCAAGAAGGGCGAGGCCCAGGTGCACCGCAGCGCCCGGGGCGGGCAGCCGGACGCCGGCGCGGCGGGCCCGCAGGTGCACGACAGGGCCAGGCAGCGCCTGGTGGACCCCGACGACCCGCTGTTCCGGGTGCTGGGCGCCGGCGGCGACAAGCGGCGGCAGGTGGAGGCGTTCGTGCGCCAGCTGGCGACGCTGGCCCCCGCGGTGCTGCAGCAGGACGGTCCGGCGCTGCGGGCGGTCGACCTCGGCTGCGGCAACGCCTACCTGACGTTCGCCGCCCACCGCTGGCTGCAGCAGCAGGCGGTGGAGGCGGGCAAGGAGCTGGCCACCGTGGGCGTGGACGTGCGCGAGGACGTCGTGGCCACCTCGCGGGCGGCCGCGCAGGAGGCGGGCCTGCCGGGGCTGGGGTTCGCGGTCGGCACCATCGCCGGCGCCGAGCCGTTCGAGGGGCGCGCCCCGCACGTCGTCATGGCGCTGCACGCGTGCGACACCGCCACCGACGAGGCGCTGGCGCGGGCCGTGCGCTGGGGCTCGGACGTGGTGCTGGCCGCGCCGTGCTGCCACCGCGACGTCCAGCGCCAGCTGGTGGCCGGCGGCGAGCGCAACCCGCTGGTGCGCCACGCGATCCTGCGCGAGCGCTTCGCCGACGTCCTCACCGACGCCCTGCGCGCGCTCGTGCTGCAGCTGCTGGGCTACCGGGTCGAGGTCGTGGAGTTCATCGACTCCCGGCACACCCCGCGCAACGCGATGCTGCGCGGGGTGCGGACCGCGTCGGCCCCCTCCTCCGCGCGCCTGGCCGAACTGCTCGGCGAGTACGACGACCTCACGAGCACCTGGGGCGTCCGGCCCGCCCTGGCGCGGATGCTCGCGCCGGAACTGGACTCGGTGCGCTCGGCTCAGGCCGCCGAGTAGGTCAGGCAGCGGGTCTCGCCGCCGGCCTCGGTGCCGACGTCGATCGTCTCGGCGGTGCAGGTCAGGTCGGAGTTGTGGCGGCAGTCGGCCAGCTGGCAGGCGCCGACGTGCCCGGAGGGGGACGTGCGGTGCTTGGTGGGCAGGCCCAGGAAGGTGCCGCAGTGGTTCGCGCCGTGGTCGCCGACGGTGATCGTCGGTGCGTGGCACGAGACGTCCTCGTTGAAGGTGCACCCGCTGACGGAGCACTGGTGGATGGGGGTGAGGTCCAGGTTCACGGTCGCCATGTCCTCGACGGTAACCGGGGAATGCCGATCCCGCTACGAAGGAACGCCTTTCCTGAACCGCCGCGGAAAAGCCAGGTGAGGCATTCCTTCCCCTGTTTTCGGGAAGAAGGTCAGGCTTTCCTGAGCGTCGCCACGACGTGGTCGACGCACCGGGTGAGGGCCCGCACGTCCTCGGGGTCGACGGCCGGGAAGAGCCCGATCCGCAACTGGTTGCGCCCCAGGCTGCGGTACGGGAAGACGTCGACGATCCCGTTGCGCCGCAGCACCTCCCGCACGGCGGCGGCGTCGATCGAGGGGTCGAGGTCGACGGTGGCGACGACCGGGCTGCGGGCGGCCTCCTCGGCGACGAACGGGCTGGCCCACTCCCGCGCGTCCGCCCACCCGTAGACGACCTGCGCCGAGGTGGCGCAGCGCTGCGCCGCCCACGCCAACCCCCCCTGCCCCAGCAGCCACTCCACCTGCTCGGCCAGCAGCACCAGCGTCGCCACCGCGGGGGTGTTGTACGTCTGGTCCTTGCGGGAGTTCTCCACCGCGATCCGCAGGTCCAGCGACGCCGGCGTCCAGCGGCCGCCGGCGCCGACCTCCCGGGCGCGGTCCAGCGCGGCCGGCGACAGCAGCGCCAGCCACAGCCCGCCGTCGGCGGCGAAGGCCTTCTGCGGCGCGAAGTAGTAGACGTCGGTCTGCGCGACGTCGACCGGCAGCCCGCCGGCACCGCTGGTGGCGTCGACCACGACGAGCGGGCCGCCGTCCGCCGGCAGCGGGCCGCGCGGCCGCTGCACGGGAGCGGCGACACCGGTGGAGGTCTCGTTGTGCGGCCACGCCACGACGTCGACGCCGTCGGCGACCTCCCCCAGCCGCGGCAGCGTGCCCGGCTCGCCGCGCACCACGACCGGCTCGGCCAGGAACGGCGCCGCCGCCGCGGCCGCGGCGAACTTCGCCGAGAACTCCCCCAGCACCAGGTGCTGGGAGCGCTCGCGCACCAGGCAGCACACCGCCACGTCCCAGAAGGTCGTGCTGCCGCCGTTGCCGAGCGCGACCTCGTAGCCGTCGGGGAGCGCGAACAGCTGCGCGAGGCCCTCGCGGACCCGGCGCACCAGCGCCTTCACCGGCTCCTGGCGGTGCGAGGTGCCCAGCACGTCGCGCCCGGCGCGCACGAGCGCGTCCACCTGCGCGGGGCGCACCTTGGAGGGGCCGGACCCGAAGCGCCCGTCGGCGGGCAGCAGGTCGGCGGGGATGCGCAGGTCGCGGGCCAGGTCGTCGCTCACGCCCCGATCCTCCCGCACCGCTCCCGGCGGGTG
>NZ_JAAALL010000236.1 GCF_009906315.1 Kineococcus vitellinus | reverse complement strand
GGTCCCCGCCCCGGCGGCGGGGACCTGGGCGGCCGGCGCGGGAGCCCCGGCCTGGTCCCCGGCCGCGGCCGGCGCTCCGGCTCCCGCGACCGGGCTGCGCCCGCTGTCCGGCCTCGCCACCGCGGTCGTCGTGCTGTCCAGCCTCGTGGCGGCCGGGACGGTGCTCGACGTGGCCGGCTGGGCGCTGGGGCAGCGCTCGCTGGCGGGCGCGGTCGCCGGTCTCGCCGTGGGCGTCGCCCTGACGGGCGTGCAGCTGGCGGCGCTGGTCGTGACGGCCCTCTGGCTGGCGCGCGCCCGCGCCAACGCCGTCCGCATCAGCCCGGCCGTGCGCCAGCGGCGGGCCGGGGTCTGGACCTGGCTCGGCTGGTTCCTGCCGGTCGCGTGCTGGTTCGTGCCCCGCCAGCTCCTCGACGACGTCTGGACGGCCTCCGCGCCCCGCGCCCGCCGCGGCGCCGCGCCCGCGCTCGGCGCCTGGTGGGCGGCGTGGCTGGTGGCCGTCGCGAGCGCCACCGTCGGCAACCGCATCGCCGACGACGGCTCCGCCGGGGCGGTCACCGCGCTGCTGCTGCTCAGCGCGGCGGCCCACCTCGTGGCGCTGCCGCTGTGGATCGGCGTCGTGCGCTCGGTCACGGACGCCCAGCGCCCCTGACCCCGGCGGCGCGGGCCTCGCGCGCCGCGGGCCTCAGAGCGCCCGCA
This sequence comes from Kineococcus vitellinus, assembly GCF_009906315.1. Lineage (GTDB taxonomy): Bacteria > Actinomycetota > Actinomycetes > Actinomycetales > Kineococcaceae > Kineococcus > Kineococcus vitellinus. The sequence goes on along the minus strand of NZ_JAAALL010000236.1, from coordinate 6,255 downwards.
GCGCCGGGGCGACCTCGCGCTCGAAGAGCTCGATGCCGCTGGTGTCCGTGGCGGCCTCGGCGAAGTAGAAGTTCGCGTGCCCGAGCCCCGCGCGCACCAGCGGCGTCAGCTTCTCCACGACCTGCTCGGGGGTGCCCACCCCGGCGGCGTGCGCGGGGTCCAGCGGGGACAGCTCGCGCTCGACGGCCTCGGCGCTGACGTGCTGCTCCAGCACGGCCCGGCGGGCCGCGAGGCGCTCGCGAACCTCCGCCTCGTCGCGGCCGACCACCACGGTGTAGTCCGCCGTGCGCGTGATGGCGGCGAAGTCGCGGCCCACGTCGCGGCAGTGCCCGGCGAGCACCTCGGACTTGTGCGTGAAGCCCTCCAGCGTGCCGTCGAAGTTGGTGTAGTCGGCGTACTTCGCGGCCGTCCGCAGCGTCTTGCGCTCACCGCCGCCGGCGATCCACAGCGGGATGCCGCCCTCCTGCAGCGGCAGCGGCCGGCAGATCGCGCCGTCGGTGCTGTAGTGCTTCCCCGTGAACGTCGACACGCCCTCGCGCCACAGCTGGGCCATGATCTGCACGCCCTCGTCGAGGCGGGCCAGGCGCTCGCCGGCGGTGGGGAAGCCGTAGCCGTAGGCGCGCCACTCGTGCTCGTACCAGCCGGCGCCGATGCCCATCTCCACGCGCCCGCCGGAGACGACGTCGGCGGTCGCGGCCACCTTGGCCAGGTACGCCGGGTTGCGGTAGCTCATGCAGGTGCACATCTGCCCCAGCCGGATGCGGGAGGTGACGGCCGCGAAGGCCGCCACCAGCGTCCACGCCTCGTGGGTGGCCTGGTCGGTGGGCTCGGGCACGGTGTGGAAGTGGTCGTAGACCCACACCGAGTCCCACACGTCGCCGGCGTCGGCGCGCTGCACGAGGGAGCGCATCACCGGCCACTGCTCGGCGGGGTCCACCCCCACGAGGTCGTGCTTCCAGCCCTGCGGGATGAAGAGGCCGAGGCCCAGGCGCGGCGTCGCGTCAGTCATGGCCCGGACACTAGTACGCCCGGGCCACCTGTCGGCAGGGGCTGCGCCGGGTGGTGCGCGATCAGTCCCCGCGCGGGTCGCGGCCGGCGGCCGCGGCGGCCAGCGAGGCGGCGCCGATGATCCCGGCGTCGTTGCGCAGCTGCGCGGGCACGATGGGCGTGCGCAGGTCCAGCAGCGGCAGGAACTTCTCGTGCTTCTTGCTGACCCCGCCGCCGACGACGATGAGGTCCGGCCACAGCAGGTCCTCCACGTGGGAGTAGTAGCGCTGCAGGCGCTTGGCCCACTGCGACCACGACAGGTCGTGGCGCTCGCGGGCGGCGTCGGCGGCCTTCTTCTCCGCGTCGTGGCCGTCGACCTCCAGGTGGCCCAGCTCGGTGTTCGGCACGAGCTTGCCGTCGACGATGAGCGCGCTGCCGATGCCCGTGCCCAGCGTCGTCACGAGCACGACGCCGTGCACGCCCTTGGCCGCGCCGAAGACCGTCTCGGCGTACCCGGCGGCGTCGGCGTCGTTGACGACGAGCACGTCGCGCCCCAGCGCGTCGGAGAAGAGCGCTTCGGCGTCGGTGCCGATCCAGGAGGGGTCGACGTTGGCCGCGCTGCGCGCGATCCCGTGCTGGATGACGGCGGGGAAGGTGATGCCCACGGGCGTGTCGTCGTCGACCTCGAAGGAGGCGAGCACCTTGGCGACCACGGGGGCCACGGCCGCGGGCGTGGCCGGCTGGGGGGTGACCTCGCGCACGCGCTCGGCGGCGAAGTGCCCGGCGCCCAGGTCCACGGGGGCGGCCTTGATGCCCGAGCCGCCGATGTCGACGCCCAGGCCCAGGCGGGTGCGCGCCGAGCCGATCGCGGTGGAGGCCGACACGGCCCTGCCGGCCGTCCCCGCCGCGCTCGCCCCGGTGCCGCTCCTGCTCGTCGTGCTCGTCCGCCTCGTCGTGGTCACGCGGTCAGCTTAGGGCGCCGACGGGCGATCAGCCCGGGCTCCGCCCGGCTCAGCGGCCGCCGTCGCGGGGCATGGCGATCCACAGTGCCGCGTACACCAGCACCTGCGGGCCGGGCAGCACGCAGCTGAGCACGAACAGCAGGCGCACGACGGTGGGGCTCAGGCCGAAGCGGCGGGCGAGCCCGGCGCAGACGCCGGCCACGACCTTGCCGCGGACCGGGCGGGACAGGGTGTTCACTCGCGTCGTCCTCCTCCAGCGGGGTGCCGCCCGCGGTGGGCGACGTCCGCTCCAACGCGCCGCGCCCCCCGCGGGTGCCGCCGCGGCCGCGGGCCGCCGGGCTCAGGGCAGGGTGAGGACCTCGGCGCCGGTGTCGGTGACGACGATCGTGTGCTCGAACTGCGCGGTGCGCCGGCGGTCGCGCGTGACCACCGTCCAGCCGTCCTCCCACATGTCCCACTCGTGGGTGCCCAGCGTGAGCATCGGCTCGATGGTGAAGACCATGCCGGGTTCCATGACGGTGCCGTGGGCGGGCGCGGCGTCGTAGTGCGGCACGACGAGGCCGGAGTGGAAGGCCGGGCCCACGCCGTGGCCGGTGAAGTCGCGCACGACGCCGTAGCCGAAGCGCTTGGCGTAGGCCTCGATGACGCGGCCGACCACGTTGATCGCGCGCCCGGGCGCGACGGCCCCGATCCCGCGGCGGGTGGCCTCGCGGGTGCGCTCGACGAGCAGGCGGGACTCCTCGTCCACCTCCCCGCACAGGTAGGTGGCGTTGGTGTCGCCGTGCATGCCGTCCAGGTAGGCGGTGACGTCGAGGTTGACGATGTCGCCCTCCTGCAGCACGGTCGAGTCCGGGATGCCGTGGCAGACCACCTCGTTGACGCTGCTGCACAGCGACTTGGGGAAGCCCCGGTAGCCCAGCGTCGAAGGGTAGGCGCCGTGGTCGCAGAGGAACTCGTGGCCGACGCGGTCCAGCTCGTCCGTGCTCGTGCCCGGCACGACGTGCCGGGCCACCAGCTCCATCGCCTGCGCGGCCAGCCTGCCGGCGCGGCGGATGCGCTCCACGCCCTCCGGGTCGATCACGTGCGAGCCGGTGTACGGCGCCGGCGCCGGCTCGTCCACGTACTCCGGGCGCGGGATCGACGCGGGGACCGGGCGTCGCGGGGAGAGGGTGCCGGGCACCAGCGTGCCCACGGGTGCCGTCGCCGTGCTCATGGCCCCGAGTCTAGGTCGGGTGCGCGGACGGCCCGGACGGGCCAGGATGCGCTCATGGCGACGCAGTACTACTACGACGTGTCCACCGGCCGGGTGCAGGAGGTCGAGCACAAGGGCCAGGCCAAGGACCTCATGGGGCCCTACGCCACCCGCGAGGAGGCCGCGGACGCGCTGCGGGCGGCCCGCCTGCGCACCGAGGAGAACGACCGCCGCGACCGCGAGGAGGACGACTGGTGAGCCGCGGCCGGCGCCCCGCCGGGCCGGGCACCTCGCGCGGGGGGTGCGCGTTGCCCCCCTCGTGAGGACGACGTGCGGTGCGGGGACCTCCACCGTGGGGTGGATGACCGCGCTGCGCGCGCCCGGTGATGATCGGACGACCGCGCGCGGCGCACCTAGGATGGACCGCACGCCGGGTGGCGCGGGCGGCACGCTGTCGAGCACGAGGGGAACCACCTGATGTCGGAGTCGCTGGACCTGAGCAAGCCGCTGGACCCGCCGGCGGCCCCGGCCGCGCCGCCCGCCACGGACCTGCAGCTGACGCCGCCCGCCCCCGTGCCGGTCGTCGCCGACGAGCAGGCCGAGGTGATGATCCCGCTGGACGAGGCGACCAGGGCCGAGCTGCACCGCAAGGCGCAGGCCTTCGTCACCGACCTCGCCGCGCAGGATCCGCGCAGCCCGGCCTTCCAGAAGAAGGTCGACGACATCACGCGCATGGGCGAGCAGGAGATCCGCTCCAGCGCCCAGGTCTCCAACCGGATGCTGGAGCGCCCCGCCTCCAGCCTCGCGGGCGCCAAGGGCCAGAAGGCGACGGGTCCCGGCGCCGACGCGCAGGTGAAGGTGGCCAACACGCTGCTGCAGCTGCGCCAGACGGTCACCGACCTCGACCCGGGCCGCGCCGACCTCAGGGGCGCGAAGAAGCTGCTGGGCATCCTGCCCTTCGGCGGCAAGGTGCAGCGCTACTTCGAGCGCTACCAGGACGCGCAGTCCCAGCTCGACGCGATCATCAAGGCCCTCGCCAGCGGCCAGGACGAGCTGCGCAAGGACAACGCCTCCATCGAGTCCGAGAAGCAGAACCTCTGGACGACGATGGGCAAGCTCACCGAGTACTCCACGCTGGCCAAGGCGCTGGACGCCGCGACGGTCGCCAAGATCGACGAGCTGCGCGTCTCCGACCCGCGGGCCGCCGACGCCCTGACCTCCGACGCGCTCTTCCCCATCCGCCAGCGCCACCAGGACCTCATGACCCAGCTCGCGGTCAGCGTGCAGGGCTACCTCGCGCTGGACCTGGTGCGCAAGAACAACATCGAGCTCATCAAGGGCGTCGACCGGGCGCAGACGACGACGGTGGCGGCGCTGCGCACGGCCGTCATCGTGGCGCAGGCGCTGGCCAACCAGAAGCTCGTGCTCGACCAGATCAACGCGCTCAACACGACGACGAACCAGATGATCCTGTCGACCTCGGAGATGCTCAAGCAGCAGACCGCGCAGATCCACGAGCAGGCCTCCTCGGCCACCGTGGACGTCGCCACCCTGCAGAAGGCCTTCGACAACGTCTTCGCCACGATGGACGCCATCGACGTCTTCAAGCAGCAGGCGGTCGTCAGCATGGCCACCACCGTCGACGCCCTCGAGGGCCAGGTGCAGCGCTCGCGCTCCTACCTGGAGCGGGCGCGCAACGGGGAGCAGGGTGGTGGTCCCGCCATCGAAGGTCCACGGTGAGCGCCCCGGCCGGCCACGGCCCGGGGGAGCGGCCGCCGCGGGCGCTGCGCCGCTCCGGCGGGCACGGGCCGGGGCGGGTCGCGGTGCGCCGCGGTCCGGCGCAGGCGCCGGCGGAGCTGGTCTCGCGGAGGTTGCGCAGCCGCACCTGGCGGGTCGCCAACTCCTGGTGGCTGGCCATCCCCGCGGTGGGCCTGCCGTGGCTGGCCTTCCTCTACATGGGCCTGCGCGGTCGCCGGCCCACCTGGGTGCTGGCGGCCCTGGGGTACCTGCTCGCCGCGGGCGGCGCGGCGACGCTGATCACGATGGACGGGCTGCTGCTCGGCGTGCTGGGCTGGCTCCTGGCCACGGGCACGTGGGGACTGGGGCTGGTGCACTCGATCATGGCGAACTCGACGTGGCTGCGGATCAAGGCGGCCTTCACCGGGGCCGAGCACGCGCTGCCGCAGCCCGCGCAGCCGGCCCCCGTGCCCGTCGCGGCCGAACCGGCCGACCCGGCGACCCGGCTGCAGGAGCGGCTGCGCGACGTCGTGCGCACCGCCAACCGCAACGGCGGCCGGCTGCCCGACGGCGCCGTCCCCGCGGTGCGCGAGATCGAGGACGTCCTGCGCCCGCTGCTCGCGCACGTGGGCAGGCGCGGCGCCGAGGTCGAGGCGCTGCACGACCTCGAGGCCATCGTCACCGAGTACCTGCCCGGTGCGCTGGAGAACTACCTCGAGCTGCCCGAGGACTACGCCCTCACCAGCCGCGGCCCCTCCGGCAGCACGCCCGCCGAGGAGCTCGTCGCGCAGCTGCGGCTGCTCGCCGACGGCGCCCGCGAGCTGCAGCGCGCCGTCTACGACCACGACGCGCAGCGGCTGAGCGTGCAGGGCCGCTTCCTGGACGCGAAGTTCCGCCGCTCCGACCTGGACCTGTAGGAGACCGCCGTGGGAGTCGACCTGGGCAAGGGCAGCGCCACCGGTGGCGAGGACCCCGGTGCGCGCGCGCCCGGGAGCGCGTCCGGCCACGGGCAGCGGCCCGTCGCGTCGGCTCCCGCGGAGCCGACGCAGCCGACGGGGCCGACGGGGCCGGGCGCCTCGACGGGGCCGAGCGGGTCGACCCTCGCGCAGCGGCCGACGGGGTCGGTGGTGGCCCGCACGAGCCCGCCGCCCGCGCCGTACCGGCCGCGCGAGCCCGCGCCCGTGCCGCAGCAGCAGCAGGAGCAGGGTGGTGGGGGCGGCTGGTCCCCGCAGTCCCTCGGGCTGCTCGGGGCGGCGTGGACGACCGGCTGGATCATCGCCTTCGCCAACGGCGTGTGGTGGCTCGGGCTCGCCATGCTCATGCTCGGCGGCCCGCTCCTCGGCTACCTGCGCCAGGCGGGCGGCGGGCGCGGATGCC
>NZ_JAAALL010000235.1 GCF_009906315.1 Kineococcus vitellinus | reverse complement strand
CCCCCCGGGAGTCCGCCGTGACCACCACCGCCCCATCCTCGCGACCACCACCGCCGGCCCCGTGGCGGCGCCCGCCGCGCCCGTCGACAACTGCCCCACCTACCTCGCCTGGGGCCTGGCTCTTCGGCCACCGGACCGCCGCCCTCGCTGGCGGGCCCGGCCTGTTGCCGGCGCTGCCGCCCTGGCTGCCCGCGGCCGTCCTCGCCACTGGCGTCGTCACCGCCCTGACCGGCGCACTCCTCGGCGAGGCCTGGGTCGCCGGGTTCGCGGCGCTCTTCCTGCTCATCACCGCCCTCGATGCGCAGAACCTGCAGAATTCGGCGTGGCCGGCCGGCACCGGCCTCGTCGCCGGGCTGCTCCACCTCATGAGCGGGAGGCTGCAGCGCGACGTGCTGCAGTACGCCCTCGGCACGTGGTTGGCGCTCCTCGCCACCGCGGCGGTTCTCCTCGGCGCGGGCGGGCAGGCCACGGCCACGGCCGTGCTTGGCGGCGGGGGCTACCTGCTCGCCGCAGCGCCGGAGCGCTGGAGCGCCGCCGCCTCGCCGCGCTGGGCGCAGCAGGGCGCGGGCGCCGGTGGGCACCTGCCCGGCGGCGCCCGCACCCCGCCGCGCCTTGGAGGGTGTTGCGTTACCCGGTGATCACTGAGGGTCGGTCTTCGACTCGGGAGTGAGGGTGCCGTCCTCGGCCAGGCGGCGGGCTGCTTCGGTCTCGATCGGACCGCGCGGCTCGACGTCTTGGCCGGCCAGGCGGGCCAGCATGAGCCGGATCGAGGCTACCTGGATCATGGCTTCGGAGTGGGCGGTCTTGCGTTCGTAGTCGCGTGCCGAGTGTCTGCACCTCGTCAACCAGGCGAAGGTCCGTTCCACCACCCAGCGCCTGGGCATTCCCCCATGCTGCGCGTGGGAGGTGCCCCCTCCTGAAAGCCTCGCACGTTCGCGTTGCGTGGCACTGCCACCACTTCGGTGCCTTCTTCGGCTGCAGCCCAACCCACCAGTGAGGCGTCGACACTGTTGACGTAGCCGCCGTCGACCCAGACCAGCCCCAGCCCCAGCCCCAGCCGGCGGTAGCGCTCGCTGATGCCGCTCAGGACCCGCTTGGCGCCGTGACGATCTTGCAGTGAGGCCGAGTGCACGACGGCTTTGAGCAGCAGGCCGCCGGTGTCGACCATTCCCCCGCAAGCGGGAGGTGCCCCCAGTGCCGTTTGCGGCCTCGGATGCGCTTGCCGGCGTCGTAGCCGATGGCCTGGCCGCCGTGGCTGGTCTTGATCGATTGGGAGTCCAGCACGGCGGCGGAGGGTTGGGGGTCACGGCCGTCGGCGAGGCGCAGGCGCTCGCGCAGCATGTCGTGGATGCGGGCCCAGGTGCCATCCGCGGTCCAGGTGGTGAACCAGCTGGGGGCACCTCCCGCGTGCGGGGGAGAGGCCACCCACCACGGGGCCAGGTCGTGGGGGATGGCGCGCCAGGGGCAGCCGGTGGTGAGGACGTAGAGGATCGTGTCGATGACCAGCCGACGTGGATGCACCAATGGGCGGCCACCGCGGCGTCGATCAGGCTGCGGCAGGAGCGGTTGCAGCAGCTGCCACTGGGCATCCAGCAGGCTGGAGTCGTAGGCCGGCTTGCACGAGCACGCACACACCGGCTGATCATGAAGTGAGGCGGTGGCCGCCAGGCCACCGCCTCACTTCACTCATTGCCGATGATCAGTAACGCAACACTCTCAGAGGCGATGCACCCTGCCGCGGCCGCCGCCGCTTCGCACTCGGCTGCGCCAACGGTCACGGACCTCCACGATGGGGTGTGAGACACGAGGCCGCGTCGCGGTGAGGGCACCGCCGCTGATGCACCGCACCACCCGATGCCCGCCCGTTCCTCACGGCTCGGTCGCTGCCGCCACGACGGTGAGGACCAGGTGCAGCTCCAGCACCACCGCCAGGACGGCGCTCCGCGCTGACCTTCTCCGATGAAACCCGTTTGATGATGATGGTGATACGACGACACCCCGCGGCTCGGCCTCGGTGCGAGTGCGCTCACGGGCCGCAGCATGCGGGAGGGCTCACCTCAGTGGCGAGCCCTCCCGCACGTCACGAGCACTTCGCGTACCACTCCGCCTGCTGTTCAGGGGACTCGAACGCCCCGGCTTGCTGCGTCTGCACCTTGATGTCCGCGCACCACCTGTCCTGCGGGCTGCCCGCGACCGCTCTGATGATGCCGAAGACACCGAGCGCGAAGACGGCCAGCGCGATGAGAACCAGGGCGACGGGCCACATGGACGGCTCCGGATCTCGGCGGGGGCCGCGGTTGGCCATCACCCATTTGCCGTTGCGCTGGGCTTGGGCCGGCTCGCCCGGGTCTCTTGGATGCATCGTCGTCCCCCTTCGACAGGGGCTCAGCGTGGCAGGGGGCGGGGGGGATGACCAGAGCCGCGACTCCCCACCTCAAGGCACACGCCCGCTCCTCGCGGGCAGTGCCTCAAGCCTACAAGTAGCCGTCCGGCGGCCGTCCTCCTGACGGCGGGCCCGTGGGGCCTGGGACGGGCGCCGGTGGCGCCGGGCGGCGTTGCTTGTACCGCCACACCACCGCTCCCGCCGCCAGCGTCAACGAGCCGGGCGCCAGGGAGAGCACCATCGGCCAGATGTACTCGTCGAAGACGGACTTGGACTCCGGCGCGGAGCGGGTCAGGACGTAGATCGTCGCTGTCGCACCCGCGGAGACCTCGGTGGGCAGCGCCGTCGTCGTCGCGTAGACCGTCCTGGCCGGCAGCGTGATCGTGCGCGCCGGCGCCGGGAACGGCTCACCGGACGCGACTCCCGGCATGTCCGTCCTCGTCACCGTCACCGATGGGGCAGCAGCGGGCACCACCAACCGCGTTCGTTCCGGTGATCGCGCTGACAGCCCGTACGTCACACCGATGTACGCGAAGCCCGTCAGCAAGCCGAGCAAGACCAAGATGACTGCGGCTTGCAACCACCCGCGGGGCATGGGCGGCGCAGCAGTCCGAGTCTGCGCGCTGCCGTCATGCTTGGCCACGGGGTGAACCTACTGCCGCTCAGCGCGCGAGCGCCGGGAGAACGCACGGCGCCTTCTGCTTGTTGCGCCACTTCCCGGCGGCGGGGCGATCGACGCCCTCCAGTGCTCCGCTCAGCTGCCGCTCGATAGCGCCGCGCGAGGTCGGCGGGGTCTTCGGGTCGAGCGTGCGGCCGGGGTCGGGAGCGATCAGCTGCGGTTACCGCTTCGCAGCGGCACTGCCCCTTGGTGCTGCTCCGGACCCATCTGCCTGGCGCGCCGCGGCGTCGGCATCGTCCGGGCCCGCTCGTCCTGCGGCCGCTCCACCTCACCGCTGCTCCGGCTCGCGGCTGCGCCCAGCCGGTCGCAGCACCCTCATACGGCTGCTGCATCGCCGCCGGGTCGGTGGCGCGAGCCCGACGACCGTCTCGCATCTTCGTTCCATTCCACTCGCTCGCACCGCCCGGTGCTAGCCCCGGGCAACAAGAGGACCCTCTGTGGACGAGGCTCGCACCCTGGCGGACGTCACCGGCCTGCCGGCCCGGATGCGCTGCCCGTCGCCGCAGGCTTGAGCGGCGAGCGGGCCGCGGTCGTGCGCGAGAGCACCCAGGCGCGGATCGTGTGGTTGCGCGGTGACGACAGCCCCTCGCGTACCGGCATGACGGGCGCCGCGTTGGCAGCTGCGCTGACGCACCACAGCAGCCATGACGCGCTGCTCGTCTGGTGGACCGCGGCAGCTGGGCCGAGGGATCCCACTGCCGGTCACGGCGACACCCTCACCAACTCTTGACCGACGGGGTCGCGGCTCGCTTACTCGCCACGGGAGTCCTCGACCCCGACGTCAGCGACCGCATCACCGACGGCGTGGCCGTGTCTTGCACAAGGTCACCGCAACGGTGCCGAGCACGTAGCTGCCCTGGCGGTGCAGGCGTTCACCGCGTGGAGCCTGCGACATCACCATCGCCACCGAGCCGCGGGCACGCGAGGCCATGCAGCACGACGACCGGTGCTCCCTGGCCCGCCTGGCGTACGCCGCCGTCTTCCGCCGCTCGCTGCCAGCCCCGTCCGGCCCGCTCAGCCCCGCCCGGCCCTGCTCACAGCGGAACTACTCGGACCAGCGGGGTCAGTGCCCGGGTCAGCGGTTCGTCGTTGGTGACCAGCGTCCAGTCGCGCGTGAGGGCGGTCGCGGCGATCATCAGGTCGTTCATCCGCTGGCGAGGATTCTGCCCCGCACTGAGGGCTGATTCGGCGACCTGCTGGAAGGCGGCCGCGATGGTGCTGTCGAGGGGTACGGGCGTCCAGGTGGACAGCACCCGCTGGAGGTTGGCGGTGCGCCGACTGGCCTCGGCGGTGCTCTCCGTGGTGTGGCGGTTGAGTGCGGCTGCGATGCCGTAGTTGAGCTCCACGTGCGTGATGACGGAGATGTGGGTGATGGTGCTCGCGGGCAGCGCCGTCGGCACGCGCGGATCCAGCAGGTTGAGGACGGCGTTGGTGTCGAGCAGGTGGCTCACCGCTGCTCGCTCACCCGTTGCCCTCGACGCTGATGGTCCTGCCGGTGCTGAACTGAGCCTGGTCGGCCGCGAACTGCTCGGACTCGCGAGCGATGACCTCCTTGCTCCCCGCGTCCATCCGCTCGTGGCCGAAGCGTTCCTGACCGAGGTGCTCGCGGTGGATGCGTTCCACCTCGTCGGCGGCCGCCACATCGAGCCCGGCATCGCGCAGGACCTTCTCGGTGAAAGGGTCGCGCGGCTCCCACCGGGCCTGGTCCAGGTCGGCCTTCAGGGCGTCGATGTCGCTGGTGGTCATCGCTGCGGACAGCTGCCCGAACGCCTCACCGAGGGGGACGCCTTCGCGTGGGCCGGCGGCCTGGGGGACGGGGCTGATCTGCGCGACGGCTCGACCGTGGTTGGTGATGGTGTAGGTCTCACCGTCCTCTTCGACCTCACGCAGGACGCGACCGTACTCGTTGCGCAGGTCGCGCACGGGGATGGTCTTCACCCGCTCGAGTGTAGCGAGCTCGCTACGACTTGCCCACTGGTGTCGTCCTACGGCAGCGCCGAGGACGACGCTGATCGCAGTGCGGCGAGGAGGACGGCGCGTCCCAGTAGGTCGCGGTAGGCCGACGCTGCACGAGCACGAGCGAGTACGGGCACGAGCGCGTGTGGCCGCCGCATCGCAGGGACCACCACGACGTACCGGCGCTCGCGCTCACGCCGATCACCGAGGAGATCGCCGAGGTGGTGCGGGTGGTGCCGGCCGGCCAGCCGATGTTCCCCGCCCGCGGGCCCCTGCTGCAGCGCCAAGCTCACCCCGCGCAGGACAGGGGTGCCGCCGTAGGACTTCGTGATGGCTTCAGCTGTACCGTTGCCCCTGGCGTGGCCACACCTGCAGCCGTCGTGCGGTCACACTCACGGTTAGACCTGCGGCCACGGGGCAGCCGCGGGCGCAGTGCCGACGGGGACGCGGTGCTCGCCGGAGGCGCAGTGGAGGCGGTGGACGGGTAGTCGCGGCTGCTGCGCGCGTCCCCCTCTGGTGGGTCTTCTCAAGCGACGGTCGATCTGTCACCCTGCGTGATGCAAGACCTCAGGAAGCCGGTGGGTGGAGCAACACCTTCTGGAACATGAGCACTGCCAGTTCCCCACGCGACAGCGGGATCACCCGATGCTTGCATCGCAGCACAGTCGTCGGGTCACGATCACCTCAGTCGCACTGGACCTCGTACGGTCCCACAGCTGCCCCTCCCAGCACGTGGACAGTTGAACATCCGACCTCGGTGCTGGCGGACGAGTCCCCGTCACCACTGCGCTGGCCGAGTACCAGGTGAACCAGCTCCTCAGGCCGCTGATGAGCACTCATGCGTCGACACCCCTGGACAGGTACGTCATGACGACAGACGAGGTGGCACGCGACGCGCTGCTGGTCGATCCGAACGCCGAGCCGCACGCAGGTCCGCCACCGCACGCGACGTGCGACCTGACCATGAAGGGCGGCATCACCAGCGGGGTGGTGTACCCCCGTGCCGTGACGGTGCTCTCCCGGCACTACCGCTTCGTCAACCTCGGAGGCGCCTCGGCGGGAGCCATCGCCGCCGCCTTGGCGGCGGCCGCAGAGTGCGGGCGCTCCGTGGCGGGAGCGGGTTTCAGGCGCCTGGATGACGTGGCAGAGGAGCTCGCCGGCCGCCGGGAGGTAGCCTCCGAGGGCCGGACGGGGTTGATGTCCTTGTTCGAGCCCGCGGGAGCCACCACGCCGCTGTTCAGCCTGCTGACCGCTGGACTGGACGTGGCGGCGGCAGTGCGTGGGCGGGTGGCTCCTCGAGCGCCGGTGAGCGTCGCGGAAACCTCGGTAGGCGTCGCGGAGGGGTCGGCGGCGCGGGTGCCAGCGCGAAGGCGTCCTGCGTGGTCGCTGGTGAAGGCGCTGGGTCTGGTCGCCGCGAGCAGGCGGGCCGGGTTGCGGCTGGCCCTGGCGGTGGCGCCGGGGAGCGTGGTGCTGCTCACCTCGGTGATCACCTGGGACGAGGACGACGGGGCCGGTTCCTGGTTGCCGGTGCTCAGCGGCGGCGTGGGCGCGGGCCTGGTGGTCGTCGGCGCGGTCGTCGGGCTGGGCTGGAGCGTGGCGCACCTGCTGCGGGTGGAGGTTCCGAGGAACTCCTACGGCATCCTCACCGGCCTGGGCCGGCAGGGGTCGACGGCCGCCCTCACCCCGTGGCTGGCCGCGCGCCTGGACGAGCTGGCCGGGCGCGGCACGGCGCAGCGGCCCGGTCCGCTCACCTTCGCCCACCTGTGGGGCGCGCGCACGCCCGAGCAGAAGGCGGCCTGCCGCCGCGACCGGGAACTGCGCGCCGTCAACCTGGAGGTCATGACCACCGACCTGGTGCAGGGCCGCCCGCGGCGGCTGCCCCCGGTGGAGGACGAACTGCTGTACTTCCGCGAGCAGGAGTGGCTGGAACTGTTCCCCGAGCCGATCG
>NZ_JAAALL010000234.1 GCF_009906315.1 Kineococcus vitellinus | reverse complement strand
CGACGACTGCGAGCAGCCGCCTAGATCCATAGACCTGCAAAGTTGACCCTCGGTCTCGAAAACCTCCACCCCCGCTGGCGAGCAGGAAGTGGAGGAACAACACCAAAGGAATCCCCGACCACCACCCCAAGTGAGTGGCGGCCATCCGGGGTTGATTGATTTGGCATCAACACTTGGCACACTGTTGAGTTCTCAAGAACCGGACGCACGACTGTCAACCGCTTTCGCGGCTTCTCGTCTGCGGACTTCGTCCAGCTTACCGGACCCATCGGGCCGGTCAGGACGCTCCACCTTCATCGGCCGGTCCGGGGCGCACTTGAGCGACCGGAGCCGGTTGATGTTGTCGGAGACTGTCCCCACCTGCTGCGCGAACCGGCCGGTGACCCGTCCGTTCCTCCGCGCTGCGGTGTGACAACTACGTTAACGACAGCCCAGCGGAGGGTCAAATCCGTGCGGCGCCGCCGGCGCTAGGCGGCGATCGACAACGAGACGGTCGGCGCGGAGGCGCGTGCCGCACCGGCTGCCGGCGCGAACCCGGTCGTCGTGGTGAGGTCCGTGACGAGCGTCCCGCTGCGGGCGAGCAGGTCCACGAGCGCGAGGCCGAGGGCCGCGCAGACCGCGGCGAGCACCTCGGAGGAGGGCTCCTTGCGGCCGCGCTCCACCTCGGACAGGTAGGGCAGGGACACCCGGGCGCTCGCGGCGACGTCGGAGAGGGTGCGCCGCTGGGCGAGCCGCTCGTCGCGCAGCACGGCACCGAGCACGTCGCGCAGCAGGGGGTCGGGGCGCCGGCGCACCCGGCGGGTGGGGACGAGCGTCAGCTTCGGCACCGCGGGACCTCCTGCTCGGGTCCTGCGCAAGCTACCCGCGGCGGTCGCACGGGCGCGCGGCTGTCCGCTGTGGGCGTACGCGATCGCCCGCCGCGGAGCCGGCCGGCACCCCCCGGGTCAGCGGCGGCCGTGCGCGGTGGCCATCGCCACCTGCTCGTCGATGACGGCGGAGATGCGCGCCTGCACGGCGTCCAGCTCGCGGACGACGTCCGCGGTCGTCGCGATGCCGGTGGAGACGGCGGCGCTGGAGGCCTGGATGCCGGAGACCTGCTCGGCCACGCGCCGGGTCGCGTCGGCGGTCTCCCGGGCCAGGTCCTTGACCTCGCTGGCGACGACCGCGAAGCCGCGGCCGAGCTCGCCGGCGCGCGCGGCCTCGATCGTGGCGTTGAGGGCGAGCAGGTTCGTCTGGTCGGCGATGCCGGAGATGATCTCGATGACCTCGCCGACGGCGGCCGACGCGCGGGTGAGCGCGTCCACCTCGCTCGTCATGGCGGCGGCCTGGCCCACGGCAGAGTCGGCGACCCGGCCGGCGTCGGCGACCGCGTCGCGCAGGCGGGAGACGGTGTCCAGCAGGGCCGTGGACGCCCGGGCGTTCACCTCCGCGCGCGCCAGGACCTCCAGGCGCTGGGAGACCAGCTGCTGCACGTTGCGCAGCGCGGCGGCCCGCGAGTCCGACAGCTCGATGACCTCGGTGGCGAAGAAGTCCATCGTGCCCACGACCCTGCCCTCGAAGCTGATCGGGAAGCACACGCCCGACTTCACCCCCGCGCGCTGGGCCGCCGGGGCCCGCACGCAGTCGGTGACCTGAGCCAGGTCGGGGACGAAGACCAGGTCGCGCGCCCGCCAGGCCCGCCCGGACAGCCCCACGCCCTCGGCGAAGCTCGCGGACAGGGTGACGCGGCGGAACTCCTCGCCCGCCGAGCCGGACTCCAGCAGGAACCTCAGCGTGCCCGACCCCTCGTCCAGCGCCCAGTAGGAGCCGTAGGCCCAGCCGAACGCCTCGCGGACGACCTCCAGCGCGCGCCGCAGCGCGTCGTCCTGCGCCTGGGCCTCGCCCACCGCCGTGACGACGGTCGTGACGGCCTCGCGGTCGTCGAGCGTCTCGCGCAGCGTCGCCGCGTCCAGGACGCGGCGGCGCGCGTGCGCGGCGACGCGGGCGATGGCCTTCCACTTCTCGCTGCGGCCCCCGAAGAAGGGCAGGGCCGACAGGCCGTAGAACTCCTGCAGCGCCACGACGCGGCCGCCCTCGACGACGGGCATCTGGCAGCCGTGCAGGGCTCCCCCGGCCCGCGCGGCGCGCCAGCGGGCGCAGTCCCGGTCGCTGTCGGCGCGGCACTCGACGGGTTCGCGCGCCTGCAGCGCCCGCCCGGCGCAGCCGTCGGAGGTGCCGACGGCGACGTCGCGGGTCGCGGCCATCGCCGGCGCCAGCGCGCCGACCTCGGCGGCCAGCCGGAAGCGGCCGTCCGGACCGGGCAGCCACACCGCGCCGTAGGCCAGGTCGAGGGCCTGCACGAGGGCGCGCACCCCCGCGAGGTGGGCGTCCAGCTCGCCGTCGACGCCGCCGTCGAAGGCGGCGAGCACCGCCTCCAGGGCCTCCACGTCCCGGGGCGCGGGCGTGCCGCCCGCCTGCGGGGTCGAGCTCCTGCGTCCGAACATGCTGCGTCCTTCGCGTCCCTCGCCCGGGTGTGCCTGCTCCCTCCCATCGGCCGCCGGCGGCCGGCGGTTGAGGCCTCAGCGCGACAGCGCGGTGCGCAGGGCGGCCAGACCCCGGTGGGCGTTGCTGCGCACGGTGCCGGTGGTGACGTCGAGCAGGTCGGCGATCTGCTCGTCGGGCATGTCCTCGAAGTGGCGCAGCACGAGCACCGTGCGCTGCTTGGTCGGCAGGGTGCGCAGCGCGGTGAGCAGCTCGTCGCGGTCGGCCAGCTGCCCGGTGCCGTCCGCGCGGCCGGCGTCCGGCAGGTCCTCGGCGGCCACCGGGCGTTCCCGGCGGGCGGCGCGGCGCCAGAAGGACGTCGAGGCGTTGACGACCATCCGGTTGACGTAGGCGACCGGGTCGTCGGCGCCCTGGACCCGCTTCCAGTGCAGCAGCGCCTTCGCCAGGACGTCCTGGACGACGTCCTCGGCGGTGTCGGGGTCGCGCAGCAGTCCCCGCGCCAGCCGCACGAGGGCCGGGCCGCGGGCGGCGACGAAGTCCTCGAAGGCGAGCACCTGCGCCTCGCCACCCGCCTCGACCACCGCGGTCATCGTGCCGCACCGCCCGCCGCGCGCAGGCCGGAGGCCCGCTCGAGCGCCTGCCGCGCCAGCGTCGCGGCCTGCTCGACGGTGCCCCCGGGCTCGGAGTGGTAGCTGGTCACGCCCACGCGGACCACGAGCTGCCCGCTGCGGGCGGCGACCACCGCGCGCCAGCTGGGGTTGGTGCCGGACTGCACCTGGGCGAACAGCGCGACCGCCTCGTCGACGGCGACGTCCGCGGCGACGTCGGCGGCGACGAGGGTCCAGCGCGAGGTCTCCACCGCCTCGACGGTGCAGGAGCCCGCCTGCTGCTCGGTCTGCGAGAACCACTGCTCGGCCTCGTCGCCCTCGAAGACGAGGACGTCCAGGCCCACCTGCTCCGGCGTCGGGCGCAGCACCGTGGGGGTGCTGCCCCAGCCCGCCGAGCGGCCGGCCGCGATCGAGGACGTCCCGCCGTAGGGCTCGTCGCGGCACAGCCCGGTGGCGGTGCCCGTCGAGACCGGCACCGGTTCGACGCCCTCGACGACGGCCTGCACGGCCGCGGTGTCGAGCAGGGCCGCGTCCGGCACGGCGGTCGCCGCCGGCTGGACGGCGACCCGCTCCTGCGGCCACTGCGAGAGCGCGGCGGGGCCGGCGAGGGCGAGGACGGCCACGACCCCCGCCAGCCCCTGCCGGCGCCGGCGGAGGGTGCGGGCGCGCCCCCGCGCACCCGCGGTGAGCGCGGACACGTCGACGTGCGGGTCGGCCGCGCCGGCGCGCTGCAGCGCCCGCACGACGTCCTCCTCGTCGACTCCCCTCGCGTGCTCGCGCACCGCTCCTCCTCCTGCTCGCACCGGACCCGCCGTCCGGGGGCCGCGTGCAACAGACGCCTCCGGCGCCGCGTCCGTTGCACCGTGAGCACCACGACCTCGAACCGGCACCGGACCGCGGCCCTCGCCCTGCTGTGCGCGGGCGCGCTGGCCGCCTGCGGCTCCCCCGCCGCGGCACCCGCCGCGAGCACGACGACCACCGCGACCGGCACCGCGTCCACCGGTGCGGCCGCAGCGGTGGACCCGGGCGCCGACGGGGCGCTCGCCGACCTGGCGCGCCGGCGCGGCGCGCAGGCCGTCTCGACGACCCCCGCCACCCCCGACCACCCCGGCCTCGCCGTGCTGGCGGCCACCACGGGCGGGACGTCGACGACGGTGACCCTGCTGGCGCGCGAGGGCGCGGGCTGGCGCACCGAGTCCGAGCTGACGGCCGGCGCACCGCTGCTCGCCGACCGCGAGGGCGGCGCCGTCGAGTGGCGCTGGCTCACCGGCGGCTTCGCCCCCGACGCGGTCGTCTCCCTGCGGGGCGGCACGCTCAGCGGCGGGGTCGACGCCGTGATCGCCCGCCGCGAGGACGACGGCCGCTGGCGCTTCGTCCCGCTGGAGGGCCAGCACGAGGGCGTCGCCACGGCCGACGACGTCTACGCCGCGAACCCGCTCTTCGACGACAGCTCCACCTTCGTCACCCGCGAGCAGGCCGGCGGGCAGGTGGTCGTCACCTACTGGGACTACGCGGTGGGCGCGGACGTGGCGTGGTTCACGAAGTCGCCGGGACCGCGGTCGCAGGGCTGAGGAGCACCGCGGGGCGGGGGGTCAGGAGGCGCCGGGCAGGTCGCCGGCGGCCAGCACCGAGAAGTCGTCGTCGCCGCGCCCGGCGCGCTGGGCGGCCAGCAGGGCCTGCGCGGCCACGGTGAGCGCGGGCAGCGGCAGCCGGCTGGTGGCGAGCATCAGGCCGGTGTCCTTCAGCAGCAGGTCGGTGGAGAACTGGGTGTCCTCGAAGCGCCCGCTGCGCAGGTTCGCGCCCTTCATCGCGGCGATGGGCCCCAGGCCGGTGCCCCGCAGCGTCGTGAGGACCTGCTCCAGATCCAGCCCGCCGGAGGTGCCCAGCCGCACCGCCTCGACCAGGCCCTGGAAGGAGACCGCGAGCGCCAGGTTCGCCACGAGCTTGCCGGTCGCGGCGGCGGCGGGGTCGTCGAGGACCTGCAGGCGCTGCGGGTCCGCCCACAGGGCGACGAGCGGCAGCGCCCGCGCGGTGTCCTCGGGCGCACCGCCGACGAGGACGCCGAGCGCGCGGTCCCGGGCCGGGCCGAGGGAGCCGACGACCGGGGAGTGCACGTAGCGCACGCCGCGCTGGCGCGCCCAGCCGGCGAACGCGCGGGCGTCGGCGGGCGCGACGGTCGTGACGTCGACCCAGACGGCGTCGGGGCCGAGCGGCAGGTCGGCGCCCAGGACGGCCTCGCGCACGGCGTCGGGGCCGAAGAACGCGGTGAGGACGACGTCGGCGCCCTCGACGGCCTCGGCGCTGGAGGCCGCGGCGGTGGCGCCGGCGGCGGCCAGGTCGGCCGCCGGGCCCTGCGAGCGGTTCCACACCCGCACGTCCAGGCCGGCCTGCACGAGGTGGCCGGCGAGGACGCGCCCCATCCGGCCCAGGCCCAGGAAGGCCACCGGTCCGGCGGGTCGCTGCTGGGCCGGGGGCGCGGGCGTCGCTGGCGTCGGGGGCGTCGTGGGCACGGCGGGACCCTACGCCCGCCGCCCGGGAGCGGCTCCCCGGCGGCGGGGCTCGGGTGCTCGCGGCGCGCGCGGGTGCGACGGACGCCGGAGCCGGGCAGGGACGTTCGGCGGACGCCCCCCGGCGGGGGGCCTCCCTACCCTGTGGCGGTGAGCGCACCCGTCCTCCCGCCCGCCTCGCGGGTCTCCCGCTGGCGGTTCGCGCCGCGCGCGCGCGACGTCGTGGCGATCGTGCTGTCCCTGCTCACGGTGCCGGCGTGGTTCCACGCGCTCGTGCACGGCCCGCAGAGCACCGAGGCCGCGGGCCCGCTCGTCGTCACGGGCGCCGAGCTGGACCTGGCCGCGGTGGGGGTGCGCCACGTCGTCCCCCTGCTCGTGGCGCTCGCCTGCTGCGCGGCGCTGTGGTGGCGGCGGCGGCACCCGGTGCTGGTGTGCGCGATCGCCCTCGCCGTCGCGCTCGTGCTCGCCTTCGACGGCGCCGTCTTCTTCGCGCTGCTGACGGTCGCCGTCCGCCGCCGCGACCGGCTGCTCGTGCTGCTCTCGCTCGTGGCGCTCGTGGCGGTGACGTCCACCTCGCTGCGCACGTCGACGGACGGGTGGGGGCTGGCGCTGACGGTGGGGGCCGTCGCGGTGGCGCTGTGCGTGTTCGTCGGCGCCTTCGTCGGCGCGCGCCGCGACCTGGTGCGCTCGCTGCGCGAGCGGGCCGAGCGCGCCGAGCACGAGCAGGTGCTGCGCGCGGAGCAGGCGCGGCTGGCCGAGCGCACCCGCATCGCGCGGGAGATGCACGACGTGCTGGCGCACCGCATCTCGCTGGTGGCGCTGCACGCGGGCGGGCTGGAGGTGCGCCCCGACGTGGGCGCCGAGCAGGTGGAGGCGACCGCGGCGACGATCCGGGAGACCTCCCGGGCGGCGCTGGAGGACCTGCGCCGCGTCCTGGGCGTGCTGCGCACCCCCGGGACGGGCTCGGCGGCCGCCTCGGCCGCCGAGCTGGCACCGCAGCCCACGCTCGTGGACGTGCGCCGGCTGGTGGAGTCCACCCGCGAGGCCGGGGTGGCGGCGGAGTTCCGCACCGACGTGCCCGTGCACGCCGACGTGCCCGCGGAGCTGGGGCGCACCGTCTACCGGGTGGTGCAGGAGGCGCTGACGAACGTCCACAAGCACGCGCCGTCCGCGCCGACCGTGGTGACGGTCTCCGGTGAGGTGGGCCGGGAGATGCTCGTGTCCGTCGTCAACGAGCGGCCGCGGGGGACCTCCGCGGGGCTGCCCGGTGCGGGCTCGGGCCTGGTGGGCCTCTCGGAGCGGGTGGGCCTGGCGGACGGCACGATCACCAGCGGCCCCGAGCCCGACGGCGGGTTCGCGGTGCGGGCCAGGCTGCCGTGGCGGGTGCCCGGGGGC
>NZ_JAAALL010000233.1 GCF_009906315.1 Kineococcus vitellinus | reverse complement strand
ACCCGGCGGCGGGAACACCCGCCCGGCACCCCGTGTTCTGCCCGGTGCGGATACATGACCGGTCATGCACCAGGCGGGCCGGGACCGCACGAGAGCGGAAGAGGTGAGGGCGGTGCAGTTCGGGATCTTCTCCGTCGGCGACGTCACGCGGGACCCGACCACGGGCCGGACCCCCAGCGAGGCCGAGCGCATCGACGCGATGGTGCGGATCGCCGTGAAGGCCGAGGAGGTGGGCCTGGACGTCTTCGGGATCGGGGAGCACCACAACCCGCCGTTCTCCTCCTCCTCGCCCACCACGTTCCTGGCCCACGTCGCCGCGCTGACCGAGCGCATCGTGCTCTCGACCGCCGTCACGCTGGTGACGACCACCGACCCGGTGCGCATCGCCGAGGAGTACGCCATGGCCCAGCACCTGGCCAAGGGCCGCCTCGACCTGACCCTGGGGCGCGGCAACACCGTGCCGGTCTACCCGTGGTTCGGCCAGGACGTCCGCCAGGGGGTGGCGCTGGCGATCGAGAACTACGACCTGCTGCACCGCCTGTGGCGCGAGGACGTCGTCGACTGGGAGGGCCGGTTCCGCGCGAGCCTGCAGGGGTTCACCTCCACGCCGCGCCCGCTGGACGGGGTCCCGCCGTTCGTGTGGCACGGCAGCATCCGCACGCCGCAGATCGCCGAGCAGGCCGCCTTCTACGGCAACGGGTTCTTCGCCAACAACATCCTCGCGCCCAACGGGCACTTCCTGCCGCTGGTGGAGCACTACCGGCAGCGGTTCGCCCACTACGGTCACGGGACCCCCGAGCAGGCGGTCGTCGGCCTGGGGGGCCAGGCGTTCATCGCCCGCCGCTCGCAGGACGCGTTCGCGGCCTTCCGCCCCTACTTCGAGGAGGCGCCGGTGTACGACCACAGCCGGTCGCTGGACTGGTACGCCCGCGAGACGCCGCTCAGCGTGGGCAGCCCCCAGCAGGTGATCGAGAAGACCCTGGAGTTCCACGACGTCTTCGGCGACTACCAGCGCCAGCTGTGGGTGGTGGACTCCTCCGGGCTCCCCCTGCCGGCCGTGCTGGAGCAGCTGGAACTGCTCGGCGGGGAGGTCGTCCCGGTGCTGCGCAAGGAGATGGCGGCGCGCCGCTCGCCCACCGCGGCGCAGGCGCCCACCCACGAGTCCCTCGTGCGCGCTCGCTACGGCGACGGCCCGGCCCGCCAGGCCCGCCCGAACCCCAACCGCGGTGACAACCTCACCGGCGCCGTCCCCTACCAGGACGGCGACGAGGCCGGCGCCGCGCGCCACCCTGTCCTGCGGTGAGCGCGAGCGGTGACGGGCGGGACGCCGGACCGGACGACGGCCGGGCGCGGCAGGACGTCCGGCTGGCCAACGAGGCGTGGGAGGCGCTCTTCCGCGCCCAGGCGGTGCTCGCCCGCCGCTTCCGCGACGACGACGTCTGGCACGAGGTCTCGCCGACCGAGTACGACGTGCTCTACACCCTCGCCCGGCACGAGGACGGGGCCGGGGACGCGGGCGGGCACGGGGACGGGCTGACCATGGCCCGCATCAACCGGGAGGTGCTGCTCACCCAGGGCGGCATCTCCCGGCTGGTCGCCCGCCTGCTCGAGCGCGGTCTGCTCGAGCGCCGCGCCGACCCCGGCGACCGGCGCGCCGCCCGCATCGTCCTCACCCCGCGGGGGCGGGCGGTGCAGCGCGCCGTCGGGCGCCGCCACGCGCGGGCCGTCAGCACCGCCATGACCGGCGCGCTCTCCCGCGAGCAGCTGCGGCAGCTGCGGGAGATCGGCCGGCGACTGGCCGGCGGCGACGCCCCCGGCGACGGTGGTGGTGGGGGCACGCACCCGTGAGCGCCGGGCCGCCCGCCCTGGTGCGCCGAGGCGCCCCCGCGCCCAGCGTCGGGGGCGTCGACGACCCCTCAGACGGGAGGACCCCCATGGCAGTGTCCGCCAGCGGCAGCATCGACCTCGGCGGCAGGACCGTCCACCGCCTCGGCTACGGCGCCATGCGCATCACCGGCCCCGGCATCTGGGGACCGCCCGAGGACCACGACGAGGCCGTGCGCGTGCTGCGCCGCTCCGTCGAGCTCGGCGTCACCTTCATCGACACCGCCGACTCCTACGGCCCGTTCGTCTCCGAGGACCTCATCCGCGAGGCCCTGCACGACGGCTCCGGCTACGGCGACGTCGTCATCGCCACCAAGGGCGGGCTGACCCGGCACGGCCCCGACGTGTGGCCGCCGCTGGGCCGCCCCGAGTACCTGCGCCAGTGCATCCTCATGTCGCTGCGGCGCCTGGGCGTGGAGCGCATCGACCTGTGGCAGCTGCACCGCATCGACGCGAAGGTCCCGCGCGAGGAGCAGTTCGGCGCGCTCGAGGAGTTCGTCGACGAGGGCCTCGCGCTGCAGGTCGGCCTCTCCGAGGTCGACGTCGAGGACGTGCGGGCCGCGCAGGCGGCCGGGCTCAGCGTCGCCTCGGTGCAGAACCGCTACAACCTCGGCGACCGGCGCGCGGAGGACCTGCTGGACTTCTGCGAGCGCCACGGCATCGCCTTCATCCCCTGGGCACCCGTCGACGCGGGCACCCTCGCCCGGCCCGGTGGCCCGCTCGACGCCGTCGCCGGCAACCACCCCGGCACCACCACCGGCCAGCTCGCGCTGGCCTGGCTGCTGCGCCGCTCGCCGGTGATCGTCCCCATCCCCGGCACCTCGACGGTCGCGCACCTGGAGGAGAACCTCGCCGCCGCCGACGTCGAGCTGAGCGACGAGGAGTTCCGGGTCCTCTCCGACGCCGGCCGCTGAGCACGTCACGGCCGCCGGGCGGCGCCCTGGTCAGCGGGCGCCGCCCGGCGTAGCGTCGACGCCGGTGTCCCGGGCGGCCGGGTCGGCGGCCCGGCAGTCCGCGACCCGGGAGGTCGGCGACGATGGACGGACCGGCGCTGCACGTCGAGCACCTCACCAAGCGCTACGGCGACCTGGTGGCGGTCGACGACCTGGACCTCGAGGTGGGCGCGGGGGAGGTGTTCGGCTTCCTCGGTCCCAACGGCGCCGGCAAGTCCACCACCATCCGCGTGGTGCTGGGGTTCACCCGTCCGCAGGCCGGCCGCGTGCGCGTCTTCGGCGTCGACGCCGCAGACGTCGTCCACGCCCACCGGCTGCTCGCGCACGTGCCGGCCGACGTCGCGCTGTGGCCGCAGCTGACGGGCGAGGAGGTCCTGCACCTGCTGGCCGCCACCCGCCCGGGCACCGACACCGCCTACCGCGCCGAGCTCGTCGAGCGGTTCGGGCTGGACCCGTCGAGACCGGCGCGCACGTACTCCACGGGCAACCGCCAGAAGGTCGCGCTCGTCGCGGCCTTCGCCACCCGGGCGCCGCTGCTCGTGCTCGACGAGCCGACGAGCGGGCTGGACCCCCTCGTCGAGCAGGAGTTCCGCGAGACCGTCCGGCGGGCCCGCGAGGACGGGCAGGCGGTGTTCCTCTCCTCCCACCAGCTCGCCGAGGTCGAGGCGGTGTGCGACCGGGTGGGGATCCTGCGGGAGGGCCGGCTGGTGGAGGTCGCCCCCGTCCGGCGGCTGCGCGCCCTGCACCGCGCCGAGTTCACCGTCGACTTCACCGGCCCGGCACCGCGGCTGTCCGGGCTGGCCGGGGTCGGGCCCGTCGAGGTGCTGGCCGCCGGGCGGGTGCGCTTCGCCGTCAGCGGCTCCCCGGCGGCGGCGCTGTCCGCGCTCGCCGCCGCCCGCGTCAGCGCCCTCGACGTGCGCGAGCCGGGGCTCGAGGAGGTCTTCCTGGAGCACTTCGGGCAGCGGAGCCCGCGGTGAGCGCGCCGGTGCGGGTGCCGGCGCCGGCCCCGGCGCCGGTCCGCGCGCGGGCGGCGGGGCGGGCGGTGGTGCTGCTGGCGCTGGAGCAGGTCCGCCGCGGCGCGCTCGTCGTGGCCCTGGTGGCCGCCGCCCTCACCGCCGTCGTGGCCGCCTCCCACGACCGCGTCGCCGGCGACCCCGCCACCACCGCGAGCCTGCGGGTGCTCGCCGGGAACCCGGCCGTGCGGGCCCTGTTCGGCGAGCCGGCGGCCCTGGGCACCGTGGGCGGCTACACCGCCTGGCGCGCCGGCACCGTCGTCGCCGTCCTGCTCGCCACCTGGGCCGTGCTGGTGACGACCCGCACCACCCGCGGCGCGGAGGAGTCCGGGGCCTGGAGCCTCCTGCTGTCCGGGTGCCTGCCCCTGCGCTCGGTCGTGGCCCGCCACCTCGCGGTGCTCGCCCTCGCACCGCTCGCCGTGGGCGCCGCCGTCGCGGTGGCGCTGCGGCTGGCCGGTGCGGGCACCGCCGCGGCCGCCGTGAGCGGTGCGGGCACCGCCCTCGTCGGCGTGCTCGCCGTCGCCCTCGCCGGGCTGAGCGCCCAGCTGCTGCCCACCCGCGGCGGCGCTGCGGGCGCGGCGGTCGGCGCGCTCAGCGCGGGGCTGCTCGTGCGGGCGGTCGGTGACGGCGTGGACGGGCTGTCGTGGTTGCGCTGGGCCTCGCCGTTCGGGCTGCTGGAGCTGAGCCGCCCCGCGGCGGGCGACCGGGTGGCCCCGCTGCTCGTCCTGGCCGTCGCCGCCACCGCGCTGGGGGCTGCGGCCGTCGCCGCAGCCGGTCGGCGCGAGGTCGGCGAGGGGCTGTGGAGCCGGCGGGCGGTGCGCCGCGCCCCCCGCGGCGGACTGGGGTCGGTGGAGGCGTTCGCGCTGCGCCGCTGCCTGCGCCCGGTGCTCGCCTGGTCGGCGGGGATCGGCGCCTACTACCTGCTCACCGGGCTCGTCGCCACGTCCGTCACCGGTTTCCTCGACGAGCAGGCGGGGTTCGCGGGCACCGCCGCCCGGGCCGGCTTCGGCGGCCTGGACAGCGTCGAGGGCTTCAGCGCGAGCCTCTTCGGCCTGCTGCCCGTCCCGGTGGGGGCCTTCGCCGCCGCCCGGCTGGCGGCCTCCACCGCGGCCGAGGCCGACCGCCGCTCGGTGCTCCTCGCCGCCCAGCCCGTCGGGCGGCTGCGCCTGCTCGGCGCCGAGCTGACCGCCACCACCGCCGGGACGCTGCTGCTGGTGAGCGTGGCCGCGGTGTGCACGTGGGCGGGCACGTCCATCGGCGGTGGCGGGTTGGGGCTGGGCGCGGCGCTGCGCGGCACCTGGAACACCCTGCCGGTGGCGCTGCTGGCCGCGGGCGCGGCGGCGCTGGCCGTCGGCTGCCTGCCGCGCGCCGTCGTCCTCGTGGGGCTGCTGCCCGTGGGGGGCGGGTTCCTGCTGCGGGTGGTCGCCGAGTCGGCGGGCGCACCGGCGTGGGTGGTGGACCTGTCCCCGTTCTCCCACCTGGCGGCGGTGCCGCTCGTGCCGGCCGACCGGGCGGCGGGCGCGGTGCTCACCGCCCTCGCCCTCGCGCTCGCCGCGGCGGGGGCGCTGGCCCACCGCCGCCGCGACCTGCTGGGCTGAGGCGCCCGCGCGGCGCGGGCGGCGGCCCCGCGCTTCACGAACGCGCCGTTCTTGCCGATGACCTGGGGCGGAGAGTTCCACCACCCGCAGGAGGGCCCGCCGCATGCTCGTGCTCGTCGACCAGGACCAGGTCCTGGCGGACTTCGGCCACGGCTTCGACACCGGCTTCCTGGCCGCCCACCCCGACGCCCCGCACCAGCCGCGCTCGCAGGCGCCCTCCTACTGGATCGAGGACTCCTACCCGCCCGAGTGGCACGAGCGCATCCGCGCGGTCTCCGCCGCCCCCGGCTTCTTCCGGGGCCTGCGCCCGTTGCCCGGCGCGGTCGCGGCGATGCACGCGATGCTCGCCGACGGGCACGACGTGCGGATCTGCACCGCCCCGCTGCGCGCCTACCGCCACTGCGTGCTGGAGAAGTTCGAGTGGGTCGAGGAGCACCTGGGCGCCGAGTGGACCGACCGCATGGTCCTCACGCGCGACAAGACGCTGCTGTCGGCGACCGCCGACGTCCTCGTCGACGACAAGCCCGACGTCGTCGGCTCGATCACCACCGCCGACGAGGACTGGACCCGGGTGCTCTTCGACGCGCCCTACAACCTCGCCCTGCCCGGCCCGCGGCTGAACTGGGGCACCTGGCGCGAGGTGCTGGCCGGCGTCGAGGCCGACCGCGCCGCGCGCGGGGTGCTGCGCGTGCCGCGCCGCCGCGTCCTGCAGGTGGGCCTGCCCACCCACGCGCCCGCGCGCACCGCGGTCGGCGCGGCCCGCTAGCCGTCCAGCAGCCCCGCGTCGTGAGCGACGATCGCGACCTGCACGCGGTTGTGCGCGCCCAGCTTGGTGAGCAGCCGGGACACGTGCGTCTTCACGGTCGCCTCGCTCATGAACAGCTCCTTGCCGATCTCGGCGTTGGACAGCCCCCGCCCCACCGCGCCCAGCACCTCGCGCTCGCGGTCGGTCAGCAGCTGCAGCCGCTCGGTGGCCTCGCGCCGGCGCGGGTTCACCGCGTCCGCGGCGTAGTGCCCCACGAGGCGGCGCGTCACCGTGGGCGACAGCATGGCCTCGCCGGCGGCGACCACCCGCACGGCCGCCACGAGCTCGCGCGGCGGGGTGTCCTTGAGCAGGAAGCCCGTCGCACCCGACTGCAGCGCCTGGAAGACGTACTCGTCGAGGTCGAACGTCGTCAGCATGACCACCGCGGGCGCCTGGGGGCGCTCGGTGATGGCCTTGGCCGCCGTCAGCCCGTCCATGACGGGCATGCGCACGTCCATGAGGACGATGTCGGGCCGGTGGGCGCTGACGCCCTCCACGGCCTGCGCGCCGTTCTCCGCCTCGCCCACGACCTCGATGTCGTCCGCGCTCGACAGGATCATCCGCAGGCCCGCCCGCACCAGCGCGTCGTCGTCGACGAGCAGCACCCGCGTCGGCCGTGCGCCCGCCTGCTCCGGTCCGCTTCCCACGTCCGCCGTCCCCTCACCGCTCCTGCGCCCGGCCGCCGACCGCGGGGGCGTGGGTGATCCTCGCATCCGGCGGGGTCCACGCGGCACCGCTGGCGCGACCCGCCCCGCCCCCGG
>NZ_JAAALL010000232.1 GCF_009906315.1 Kineococcus vitellinus | reverse complement strand
GCCGTCGTCGTCCCCGCCGTCCGCTCCGCCACGCGGCCATCCTGCCCCGCCCCGCAGCGCGAGCACCCACGGTGCCGCTGGGTGGTACCCGTGGTCCCACCGACCGGCGTCGCCTCCCGCGCTCCCGTCCCGGGCCGCAGGGTGTCGGGCATGGACACGATCACCCTCGTCACCGGCGGCAACAAGGGCATCGGGCGCGAGAGCGCCCGGCGGCTGAAGGAGGCCGGGCACACGGTGCTCATCGGCGCCCGCGACCCCGGGCGCGGCCGCGCCGCCGCCGCCGACCTCGGCGTCGGGCTGGTGCACCTGGACGTCACCGACCAGGCCGGCGTCGACGCCGCGGCCGCGCGGGTGCGCGCCGAGCACGGGCGCCTGGACGTCCTCGTCAACAACGCCGCGGTCAACAGCGTCGTCGCGCCGCTGGAGCTGACCAGCGCGGCGGACGCCGCCGCGCTGCTGGACGCCAACCTGCTGGGGGTGCTGCGCGTCACCAACGCCTTCGTGCCGCTGCTGCGGGAGTCCCGGCACGCCCGGGTCGTCAACGTGTCCTCCACGGTGGGCTCCTTCGCGGCCACCCTGGAGCACGAGATGTTCGACTGGCAGGTCGTGCCGCCCCTGTACGCGATCTCCAAGACCGCGCTGACGATGCTCACCGTGAAGTACTCCCGCGCCCTGCCCGGGATCCTCGTCAACGCCGCCGACCCCGGTTACACGGAGACCGACCTCAACGAGCACCGGGGCACCCAGACGGTCACCGAGGGCACCGACGCGATCGTGCACCTGGCCACCCTCGGCGACGACGGCCCCACCGGGACCTTCGTCGACCGCCACGGGCCCGTGGCGTGGTGAGGGGACCCGCCGGGGCGGTCCGCGTCAGGGCCGCCCGGGCGCCGACAGCGCGGCGAGGGCCTCCAGGACGGCCGCCTGCAGCCGGGGGTCGGCCAGCACCCGGAAGTGCCCGACGGTGTCGATGGTGACGTGGCGGGCGCCCGGCAGCCGGCTGGAGCCGGGGACGTTCGGGTCGACCCGGCTGGAGATGGAGGTGATGGCCCGGTTGACGTCCTCGCGCGCGGCCAGCTCCCGCAGCACCTGCCCGCCGGGCGCGAAGACGCGCACCGCCCGCAGCGGCACCCAGCGGGCGAGCGCCGACCCCGAGAAGGGCGTGTTGACCGCCACCAGGTGCTGGAAGCGGCCGTCGTCGTCGTGGTGGGCCAGCAGCTGCTTGCCGATCAGGCCGCCCTTGCTGTGCCCGACGACGGCCAGCGGGCCGTCGAGGCCGAGGCCCTGCTCGTCGACGTGGCGGCGCACGGCCAGGGCCGCCTCGGGGATCCCCCCGCCGTTGAAGCCCAGGGCGTCCACGACGTGCACGCGGTGCCCGCCCGCCCGCAGCGCCTCGGTGAGCGGCTGCAGGAAGCGCCAGGACTCGAAGACCCCGGGGACCAGCAGCACCGCCACCCCGCTCCCGTCCCCGCCGGGCGCCTCGGGCGGGGGCGCGCCGCGCCGCAGGCTGCGCAGCTCCCAGCGCAGGGCGTACCACCAGTCCGCGCACGCCCACGCCAGGACCGCCGCACGGGGGAGCACGGGAGCAGCTCACCAGCCCCGCGCCGCCCCCGCAGCCCGGCGGTGCCCCCGCAGCCCGGCGGTGCCCGCCGGGGTGCCCGTGGACCCCGCGGGCCACCCCGGCGGGCGGGGGTGTTCAGTGGTCCCTGCGCCGAGCGGCGCACCCCGGATCGTCCCGACGGAGCGGAGCAGCACGTGCCGGAGAAGACCCCCCGCGAGCGCGGCGGCGGGCGCGTCGTCGTGGTCGGCTCGCTCAACGCCGACCTCGTCGTGCGGACCCCGCGCTTCCCGCGCCCGGGCGAGACGCTGCGCGGCGAGGACCTCCTCGTGCTGCCCGGCGGCAAGAGCGCCAACCAGGCCGTGGCGGCCGGCCGGCTCGGCGGCGACGTCGCGCTGGTCGGCGCCGTCGGGGACGACGGCAACGGGGCGCTGCTGCGCTCCTCGGTCGCCGCCGCCGGCGTCGACGTCTCCGGCGTGGCCACCCGGCCGGACGTGCCGACCGGGACCGCCGTCATCACGGTCGACGACGCCGGGGAGAACACGATCGTCGTCTCCGCGGGCGCCAACGGCACGCTGACCCCCGCCGACCTGCCGGCGGGCGCGTTCGCGGGCGCGGCCGTGCTCTGCCTGTGCCTGGAGGTGGCCACCGACGTCGTGCTCGCCGCCGCCCGGGCCGCCCGCGCCGCCGGCGCCGCGGTCGTCACGAACCTCTCGCCGTTCGGCCCCGTCCCCGACGAGCTGCTGGAGCTCACCGACGTCCTGCTGGTCAACGAGCACGAGGCCGCCCAGCTCGGCGGGCACGGCGTGCGGCGCTCGATCGTGACCAGGGGCGGCGCGGGCTGCGTCGTGCACGACGGGGACGGCGCGCCGGTGCACGTGACGGCCGTGCCCGTCGAGGCCGTGGACACCACCGGCTGCGGCGACGCGTTCACGGGTGCGACGGCCCTGCGGCTGGCGGCGGGCGACGCCCTCCTGGACGCCGCCCGCTACGCCGTGGGCGTCGGCGCCTTCGCCGCCACGCGCCCGGGCGCGCAGTCCTCGTACCCCGCGCCCGAGGAGCTGGCCGCCTTCCTGGAGCGCGCCGCCGCGCGCTGACGAGCGCGCACCCGGCAGCCGGCGGGCGCGCCCGCCGGTGCACGATGGTGCCCGGCCGGGTGCGGGACCCGGTCCCAGCACCCGGGGAGCCGCGATGCCGCGCCACGACCGCGACGAGGTGGCCCGGCGCGCCGGGTACGCCACGTGGCAGGAGGCCGTCGGCGCCACGGCCGACCTCGCCCAGCAGGAGGCCGGCCGGGTGCTCGGGGTCAGCCACCCCACGATCCGCAGCTGGCGCGCCGAGCTCGGCGTCGGGGTCGCGGCGGCGCGGCCGTCGGCGCAGCAGCGCGCGGCCGCCTTCCGGGCCGACCCCGGCGACGAGCGGCACGGTTCGGCCAACGGCTACCGCAACCTCGGCTGCCGCTGCGAGGTCTGCACGCGGGCGTGGACGGACTACCAGCGCTCCCGGCGCACGGGCGGCTGACGGGCGCCCGCGGGGAGTCTCGCGTTGTGGACCGGACGAGGCTGACGTCTGATGAGCCCATGGCAGTCACCCTGCGGTCGATCGAAACGGCCGTCCCGCCCACCGCGCTCGTCCAGCAGCAGCTGCGCGACGTCTTCGCCGCCCAGCCCGGTCTGAGCCGGCTCGGCTCCCGGCTGGCGAGCGCGGCGTTCAACGCCTCCGGCATCGAGCGCCGGCACACCGTGCTCCC
Organism: Kineococcus vitellinus; assembly: GCF_009906315.1. Taxonomy (GTDB): domain Bacteria; phylum Actinomycetota; class Actinomycetes; order Actinomycetales; family Kineococcaceae; genus Kineococcus; species Kineococcus vitellinus. The sequence goes on along the minus strand of NZ_JAAALL010000232.1, from coordinate 3,719 downwards.
CGAGCTGGCCCCCGGCGCCGACACGGGCCCGACCGCCTTCTTCGACCCCGCCGCCGGCCGGCTGCTGGACCCGAGCACCGGGGTGCGCAACGCCGTCTACGCCCGGGAGGCCGACGCGCTGTTCACGCGGGCGGCGGCGGCCTCCCTCGCCGGGTGCGAGGGGGTCGGCGCCGAGGACGTCACGCACGTCGTCACCGCCTCCTGCACGGGCTTCTACTCGCCCGGCCCGGACTACCGGATCGTGCGCGCCCTCGGCCTGCGCCCGTCCGTGCAGCGCACGCACGTGGGTTTCATGGGCTGCTACGCCGCCTTCCCCGCGCTGCGGCAGGCGAACGCGATCTGCCGCGCCGACCCCGACGCCGTCGTCCTCGTCGCCGCCGCCGAGCTGTGCACGCTGCACGTGCGGGTGCGCGACGACCAGGACACCGTCGTCGGCGCGTCGCTGTTCGCCGACGGCGCGGCCGCCGCGGTCGTCACCGGCCGCGACCTCGGGCCCGCACCGGCGCTGCAGCTGGACGACTTCGCCAGCGTCCTGACGCCGGTCGGCGAGGAGGCGATGGCGTGGAGCATCGGTGACAACGGCTTCGAGATGGTGCTCGGTTCCTACGTCCCGCACATCATCGACGAGCACGTCGAGTCCGCCCTGGCCCCGCTGCTGGCGCGCGACGCCGCGCTGCGCGGCAGCGCGCACCGCGAGGTCGAGCACTGGGCCGTGCACCCGGGCGGGCGCAGCATCCTCGACAAGGTGGAGACGACGCTGGGGTTGTCGGCCGAGCAGGTGCGCCCCTCGCGCGAGGTGCTGCGCGACTTCGGGAACATGAGCAGCGCCACCGTCCTGTTCGTCCTGCGCGACGTCCTGGCGCGGGCCGCGGCGGGGGAGCGGGTGTGCGCCATGGCCTTCGGACCGGGGCTGACCGTGGAGTCGGGGTTGTTCACCCGGGTGGGTTCCCCGGTCGCCGGAACCGCGCACGTGCCCGCGGACGCGACCGTCCCGGCGGCGGTGGCGGCACCGCGGCGGGAACTGCTGGGCGCCCGGTGAGCCTGCCCGACCTCGGCGCGCGCGACCGCACCGCCGTCGAGCTGATGGACGACCCGGACTGCGACCTGCCCGCGCTGGAACGCACCTACGCGCACTTCCGCGTCGTCAACGCCGTCGTGGCCGGCTGGCAGCTGGCCTACCGCCGGCACGTGCGGCCGCTGCTGCGCGACGACCGCGTCACGACGGTCCTCGACGTCGGCTGCGGCGGTGGTGACCTGGCGCGGGCGCTGGCCCGCTGGGCGCGCCGCGACGGCCGCCGCGCGCAGGTCACGGGCATCGACCCCGACCCGCGCGCGCACGCCTGGGCGGTGCGGCAGCCGCCGGTGCCGGGGGTGTCCTTCCGGTGCGCCCACAGCAGCGACCTCGTGGCCGAGGGCCGGCGCTTCGACCTCGTCGTCTCCAACCACGTCCTGCACCACCTCGACGAGGACGGCCTGCGCACGCTGCTGGAGGACTCGCGCGCGCTGGCCCGCGACCGGGTCGCGCACAGCGACATCGCCCGCGGCGCCTGGGCCTACCGGCTGTTCTCCCTGGGCAGCCGGCCGCTGGCGGCCGGCTCGTTCGTGCGCGAGGACGGGCTGACCTCGATCCGGCGCAGCTACACCCCCGCCGAGCTCGCGGCGGCGGCCGGGCCCGGCTGGCGCGTCGAGCGCCCGTGGCCGGCGCGCAACCTGCTCCTCGACGCCCCCGCCGCCCCCGCCGACGGGCCGCGCTGACGTGCCGGGCTGCGAGGTGCTCATCGTCGGCGGCGGGCCCACGGGGCTCTACCTCGGCGCGCTGCTGGCCCGCGACGGCGTCGACGTCGCCGTCCTGGAGCGCCGGCCCGAGCCCAGCACGCACTCGCGGGCCATCGGGCTGCACCCGCCCGCGCTGGAGGCCCTGGAGGAGCTGGACGTGCGCGAGGCGGTGCTGGCGGCCGGTGCGCGCGTGCACACCGGCCAGGCGCGCAGCCGGGGCCGCCTGCTGGGCTCCCTGACCTTCGAGCGGGCCTGGCCGCAGAACCCGTTCGTGCTCACGCTGCCGCAGCAGCGCACCGAGGCGCTGCTGGAGCAGCGCCTCGCGCAGCTGGGCCCCGGCGCGCTGCGGCGCGGGCGGGAGGTGCTCGAGGTCCACGACGCGGGCCCGGGGCCGGTGCGCGTGCTCGTGCGCTCCACCGCACCGCCCGCCGCGCCCGGCGGCGCCGCGGGGGGCGTGCAGACCTGGACCGCCCGGGTCGTCGTCGCCGCCGGCGGCGCGCACGGGTGCACCCGCGCGCTGACCGGCACCGCCGGGCGGGTGCGGGCCTACCCGGACACCTACCTCATGGGCGACTTCGCCGACACGAGCGCCGACACCGGCACCGCGGCGATCCACCTCGAGCCCGAGGGCGTCGTGGAGTCCTTCCCGCTGCCCGGCGGGGTGCGCCGCTGGGTCGCGCACACCGGGCGGGCACCGGCGCGGCCGCCCGGGCGGGCGGAGCGGCCGGAGCCGGAGCGGGCGCAGCGGCTGGCCGAGCTCGTGGCGCGGCGCACCGGCGCCGTGCTCGACGTCGGCTCGAACTCGATGGTCAGCGCGTTCAGCGTCCGCCGCCGGATCGCCGGGTGCATGGTCCACGGGCGCCGGGTCGTCCTCGGGGACGCCGCGCACGAGATCAGCCCCATCGGCGGCCAGGGCATGACGCTGGGCTGGCTGGACGCCCGCGAGCTGGCCCCGCTGCTCGTGCGGGAGCTGCGCGGCGGGGACGGCCGCGAGCTCGCCGGCGTGCCCGAGCTGGCGGCCTTCCAGCGGCGGCGGCTGGGCGCCGCCCGCCGGGCGGCGTGGCAGGCGGGGGCCAACACGCGCCTCGGCCGGCCCGTGCCCGCCGTGGTGCGCGGAGCGCGCGACGGCCTGCTGCGGGCCGTGCTGGCCACCCCCGCGCGGCACGGGCTGGCGGGGGCCTTCTCGATGCGCTGGGCCGGGGAGGCCGGGGCCGCCTGAGCGCTGCGGGCGGCTCAGGCGGCGCGCTCCGCGCCCGGCCCCTCGTCCCGTCCTGCGTCCGGTCCCGCGTCCGGTCCCGCGTCCGGTCCAGCGCTGCCGGCGGCGGGGGCCGGGCGCGGGCGCTGACCGGCCTCCGGGTCCTGGCGCAGCACCCGGAAGGCCAGCTGGGTGACCGGCCCGAGCGCGAACGCCACGACGATCGTGCCGGCGCCGACGGGACCCCCGAGCACCCAGCCGACGACCACCACGCCGACCTCGATGGCCACCCGGGAGACGCCGATCGGCCAGCCGCGCAGGTGGCAGGCCACCATGAGGCTGTCGCGCGGCCCGGAGCCGAAGCCCGCGCCGATGTAGACCGCACCGCCCGTCCCGATGAGCACGACCGCCGCGGCCAGCGCCGCCGCCCGCAGCGCGAGCGGCGCCCCGGGCAGGCCGTCGAGCCAGCGCGTGGCCAGCAGCGCGTCCAGCAGCAGCGCGACGAGCACCACGTTGACGAACGTGCCGGTCCTCGGGCGCACCCCCAGCAGCGAGGAGACGCCGAGGACGGCGAGACCGACGACGGCCACGACGAGGCCGAAGCCGGCGCCGGTGCGCCCGGCCAGCCCGGCGTGCAGGACGTCCCAGGAGGAGACGCCCAGACCGGCCTGCAGCGACGTCCACACGCCGGTGGCGCACAGGCCCAGGCCGAGGACGAACTGCCCGCAGCGCCGCAGCGCGGCGACCG